>DASXCH010000112.1:0-13177 GCA_036491275.1 Caulobacteraceae bacterium
CACACGATCGCTGTGTACGCTTCGCAGTGGTCGTCGCCTTCCACCACGCAACACTCGCTACCGGGCGGCTGCTGACCTTACCCGGGCCGGACTTGCACCGGCTGGAACACGCCAGCTTCGCCTGGCGCACGGACACAATACCTGATTGACGGTGGCCTGCCCGGCCTGACGCACTGGCAGTGCACCCAACTCACGCGAGCGAAACCCACGCCGCTCGCCCCTGCCTAACGGACTTCGCCGACCACGCCCACCCTCCGGCCGCACCGTGCGAGACGGGTCTCGAAGCCGTTCTGAGCCAGCAGCCGCCGCGTCGCCTCCGCTTCGTCCGGCCGGCGGGACAGGGGATTGGGCAGCCGGTCGGCGCCGCCGCGCGAATGGTCGCGCAGGATGAGCACGAGACGCCCGCCCGGCCGAAGCAACGCCCGCATTCGCCGCACGCTCGCCGCCGGATCGGCCCAGAACTGGAAGGAGTGGAGGGCGACGATCCGGTCGAAGCTCGCTGGCGGCTCGTCGAGTTCGCCATCTCCGCCAAGCGAGAGCCACACCCGGTCGGCTTCGCGCTTCACCGCCGCCCTCGACCGGGTCCAGGCGACCATGGTCGGCGTCGGGTCGACGCCGGCGACCCGGCCGTGGGTCCGGGCCAGCATCAGCTCGATCATGCGCCCAGTCCCGAAGCCGATCTCGAGGACGTCATGGGCTGGCTTGAGGTCCAGGAGGTCGAAGGCGAAACGATAGGCCGGCGCGTTGATCGCTTCCATCAGCAGGCCGAAGACGCGACCGGCGGCGCCTTCGGGCCGCTGGGCGAGCGGCGGGCGGGTATGGCTCATCAGCCGGTCATGCCTTCCTGCTCTCCGGCTCGCCCGGTCAGGAGTCTCAAGGTCTCAGGCGGCCGCCCGTTCCACCAGATCGGCCAGGTGCTCGGCCGCGTCGGGCTTTGCGACCGATGCGGCGGCGGCGGCCATGCGGGTCAGCCGCTCCGGATCGGCGAGGAGGTCAGCCATGGCCCCAGCCAGGATGTCCGCCGTCAGGTCGCCTTCGCGAAACACCTCGGCCGCTCCGGCCTCGGCGAGGAGGCGCGCGTTCTGGCCCTGGTCGTCGTCGAGCGCCACGCCGAGCGGGACCAGGATCGCCGGACGGCCGGCCACGGCGATCTCGCTCACCGTCGAGGCGCCCGCGCGGGAGATGGCCAGATGGGCCCAGGTCCAGCGGGCGGCCATGTCGGCGAAGAAGGGCGCGAGCTCGGCCCTGACCCCGGCGCCGCGGTAGATGGCTTCGGCCGCTTCGAAGGTCTCGGCCCGCGTCTGCTGGACGACCTCGAGGCGGGAGCGGAGGCCCCGCGGCAACAGGGCCACCGCCTCGGGAACCATGCTCGACAGGATCCGCGCGCCCTGGCTGCCGCCGGTGACGAAGAGGCGCAGCGGCCCGTCGGCCGTGGGCGGCGTGTAGCCCTGGCCGGCCAGGGCGCGGATCGCCGGGCGAACCGGGCTTCCCACCACCACCGCCCGAGCCTTCACCGACGGGGCGGCGTTCATCAGGGTGGGAAAGGCGCAGGCCACCTCGGTGACGGCAGGGGCCAGCAGCCGGTTGGCCCGGCCCATCACCGCATTGGCCTCATGGATCACGGTCCTCAGGCCCAGGGTGCGGGCCGCGATCAGGGTCGGGATCGAGGGATAGCCGCCGAAGCCGACCACGACCTTGGGTCCCAGCGCCTCGAGGGTGGCGCGCGCCTCCATGACGCCGCGCAGGATGGCGATAAACTGCGCCGCCCGGGCCGCCGGACCGCCGGCGAAGGTCGCCGAGGCGATCGCGATCTTCTGCTCGGCCGGAAAGGACTCGGCCAGGCCCTCGGTGCGCCTGTCGGTGGCCAGCGCGATGCGCCAGCCGCGGGCGATCAGGGCCTCGGCCAGGGCCTGGGCGGGAAACAGGTGGCCTCCGGTTCCCCCCGCCGCGATGACCGCGAGGGCGCCGGCTTCAGTCAAAAGAGCCGGCTTTGGCGAGACTGTCGGCGACCGCATAGGCGCCCGGCCTGCGGCTGGTGAGCGCCAGGGCGAAGCCGAGGGTGAGGCCCATGGCGAGCGTCGAGGAGCCGCCATAGGAGATGAACGGCAGGGTCATGCCCTTGGTCGGCACCAGGGCCAGGTTCACCGCGACGTTGATGAAGGCCTGCATGCCCACCAGCACGAACAGGGTCGAGGCGGCGACCTGTTCGAACGGGTCGTTGAGCTTCATGGCCTTGTAGAGCCCGCGGATCACCAGGGTGGCGAAAAGGGCGATGATCACCAGCGACAGCCACAGGCCATATTCCTCGGCGGCGGCCGAATAGGCGAAGTCGGTGTGCATGTCCGGCACATGGGTCTTCATGATCCCCTCGCCCGGCCCGCGGCCCCACATCCGGCCGGCGGCGATGGCCTCGGCGGCGCGGTGGATCTGGGAGGTGTCGGATTTGTCCATGAAGCCCTTCACGCGGGTCGCCACGTGCTGGAACAGGAAATAGGTGCTGCACAAGCCCGCCAGAGCGATCGAGCCCATGACGGCCACCCAACCGAGCGGCACGCCAGCGATCCAGAAGGCAGCCCCGAAGGCGATGGTGATCAGGGCGGTCTGACCGATGTCCGGTTCGACGAGCAGCAGGCAGGCCGACAGGGCATAGAGCGCCACCGCAATCGAGACACCTGGCACGCCCTCGCCTTTCTGGCCCTCGGCGAACATCCAGGCGATCAGCACCATCAGCGCCGGTTTCATGAACTCGGACGGCTGCAAGGTGAAGCCAGCGATCTCCACCCAGCGGGTGGCGCCCTTGGCGGCATGGCCCAGCACCGGCAGCGCGACCATGGCCGCGATCGAGGCGAAAAAAACGATGAAAGCCGTGCGCCGCACGCCCTTGGGGCTCAACATGGCCGATGAGATCAGGATCGCCGCGCCGCCGGCCGCGAAGACGCATTGCCTCACGGCGAAGTGGAACGGCCAGGCTATGCCCAGCCGCTGGGCCGCCGCCGGGCTGGTTCCGAACTGCAGCAGCACGCCCACAAGCATCAGGGCGCCGGTGAGGCCGAGGAGAATGTGGTCGGTGGTCCACCACCAAACGCCCGCGCGGCTGCGATCGAGGCGCGAAAAGGTATGCGACGTGGGCTGGGCTTCGGCTGTCATCCGGCGAGCGCCTGGTTCTGGGGGGCGATGAGGGCTTGAACGGCGGCGCGGAAGGCTTCGCCCCGTTCCTCGAAGTCGGCGTACTGATCGAACGAGGCGCAGGCCGGCGAGAAGAGGACGATCGCCTCCCCCTCCTCCTTGCGGGCATCGGCGAATGCGGCGCGCACGGCCGCGTCGAGCGTCCCGGCCCGGGCGTAGGGCGAATGGCCCTCGAGAGACCTGGCGAAGTCCTCTTCCGCTTCGCCGATCAGATAGGCGCGGGCGATGCCGCCGAAGAGATCTTCGAGACCGGAAATGCCGCCTTCTTTGGGCCGCCCGCCGGCGATCCAGTAGAACCTTGGATAGCTCGACATGGCCTGTCGCGCAGCGTCGGCGTTGGTCGCCTTGGAGTCGTTCACGAAGCGGACATTGCCGATGGCGCCGATGGTCTCCATGCGGTGGGCGAGGCCGGGGAAGGACTGCAGGCCTTCGGCGGCGTCGGCGGTGGTCACCCCCAGCGCCCGCGCGGCGGCGTAGGCGGCGGCGGCGTTCTGCCAGTTGTGACGGCCGGGCAGAGAGCGGATCGGCGTCAGGTCGATGACCTCCGAGACCCGGCCGTCGACCGCGTCATAGAGCCGGCCCTGAAGGACATAGACGCCGCGGCCGATCGACTTGCGGGCGCTGATCGGCCAGATGGTGCGCTTGTTGGCGGCGGTGATCTCGGTGCAGATCTGCTGGCCGTAGGCGTCGTCGACGCCGATCACGGCGGTGTCGCCCTTTCCCTGGTTGAGCAGCACGCGCCGCTTGGCGGCGAGATAGCCCTCCATGCCGCCGTGCCGCTCGAGGTGGTCGGGGCTGACGTTGAGTAGGATGGCGACATCCGGCTTCAGGGTGGATGTCAAGTCCAGCTGATAGGACGACAGCTCGAGCACATAGATCGCTCCGCCGTGCATGTCCGGGAGGTCCAGGACGCCCACGCCGATGTTGCCGCCCACGCGGGCGTCGCGGCCGGCGGCTCTCAGCACATGGCCGATGAGGGCGGTGGTAGTCGACTTACCATTGGTGCCAGTGATGGCGACGATCCGCGGGCGCTTGTGTTCGGGCGCCATGGCCACCGCCCGGGCGAAGAGCTCGACATCGCCGATGATTTCAATACCGGCCGCCCGGGCGCGAAGGACCGTCCAGTGCGGCGCCGGATGGGTGAGCGGCACGCCGGGCGAGAGCACCAGGGCGGCGAAGTCCGACCAGTCTGCCTGCGCGAGGTCGACGAGATCCAGGCCTTCGGCCGTGGCGGCGGCCCGCGCGGCCTCGTTCTCGTCCCAACAGGCAAGCCTCGCGCCGCCGGCGATCAGGGCCTTGGCGGCCGCCAGCCCGCTGCGGGCCAGCCCGAACACGGCGACGGTGCGTCCTTCGAAGCAGGCGACGGGGATCATGGCGTCCTCACCGCAGCTTCAGGGTGGCGAGGCCGACCATGGCCAGCATTCCCGCCACGATCCAGAACCGGATCACGATCGTGGGCTCCGACCAGCCGAGCCGCTCGAAATGGTGATGGATGGGGGCCATCAGGAACACGCGCCTTCCCGTGCGCTTGAACCAGCCCACCTGGATGATGACCGAGATGGTCTCGATGACGAAAAGGCCGCCGACGATGGCCAGGACGATCTCATGCTTGGTGGCCACGGCGATGGCGCCGATGGCGCCGCCGAGGGCCAGGGCTCCCGAATCGCCCATGAAGATCCTTGCCGGCGGCGCGTTGTACCAGAGGAAGCCCAGGCCGGAGCCGACGATGGCGGCGCAGACCACGGCCAGCTCGCCCGCGCCCGGCACGAAGTCGATCTGCAGGTAGTCCGCGAAGCGGAAGTTGCCGGCGAGATAGGCCACCAGGCCGAATGTGGCGGCGGCGATCATCACCGGCACGGTGGCCAGGCCATCCAGGCCATCGGTGAAGTTCACCGCATTGGTCGCGCCGACGATGATGAAGGCGCCGAAGGCGAGATAGAACCAGCCAAGGTTCCACAGGGCATGCTTTAGGAACGGGAAGGCCACCGAGGTGGAAAGGCCAGCCTCGTTGGGCGAGTGCTGTCCATACTGGACCATCAGAAACACTGCGGCCAGGCCGATGGCAGCCTCGACGACCAGCCGCATCCGGCCGGAGATGCCGGCCGTCGTCTGCTTGGTGACCTTGGCGTAGTCGTCGAGGAATCCCAGGCCGCCGAAGGCGAGCGTCACCAGCAGCACCACCCAGACATAGATGTTCGCGAGGTCCGCCCAGAACAGGGTCGAGGCGGCGATCCCGGCCAGGAACATCAGCCCGCCCATGGTCGGCGTGCCGGCCTTCTCGGTGATGTGGCGCTGGATCCCGTCCTCGCGGATCGGCTGGCCCCGGCCCTGCCGGGCCTGCATCCAGCGGATGAAGCGAGAACCCATGGCCATGACCACGACCTGCGCCGTCGCCACCGCCATGCCGCCCCGGAACGTCAGGTAGCGGAGCAGGTTGTGACCCGGCAGATAGAGGTGATGGTCGGCCAGGAACTGGTAGAGGAAGAAGATCATCGGCCGGCCTCGCCATGCGAGGTCAGCGCCTGGACCAGCAGGCTGGCCTTGGAGGCCTTGGAGCCCTTGATCATCACGACATCGCCGGCGCCGATCGCCTCGATGAGCATCGGCGCCAGATCGGCCGCGGTGGGCGCCCAGGCGCCGCGGCGGGCGCACGGCAAGCCATCCCACAGCGAGCGCATCAGGGGACCGGCGAGGAACACGCGGTCGACATCGGCCGCTTCGATCTGGGCGGCGAGAGCGGCATGGCGGGCCGGGGCGTCGACGCCCAGCTCCAGCATATCGGTGAGAGCGGCGATCCTGCGGCCGCGCGCCGGGCGAGCGCCCAGGGCCATGAGAGCGGCGGTTACCGACACCGGACTGGCGTTGAAGCTCTCGTCGATCACCGTGAACGGACCGCCAGGGCCTATCAGGTCGAGAGTGACGCCACGGCCGGTGAGCGGCTCGAAGCCGGCCAGGGCCTTAAAAGCGACGCCGCGCTCGACCCCCAGCGCCTCGAGCATCAGGGCGGCGCAGAGGCTCATCGGACCCCAGTGCGGCGCCGACTGGCGCAGGCTGTAGGCGATCGGCGCGCCATCGATGCGGGCCTCGACCTCGGCGCCGGAGGCCGTGACCTCGAAGCGGATGACGCGGGCGTCGGCGCTCTCCGAGGCCCCGAAAGTGCGGACCGATCCGCCCCGACCCCTGGCGGTGGCGGCGAGTTCATCCGTCCAGGCGTTGTCGGCGTTGAGGATGGCTGCGCCGCCGGGCTCGAGGCCCTCGAAGATCTCGGCCTTGGACCTGGCGACCCCGGCTTCCGCGTCGTGGAAGTTCTCGACGTGCACCGCCTCGACATTGGTCACCGCGGCGGCATGTGGCCTCACCAGCCTGGAGAGGGGCGCGATCTCGCCGGCGTGATTCATGCCCATCTCGAAAATTGCGCCGCGGGTCGACTTCGGCATCCGCGCCAGGGTCAGGGGCACGCCGATATGATTGTTGAACGAGCGGACCGAGCCGTGGCCGTCGCCGGCCAGCTTCAGGCCCGCCAGCACGGCCTGGGTGACGCTGGTCTTGCCGACCGAGCCGGTCACCGCGCCGCGCCGGGCGCCGTTGGCCCGCTCGCGCGCCGCCCTGCCGAGATCGCCGAGGGCCGCCAGGGTGTCGCCCACCAGGATGGCGCGGCCGGGCGAGGGCTTCGAGACCAGGGATCCGGCGGCGCCGGCGCTGAGGGCCGCTTCGATGAAGTCGTGACCATCCCGCTGGTCTGAAAGGGCGACAAAGAGATCGCCCTCGGCCACCTCGCGGCTGTCGATGGCGACGCCGCAGGCGTTGAACTCGCCACCGCTCGGCCGGCCGCGCACCGCCGCTGTAATTTCGCCGGAGGTCCAAAGCGCTTCAGCCACGCGCGCCTCCGAGAGCTGCGGCCGTGACCGCCACGTCGTCGAAGGGATGGATGACGCCACCGACGTCCTGGCCCTGCTCGTGGCCCTTGCCGGCCACCACCAGGATGTCGCCGGCCTCGAGCCTGCCGGCGGCGCAGGCGATGGCCTCGGCGCGGCCCGGGACCTCTTCCAGGCCGGGGGCCCCGGCGATGATCTCGGCGCGGATCGCCTCCGGCGCCTCGGAGCGCGGGTTGTCGTCGGTGACGATGGCGATGTCGGCAAGGTCCGCGGCGATGGCGCCCATCTGCGGCCGCTTGCCCCGGTCGCGATCGCCGCCGGCGCCGAAAACGACGATCAGCCGGCCGCTGGCATGCGGCCTCAGGGCGGAAAGAACGGTGCGAAGGCCATCCGGGGTGTGGGCGTAATCGACATAGGCGACGCCGCCCCTGGTCCCCTCGCCAACCTTCTGCAGCCGGCCGGGAGCGCCCTCAATCCGCTCGAGGGCGGCCAGGACCTCCGCGGGCGCCTCGCCGGCAGCGATGCAGAGACCGGCGGCGACGAGCGCGTTCGAGGCCTGGAAAGCGCCCGCCAGCGGCAGGACGACCTCATGCGGGCGGCCCCAGGCGCGGATGCGCAGGCGCTGGCCGTTCGGCGCCGGGCGCCGGGCCAGGAGGGTCAGGCCCTGGCCCATGGATCCGACGGTGATCAGCCTCTGGCCGTGGGTGCGCGCCGTGCCGGCGAACACCGGGAAGGCGTCGGAGTCGGCGTTCAACACCGCCGCGCCGCCACGGGGCAGAAGGGTCTCAAACAGCCGCAGCTTGGCGGCGCGGTAGGCCTCCATGGTCAGGTGATAATCCAGGTGATCCTGGGTGAGATTGAGGAAGCCGGCGGCTGTGAGCTTGACCCCGTCCAGGCGGCGCTGGTCGACACCGTGCGAAGAGGCCTCCAGCGCCAGGTGGGTGACGCCCATGTCTGCCAGGCGCGCGAGCATCTCGGCGACGTCGCCCGCGTCAGGCGTGGTGAGTCCAGGTGGGGTGAGCTGGGTGTCGCCGGCCCGAACGCCCAGCGTGCCCATGCTGGCCGACTTGTGGCCCAGGATGGCGAAGATCTGCCGGCAGAAGGCCGCGACCGAGGTCTTGCCGTTGGTGCCGGTGACGGCCACCACCGTCTTCGGCGCGCGGCCGTGCAGGGCCGCGGCGGCCAGGGCGTAGGCCCGGCGCGGGTCGGCCGCGCGAACGGCCGGGGCCTTGATCGCGGGCAAGTCTTCGCCGCCGAGGATGGCCGCGGCGCCGGCGTTGATCGCCGCTGGCACGAAGCGGCGACCGTCGGCGGTGGATCCCGGCAGGGCCGCGAACAGGTATCCGGGCTGGACGCGGCGGCTGTCGGCCGTGACGCCGGTGATCTCCGGATCCACGGTCAGGTCCCGCCGCACCAGGGTCGACAGACGCGCCATCAATCGCGTCCGGTGAGGGCCTGGGCGTCGACCGGCGCGTGGGGATCGACGGTCATCGTGGTCATGATCCTGTGAACGTTCAGGAACGGGGCGATGCGCTCGATCACCTTGCCGGCGATCGGCGCGGCCACCTCGCCGCCGGTTGTGAAGCCGAAGGTCTCGGGCAGTGGCTTGGGTTCGTCCATCATGATCAGGACGTAGTAGCGATCCTCGTCGAGCGGGCCGTCGGTGGGGAAGATGGCGGCGAACGAGGCGAGGTTGAGCTTGCCGTTGCTGTAATGGCCGTTGACCAGCTTGGTGGCCGTGCCGGTCTTGCCGCCGACGCGATAGCCGGGCACGTCCGCCTTGCGGCCGGTGCCGATGGTGGCGTTGAGCCGCATCAGGTTGAGCATGGTGCGCGAAGTGGCCTCCTTGATCACTCGCCGACCGGGGGCCGGCTGATCGCCCGGCTCCAGCTTCTTGAATGTGAGGGGCCGATAGATCCCGCCGTTGAGGATCGAGCTCATCCCGGTGGCGATCATCAGGGGCGTCACCGAGATCGAATGACCGAAGGCCATGGTGGCCACGGCGTTGACGCTCAGCTTGGGGGGCAGCAGCGGACGGGCGGATTCGATGAGTTCGCTGGGGGCCTTCTTGGTGAGGCCGAAGGCGCGCCAGTAGTGATCCATGTTGGCCGCCCCCGACTGCAGGGCCATGCGCGCGGCGCCGATGTTCGATGAGTGGGTGAACACCTCCCAAAGCGGCAGGGTCACGTCGCCCTTGTCATAGTCGTGGATGATCTGGCCGGGCAGGATCAGCGGAGTATGGACGTCATAGACCTCGTCGACGCGGGTGGTGCCGGCGTCCAGACCCATGGCCAGGGTGAAGACCTTGAACACCGAGCCCGGCTCATAGACGGTGGCCGCGGCGTGGTTGATCATCGAGGCCGGGCTGCTCTTGCCCGGATCGTTAGGATTGACGTCATCGGGCCAGCTGGCCATGGCCAGCACTTCGCCGGTGTGGACATTGACAACGATGCCCACCGCGTCCTTGACCCCGAAGTGGCTCGCCGCGGCTTCGAGTTCGTCCTGCAGGGCGCCCTGCACGCGCAGGTCGATGGACAAGGCCACCGGTTCATGGCCGGCCTCGTCGCGGATGTCCGCGTCCATCGCCTTTTCGATGCCGGCCAGACCCCGGCCGCCCTTGTCGGTGAAGCCGATGACATGGACCCCGGTGGATCCCAGCGGATATTCGCGGGCCGGCTCCTCGGCAAAGGTGACGCCGGCCAGCGCCAGGTCGTGCAGCCGATCCTTGACCTCCGGGGCGATGCCGCCGGCGACATAGTATTCCTTGTGCGGGCCGGTGAGCGCCGTATCGAGATGCGCCAGCGACAGGGTCGGCAGGACGCTCAGGAGCGCCGCCTTCGTGGCGGCGGGGTCGTAGACTGCGCGCGGGCTGATGTACATGCCATAGCGGACGATATCGACCGCCAGGAGTTGGCCGTTGCGGTCGACGAGATCGGCCCGCGCTTCCGGCGCCAGGCCGCCGCCGCGGTTGTTGGCGTCAAGGCCTGAGAAGAGGGCCGCATGGGTCGCCGCCAGGCCCAGGGTCACGAAGGCGGCGGCGAAGACCACCATGACGAAGAAGATGCGCAGCCGGGTGTCGTCTTCGGCCCGGCCGTTGGACCTGGCGCGCTCGAAGGCGCGGTCCAGCCACCACAACCACGAGATGCCGCCGCCGGGCGCTGGCCGCCAAATGGCTTCCGAGTCTTCGGGGATCGCGGTCATGTATCGTCAGCCTTGGACGCGGCGGGAACAGTCGGATCGGGGCTCGCCGGAGGCGTCGCCTTGGCGGGCGTCTCTGGCTTGGTCGTGGATGTCGTGTCGGGTTTGGCGACGGACGTCGACGGGGTAGCCGAAGCGGCCGGCTTGGGCGCCGCAGGCGTGATGGGCTTGAGCGCCACCTGTGGCAGGGCTTCGGCAGTGGTTTCCTGCTTCGGATCGGCCGCCTGCAGGTTGAGGTACTGGCCAGACAGGCGCTCGATCCGGCCGGGGTCGTCCAAGTGGGCGATCTCGGCCTTCAGGAGGCGGATGCGGCGGTCTTCCTGGGCGATCTGCGTTTCAACATCCGCCGTGTCGGCGCCCATGCCCTCGGCGAAGGTCTTGAAGGCGTAGCTGGCCAGCGCCAGCACCAGCAGCACGGTGAGCGCCACCAGGTCGATCACCCGAAAACCGCGGAACCGGCGGTTGAAGATCTCGGAAATGATCACGCCGCGCGCCTCCACACCGGGGCCGAAGACCGTTCAGCCGCGCGAAGCTTCGCCGAACGCGCCCGCGGATTGGCCGCGATCTCCGCCGGCGACGGCGTGCGCGCGCCCCTGTGGATCAGCCGGAAGCTGGGCCGCGAAGCGGCCGGCTGGGGCGCGTGTCTGGAGGTCTTGACGGCGGCTTCGGAGCGCTCGGCGAGGAATGATTTGACGATCCGATCTTCCAGGGAATGGAAGGTCACAACCGCCAGACGTCCCCCTGCCTTCAGTGTCCGCTCGGCCGCCACTAAACCCGCCTCGAGCTCTGAAAGTTCATCATTGACCGCGATTCTAAGGGCCTGGAAAACCCGTGTGGCGGGGTGAATTTTCGCGCCGCGGCGCCCGCCCACGGCCTGTTCCACGACCGCCGCGAGGTCGGCCGTCCGCTCGAATGGTTGCTCCAGGCGCCGGCGGACGAGGCGGGCGGCAATGCGGCCTGCTTCACGTTCCTCGCCGAAGCGGCGGAAAAGGCGCGTCAACTCGTTTTGCGGCTTCCCGTTGACGAGGTCGGCGGCGGTTGGTCCCTCGCCCGACATGCGCATGTCGAGTGGGCCGTCGCGCATCAGGGAAAAGCCACGTTCTGCCTCGTCGAGTTGCATCGAGGACACGCCCAGGTCCAGCGCGATCCCATCGCAGGCGCCCTCGCCCAGAACCTCGGCCATGGTCGAAAACGGCGCCGCCACCAGGCGGAATGCGCCGCCGTCGGCGAGCTCGGCGGTCCAGGCCGTCGCGGCCGGGTCACGGTCGAAGGCGACGACCTCAGCTCCCGCCAGCAGAAAGGCGCGGCTGTAGCCGCCGGCGCCGAAGGTGCCATCGACCATGGTCAGTCCCGGGCCCGGGCGCAACGTCTCCATGACTTCCGGAAGGAGAACGCTGGCGTGGCCGCTCATGCGCTTCTCGCCAGAGTGCGTTGCTGGGCGCGCAAGGCCGGCAGACCCTCCCGCGCGAGTTTGAGTTGCGCTTCGCGATGGGCGCGCCAAGCCTGGCGCGGCCAGATCTGGAAGCGCTCGCCCATGCCCACCAAGGCCACGTGGTCGGTCAGGCCGAAGGACTCGCAGAGGCTCTCGGGAAGGGTGATGCGTCCGGCGGTGTCGTAGGCCAGGCGGCTCATGCCGCCCAGCACGCTGGTCTCGAGCGCCGTGCGCAGAGGATCGCCGAACGGCAATTCGTCGATGACCCCGAGGTAGGTGTCGAACAGGGCCTGGCCACCGCCCTCGATGCAGTCGTGCTCGATGGAGCGGAAGCAGAAGACGCCGTCGAACGGCCCCGCCGCCGCGGCGCGGAACTCCTGCGGCACCTGAAGGCGCCGCTTGGCGTCAAGCAGCTTTTCGAAGGTGGAATGGAACACCCCGACCCGACCCCTTTGTCAGCCTCCCGAGCGACGAAAATTGGGTTAACATGGGATTGATTGGGATACAATGACGCTGAAGCTCGAAATCGTAAGATTTTGGTAACTGTGTTGGGATGGCCGCACTCTATGTTAAGCAAGGTGAGAACATTGCAAGAACATCAGAGTAAAGCCGGCGTCTTGGAATTGTCCTCGCCGCGCCTTTTCCATTTCAGCGATCGGGGCGGCATCCCCCGCTTCGAGCCGCGGCCCGTGGAGATCCCATCGCCCCGGCCGCCCGGCCGCGAGTGGCTGAACGGCCCCCTGGTCTGGGCGATCGAGGAAGCCCGCCAGCCGCTCTATCTCTTCCCGCGCGAGTGCCCGCGCGTGCTCGTCTGGGCGCGTGAAGACAGCCTCGCCGAGGACCGCGCCCGGTGGCTGGGCGGGGCCCGCTTCGCCGCCTACATCGAGTCCGGCTGGGAGGGCCGTCTGCGGCAGGGCGCCGTCTGGCGCTACAGCTTGCCGCCCGAAACCTTCGAGAACCTGGGCGACGCCGGCCAATGGGTCTCCCGCGAAGCGGTCAAGCCGCTCGCCGCCACGCGCCTATCCGACCTTGTGGCCGAACTCACCGCGCGGGGCGTCGACCTCAGGATCGTCGACAGCCTCGCCCCGCTTGCGCCCCTGTGGAACTCGAGCCTCCACGCCAGCGGCGTTCGCCTGCGGAACGCCGCGACGTGGCCGAGACTCGGGCCGGGGCTTGGGCTGGGGCCGAAGGGATCAGACGGCCTGTAAGCCGGGTTCTGTGCCGCCCTGCCCGATTGCTCCGGCCTGGCGCGGCGGCCATTCCTCTGGACCGCCCGTCGCCGGACGGTTCTCGCGACCTACCCGGACGTCTGGGCCAGCGACGGCCTGCCCGACCTTGCGGCCGGACGCGACATCCCTATTCGGTCTTGCTCCAGGCGGGGCTTGCCATGCCGTCCCCGTCACCGGGGCCGCGGTGGGCTCTTACCCCACCCTTTCACCCTTGCCGACCGGCCGGAGCCGGAAGGCGGTTTGCTTTCTGTGGCGCT
>DASXCH010000113.1:0-5855 GCA_036491275.1 Caulobacteraceae bacterium
GAGGATGCGCAGCCGGCGTTCGGCGCGCAGGACGGCAGGATCGTCCGCCAGGTCGGCGGCCGCATCGGCTGGGGTGAGGGTCTTGATCAACATGACCGCATTGTCGCATACTGCAAGTCACCGTGTCAAGGCAGATTGCAAGGATATTCTCGTTATGTTCTCGCCCACCGTCTCACCCGGGCGCAATAAGCAATTGGGCGGACAAGCAGGGTCCGGGCAGGGCTGACCGGCGGCGTCGGCTCAAAGCGCAGGCTCGCGCCGACCTAGGCCATGCAGCGCGCCGGAAGGAAGGGAGTTGTCAGGCGCCGTCAAAACGCCGGCGAGCGGCTCTGAACGAGTCCGCCCGGCTGCCCGCCCGTTCCGGCAAAGGATCGACGTGCGCGATGTGTTCGCGCGCCATCCGGGTGAGTTCATATGCTACGCGTGACGGGGTAAGCGGGCGCGTCTAAGCGATTCGTCGGTGGTGGCCGTCCCAGTATGGGGCGCGGAGATCCTTCTTGGAAACCTTGCCGCCCGGCGCCAGCGGGAAGGCGTCGACATAGTCGAAGCTCTTGGGCGTCTTGTAGGCGGCCAGGCGCGCCCGGCACCAAGCAGCCAGTTCATCGTCGGCGCACGCCTCCCCGGGTCGGCGGATGACGATCGCCTTCACCGCCTCGCCCCAACGGGGATCGGGCACGCCGATCACCGCCACGGCGGCCACAGCCGGATGGGTCGACAGCACGTTCTCGACCTCGGCCGAATAGACGTTTTCGCCGCCGGTCACGATCATGTCCTTGACCCGGTCGACGATGTAATAGAATCCCGCCGCGTCGCGCCGGGCCACGTCGCCGGTGCGGTACCAGCCGTCGGTGATGGCCGCCGCCGTAGCCTCGGGATTGCGCCAGTAGCCGGCGGTGATCGCCGGACTGCGCACGACCAGTTCGCCTGGTTCCCCATCGCGCGCATCCTCGCCATTGGGCGTCACCAGCCTGAATTCGATCAGCGGCAGCGGCCGGCCGCACGACTGCAACCGGGTCTCGTCGGCAAGATCATGTTCCACCGGGCGCAGGATCGAGAACGCGCCGTTGGCCTCGGTCGAGCCGTAGAACTGCATGAACCGGCAGGGCATCCTGGCGATCGCCCGCTTGATCAGGCCGAGCGAGATCGGCGAGCCGGCATAGAGCGTCAGGCGCAGACAGGAGAAGTCGGTGGTCGCGGCGTCGGGGTGATCCAGCAGCATCTGGATCATGGTCGGCGTCAGGGTCAGCAGGGTCGGACGATCGCGCTCGATAGCCGCCAGCATGCTGGCCGGATCGAATTGTCTGAGCGGGATCACGGCGACACCGTTGTAGAGGCACTGCACCGCGATCCCGATGTGCAGCAGGTGAAAATTGGGCAGGGCGCAGACGAAGCTGTCGCCGCCGCCCCAGTCGTAGGCCGGCTCCAGATGTTCGCAGAGACGCATCCGATTGAAGCCGCCGTGGGTCAGCATCACACCCTTGGGCCGCCCGGTCGTGCCAGAAGTGTAGATCTGTAGCGCCGCGTCCTCCTCGCTGGGGCGCTCCGGCGACCCGTCCACCGGCATGTCGGACACCCGGCCCTCGAGCGTCGCCTCCGGGCTCACGACGACCGTCCCGGGACGAACGCCGGCCGCGCGGCAGGCGTCCTCCCACTGGGCCAGGGACTCGTAATCGACGATCACCAGCTTCGCGCCGCTGTCGCCAATGAGCTCGGCGATCTCAGGGATCGACAGGCGCCAATTGATCGGCGTGAAGCAGGCGCGCGTCTTCGCCGCGCCGAACATTGCGAAGTAGAGGTCGGCCGAGTTGCGGCCGAAGAATCCAACCCGGTCGT
The DNA here is from genome assembly GCA_036491275.1 of Caulobacteraceae bacterium. Taxonomy (GTDB): domain Bacteria; phylum Pseudomonadota; class Alphaproteobacteria; order Caulobacterales; family Caulobacteraceae; genus Acaudatibacter. The sequence goes on from DASXCH010000113.1 coordinate 1,834, forward strand.
GCGGATGGACGCCCTCGCCGATCAGCCAGTGGGCCACCTGATTGGTGATGCGATCAAGGGCCGCGAAGTTGATCGTCCGGCCCGCCCAGGAAAGGGCCGTGCGCTCGGAGTCGTGATGGGTCCAGTAGCGCGGGATGTCTCCCAGCGTGCGGACCTCCGGGTAGACCCACATGGCGCAACGTCCCTGGCGAGCCGCAATAGGGCGATCGCCTTGTCGATTTGACCTCCGGCGGCGGCCGTCATCATGGCAAAGGCGCCATGCCGCCGCCGGATCGGCGAGAAAATCCCATGCTAGCGTACCATACACACCTTGACGAGAGCGGTTTCAGGTTGATCTTCTCGTTGTAATACGGATCAAATCCGGAGGGTTCGATGGAAACTCCAGGCGTGACGCGGTTCACCATGATCGCCCGCGACGGCGCCGTGCTGGCCGCTTACCGCCTGCTGCCGGGCGGCCCGACCATGGGCATCGTCCAGATCGCCCATGGCATGTCGGAGCATTTTCTTCGCTACAGCCATCTGACCGCTCGCCTGAACCAAGCCGGCTTCGCCGTCTTCGCCAACGATCACCGCGGCCATGGCGCTTCGGCGTCCGCTCATGGGTTGGGCGAATTCGGCGCCCGCGGCTTCCGGGCTGTGGTCGACGACATGGCCGTCCTGACCGCTCTGGCCAAAGAGGAAGTCCCCGACAAACCGTTCGTCCTGCTCGGCCACAGCATGGGCTCGTTCGCGGCCCAGCTCTATCTGCTTGACCACAGTCAGGAGCTGTCGGCGCTGGTGCTGTCCGGCACGGCGGCGCTGGACTTGCTGCTCGCCGGCCTGCTCGCCGGTGGCGGTCCGGTAACCCTGGAACTGCTGAACGCGTCGTTCGAGCCGGCGCGTACAACCTTCGACTGGCTGTCGCGAGACGAGGCGCAGGTGGACGCCTATATGGCGGATTCGCTGTGCGGCTTCACCCTGTCCGACGACGCCATGGGATCCCTGTTCCAGCTGGGCGCCGGCGCGCGCGCCGATCCCCGCCTGGCGCGGGTGCGCCACGACCTGCCGATCTATGTCATCTCGGGAGAGCGTGATCCCGTGGTCGGGCCGGACCAGGCCTTCGCCCGAGCGCTGATCGACAGCTATCGACAGGCCGGCCTGAACAACATCGAGCATCGCGTCTATCCGGGCGGGCGCCATGAGATGTTCAACGAAACCTGCCGCGATGAGGTCGAGAGCGAGCTCATCGCCTGGCTGGAAAGGGCTCTCATTTAGGTGGCGGCCAGCCGCGCCCGCGACAACCCGATTTTATATCGGCACCGTATCGTAAGCTAGTTGACTATCGGCCATTTGGCGCGGTAATGAACGATGTCGATTCCATCGAGATGAGCCCAATCGCCGCTCGGTGCAGAACCGGCAATGGAAACGCTGGCCGCCACAGGGGGAAACCAGATGGCTCGGAAATCAGGCCTTCTCGCCACGTCAGCGCTCGTCGCCGCCGCCTGCCTGGCGCCCCATCTGGCTATAGCCGCCGGCCAGGCGGCCGGGGCCTCGACCGGGGCCACTGCCGTCGGCGAGATCGTGGTCACTGCTCAGAAGCGCAGTGAAAACATCATGAACGTCGGCATGGCCATCACCGCCAGCACCGGTGAACAGCTGCGCCAGAAGAACGTCACCAGCGTGTCGGATCTGACACGCATCGAGCCCAGCCTGCAGTTCTCCCAGACCCAGAGCGGCACGCCGGTATTCACCCTGCGCGGCGTGGGCTATTTCGAACAGTCGCTGTCGGCCTCGCCGACGGTCAGCCTGTATCAGGACGAGATCCCGTTCCCGTTTCCGGTGATGTCGAGGGCGGTCATGCTCGACACCGAGCGGGTCGAGATCCTCAAAGGCCCCCAGGGCACCCTCTATGGGCAGAACGCCACCGGCGGGGCGGTCAATTTCATCGCCGCCAAGCCGACCAACACCTTCCAGGCCGGGATCGAGGATACCGTTGGCCGGTTTGCCGACAACCTGCTTGACGGCTTCGTCAGCGGGCCGCTGACGCCGACGCTGAGCGCGCGCCTGGCCGCCAGCACCGAGAACGGCGGCGCCTGGCAGAGAAGCGTGACGCGCGGCGAGAGCCTGGGGAACAAGGACACCCAGATCGTGCGGCTGCTGCTCGACTGGAAGCCGACCGGCAATTTCTCGGCCAGCCTCAACGTGAACGGCTGGCGGGATCGCTCGGATACCCAGGCCGGCCAGCTCGAGGGTTTCCGGCTGCAGGATCCAACCAACATCGCCAGCGTCGATCCGAGCCTGCCAGCCTCCTATTTGCCGGCCCCGGTGGGTTCGGCCGCCTACAACGCCTATCCGGCGCCGATCAAGGCGGTTCTGGCTGAACCGATTGCGCCTAACACCGCCCGCGCCGCGGATTGGCTCGCCGGGTCCCATCCCCAGAATGACGAGAGTTTTTATCAGGCCAGCCTTCGCCTCGACTACGCCTTCTCGCCGGCCATTGGGGTCACCTCGCTGTCGAGTTACGAGCGGTTCAATGAGTCCAACCTGGTGGATCAGGCCGCGGTCAGCGCTCCGGCGGAGACCACCCTGGTCCGCGGCCGCTCGACCACCTTCTTCGAGGAGTTGCGCCTGCACGGCGTGTTCGACGACAACCGGCTTAACTGGCTGGTGGGCGCGAATTTCGAGTCCGACAAGAGCGCCGAGGTCGACGACGTCAACCCGTTCGTTTCCACGGCGTCGTATTCGCCGGCGGCGCTGGGCCTGCCGCCGTTCTTCGAGTTCGCGGCTCATAACACCGACAAGACCAACACCTATTCGGTGTTCGGCAATGCCGAATTTCAGGTGCTCGACAGCCTGAAAATTCACGGCGGCGTGCGCTATACCCGCTCCGACCAGAGTATGGCCGGCTGCTCATCCAGCACCTTCCCATCGGTCAACATCGTGCAGACCGTCCTCAGCGGCATTTTCGCCGGAACCGACGGCGGCACGCCCGGCGTCAGCGTCATTGGACAGTGCGCCACCCTGGGGCCGCCACCCAACTTCGCCCCGGGCCTGGTTCGCAACACGCTGAACCAGAGCAATGTGCCTTGGCAGGTCGGCCTCGACTGGACCCCCTTCGCGCACAACCTGCTCTATTTCACCGTCAGCAAGGGCTACAAGGCCGGGTCGTCGCCGGCGCTCGGGGCCTCTTCCTACGCCCAGCTGTTCCCGGTCACGCAGGAAGCGCTGCTGGCCTATGAGGTGGGGGCCAAGTCGGAGCTGTTCGACCGCACCCTGCTGCTGGACGTGTCGCTGTTCCACTACGACTACACCAACAAGCAGGAACTGGGACGGGTGCTCGATGTCCTGGGCGTCTACGGCGCGCTGCAGACGTTACTGAACATCCCCAAGTCGAGGGAGGATGGGGCCGAATTCTCCGCCGTCTGGCGCCCGGTCAAAGGGCTGACGCTGAACGGCGCGGCGACCTGGCTCGACTCCCGCGTGACCTCCGACTTCTTCGACTATGGTCCCTACCCGCTCGGCCTCAACGACAAGATCAACTTCAAGGGCGAGTCGTTCCCCTACACACCCAAATGGTCGGTCCAGTACGGCGCGCGCTATGACTGGAACCTGGCCAACGGCATGACCGCGTTTGTGGCCGCCGACGGCTCCTATCAGAGCAAGACCAGCGCCGCGTTTGGCTCCGGCGAGGCGATCGCTGATGGCGCGCCGCCATTGGAGGTCAAAGCCTACGGCTTGCTCAACCTGGCCGCCGGCGTGGGCTCGGCCAACCAGCGCTGGCGGGTGGAGCTATGGGCCAAGAACGTCACCAACACCTACTATTGGAGCTCGGTCTACTACGTGTCCGACACGGTGGCGAAGCTGGCCGGCATGCCAGCGACCTACGGCGTGACCCTGGGCTTTCGCTACTGACGATCAGGAGGCCGCAGCCTCCCCTGGGGGTCCTTTCCTGAACTGGGGCGTCGCCGCGCGCGGCGCCCCCAATTTTTTGGCTGGCGCGGTTTCAAGTCGCCGCGAGTCGCGACAGGCCACACCTGGCAGCC
>DASXCH010000114.1:0-2651 GCA_036491275.1 Caulobacteraceae bacterium
GTCTGGTCGCTCGCCGTGCGCCATGATCAGGTTTCGGCACTCCCACCCCAGCACCTTGTCACGCGCCCGACGCGCGGGCGCCCGGTCGATGAATGACAATCGCCATTCCCGCGGCGCGCAGGCCTGATCCTCAGTGAGACCATCCAGGCGCGCCAGGAAGCCGAACCAACCCCAATGCTTTCGGAGAAAGGCGTCGCTGAATGTCTGGATCAGGTCGGCGACGATCGCCGTCGCCGAGGGGCGGTGAAGAAACACGATCTCGTCCATGGCGAAGGAGCCCCGGAACCATGCCTGATCGATGTCGGGGAGCCACTCGGACGGTGGATCATCCTGCAGCGCTGCCTGAAACTCGAGGTCGCGACATTTCTTGATCGTCGATCGCGGTCCCCATAGTTGCGCCCCAGGAAAGGCTGCCTTCCATTCCGGCAGATAGAGGTGGTGGAGCTTGTTCGGGCTCACCAGGTGGCGAACCGGGCCGAGCCGGTTCACCTCTGCGCGCAAGTCCGCGGTCAGCTTGACCGGAGACCACACCCACAGGTCGCCGTTCTCCAATCGGACGATCGCCGAACGGGTCGGATAGGGGGCTCCAAAGAAGCTGACGATCTGTCCCTCCGCGACCCACAGCGCGTCGTGTGTCTGTTCGAGCATCTCTCGGTCCTCGGTTATCGCGAAGGGTCGCCGCCCTATCATGGCCCAAGATCCGGCCGCGCCGCCGCGCGGAGGCCTTGGCCAGACCATTATTTTCGAGCCTGCGGCGCCTCACGCAGGGCAAAGGACCGCGTTCGACCCGCGCTTCCGGCTGGAGCCCCTCATCCAGACCCATCGGGATCACGCCGTCGCAGAAGCGCTGCGCCGAACGGCGGCGGCCCAGCTGGCGGCGGTCGCAGCTGAAAGCGGGAATGTCGGCTGTCCGTGAGGGGCGGCCCTCTGGCTCGAGTGACCTCGCCACCATCCGTCGCGGCCCACAAGGGACGCTGCGCTCAAAGCCCTTGTGGGCCACGCCGCCTGTCGGCGCGGGGCGGTCACGAGCCGACGGGCTCACCCCCACTCCACTTAAGGGACTTTCCCAATGCAACTCTCATCCCTTCCCCCCACATCCGATACCCTGACGTCCTTCGAGGCCCAGGCGCTCCTCCTGGAGGATCCAAGGCCCTACCCTCAGGAAGAAGCGCTCCTGCAGATCGGGCACGGCCTGATGAACGAGGTCCTCGATCTGGTCATCGACACGCCGCTGGAGGACTTCAGCGGGCTCATCTGCGAGGCGATGATCGGCGCCTTCCACTCCGCCGCCCAGCGCGTCGAGCGCGACGCGGACAAGGCCCGAGACGGCCTGAATGGCCTGCTACGGGATTTCGACGGGTCCGAGATCCTCGATGTCGAGATCCAGGAGGCGACCCGCCGCGCCCGCGCCGCCGATGTCGTCACCCTGGCCCTGGAGATCATCCGCGACGCGGCCGCGGCCAGTTACACGACGTCGACCGGCGAGGTCTGGAGCCCCTGGAAGGGCTCGGTGAGAGCGTCCCGCACCACGGCGGCGCAGATCGATGCGCGCGAAGCACTTCGGTCCCGGAGGGCGCGCAAGCACGCCGCCGCCAGTCCGGGCGCGACGATTGTCGCCTTCCGCGCGGCGCCGCAGGCCGACACGGCCGAGGACGCCGGCCGCATCTTCGACGCGCTGAACTGGGCGCGCGGCCAATGGCCGGACATGGCGCTCGCCACCTCCGGCGCCAAGGGCGGCGAGAAGCTGGCCATCAAGTGGGCCAACCAGAAGGGCGTCACGCTGGTGCTCGCCAAGGCGGACTTCGATCGCAACGGCCGCGCAGCCCCGTTCCGGGCGAACGATGACCTGCTCGAGCTGGATCCAGTGTGCGTGCTCACTCTGGCGAATTCGGTGAACGCCCAACGTGGCGAGGGCCTGCATCCCTTCGGACCGGCGCTGAACCTGGCCCAGAAGGCAGGTGAGAAGGGCATCCGCCATGTCGTCATCAAGGCGCGGGCATAGGGCCACGTCCCGGCGGCGGCCACGGCCGCCGCCGGCTATGCCCCGAAAATGGTAGCCACGAGTTCGCCGGCGCGCTCCGGATCGAATGCCTCTCCGGACATCAGTCGCCGATAGAAAATCGTGCCGAGCAGGGCCACTGCGGCCATCTCGGGATCGACATGGGCCGGCAGATCTCGCGAGGCGACGCCTTCAGCGATCACCGCGACGAGGGGCCGACGGGCTTCGAATTGGAAGCGGTGATGAAAGTCGCGCAGGCCGGGATCGCGTGCGGCGCCGTCAATGAGCGCGGGGATACATGCAGAGAAGACCGAGGCGCCGACGATCTCCGCAACGTGACGCACGATGCGCTCGATCCGCTCACGCGGCGAACCACTCACAACGTCGGGCGCCTGCTGCTCGTGGAAGGTCTGGAAGGCGTCGGCGATTAGAGCTAGCTTGCCGGGCCAATGGCGATAGATCGTCGACTTGGCGACGCCGGACCGAGCGGCGACCGACTCGATGGTGAAGGCGCCATAGCCTTTCGCGCCAAGTTCATCGAGCGCGGCGCGCAGGGTGAATTGTCGAGACCGCTCGATCCGAGGATCCGGCAGGGCCTCGATGGGCGTGGCTCCCTTCATCAGTCCGGGCCCAGTGTCGCGCGACGCGCTGC
>DASXCH010000115.1:0-21600 GCA_036491275.1 Caulobacteraceae bacterium
TTACCGAAGAATCGCGGATGACCACCTGACATCCGCTGGAGCGGCCCGCGGAGCCGCTCGCTCGCTACAGCGCCATGAGGAAGGCGCGCTTCGCGAACGGCTCCGCTACCATCCAGCTACACCACGTCCCGGGACACGACCTGCTCAGGAGTTACCGATGACTCGCGAGAGACTGGTCGATCTGTTGTCGAGCAGCCTGGATGCCAGACCAGAATTGGTCGGCGGCGGAGTCATCATCGGCCACACGCCGGATGTCGCGCCGCTGGCCTATCTGCACCGCCTCTATCCAGTCCTTTCGCGCGGGGACTTAGTGGGCTTGGCCGATAGCGTTGGCCGACCGGTTCCGCCGGATTACGCCACCTTCCTATGCGATGTGGGGAATGGCGCGCGGCTCTTTGCGCTGCATCTCTATGGCTACGTGGGCCAGCTGCGCCGGGATGCGAGCGATCCTTTGGGCCAGCCGGTCAGCTTGAGTTACGGCAACGTCGTCGAACGGCCAAGCGGGCTCGACGACGAGACCCTCGCCATCGGCGGAATGGTCGGATGGTCCGCGCGAGGTTGCCTGGTCATGACGGCGGCGTGCGCGGTCCTGCTTGTGCATCCCATTGATGGTCGGGATGTCGCCGCAAGCTGGCCCAGCCTGGACGCGATGCTTGAGGACGAGATCGCGCGCTGTTCCGCGCTCTATGACCGCGCCGGTCGCTGTCTGGTCTCGTCGACAGAGGTGATGCACCCCGGCGGGCGGAAGTGGGAGACCAGCGTTGAGCCACGTCAACGGCGCCCCAGCTAAGTAATGAGATCGAAGCGGCCGCTAGAGTCCGCAACGGGTCGAACATTGCTCTTGGCTCCCGGGCCGAAAGCGGACTCGGTCACCCCTGATCCGCAACACTCCTTCGTCTGATGGCAGGGCGGCCTCACGAATGGCGCCGGAGGGCTCCCTGCGGAGGGCCTTGCATGAGAAGGCATCGTAGCTCGGGAGTTGGGCGGTGAGCGCCGGCGCTCCGTGCGAAACCAGTACTGGCGGCGCCTGTACGACTCGTACCGTCGGCGTCTCGCCGGCTGGGGTGGCTGCCGGCGAGACGCCGGCGCTCCATGCGAATCTCTTGCCGCCGGAGTCGCCTTGGCCGCCGCGCCACCGTCAAGCGGGCCTTGCGAAGGGCTCCGTTGGGGTGGCAAGTCTTCGCGGGCGGCGGCCAGGAGCGTACAATGGAAGACGTTATGAATAACGGCCTGCCGCACGCCCTCTGGGCCCAGATGCTGTCGCCAGAGAGCGACGACGCGTGCCAGCGGATGGCGGCGTTTCTCACGCAGCATACGGGGAGAAGGTAGGGAGGGACGGCGCCCCGGGACCGCCGGGAAACTTCAGCGCAGACGATCGATGAGCCAACGGCCGGCGGGACCCGGCGGCGTCTCGATCTTGTACGCCACCCGCAGCATGTACTCCCCAGCGCGGTAGTCATCGAGATCGAGCAGAACGAGTCTACCAGCCTCGATGTCGGCGCGGACCATCGGCTCCGGCATACCGCCCCAGCCGATCCCGCGCAGAATCATCTGGAGTTTCAGATTCAGGTCTCCGACCCGCCAAACCGCCTGGCTGACAACCCCCAGGTCTCGTCCCTCGGCGCGCTGGTCCATCAGCACCAGCTGGACGTGGTCCAGGGCGCGCGCCGGCGAGACGCCGGCCATCGCCAGCGGGTGGTTGGGCGCGGCCACCGCCACGAGCGGCACGCCCGAAAACGCCAACAGCCGCAGTCCGGTGACGTCCATGTGGAGCGGACTTCCGACACCAATGCCGGCGTCGCCGCGCCGCAGCGCCCGTTCCACCCCGTTGAGCGGTTTCACGAGCAGCCGAAGGGGCACGGTTGGAAACGTCCCGTGGAAGTCGGCCAGCGCGGCGATCAGATGATCGCCCTGGAACATGCTGTCGACGACCAGGGAGACTTCCGACTCAAGTCCATCGTTCAGGCCCTTCACCCGCGCGCGTAGGGTGTCGATGCTGAGAACAACCGCCCTGGCCTCCGAGAGGATCGCCTCGCCCGCTTCGGTCAGCCTCGGCTTGCGCGTTGTCCCGCGGGCGAAGAGTGATACCCCGAGCTGCGCCTCCAGGGTGTCGGTCGCGTAGCTGATGGCGGAGACCGCCCGGCCGAGGCGTCTCGCCGCTTCGGTGAAACTCCCCGCTTCGGCGACCGCCAGCAGCACCTGAAGCTGATCAAGGGTCGGGTTACCGGGACCGCGCATATCGAATTTCCTGAAGAAACCTTTCAGATTTATGCGGATTTCTGCGCGTCGACGGAAGTCCTAAGCTTCCTCCCTGGAGGGGGGTCAGATCCAGCGGGCGCCGTCCATCGCGCCGCCGCCGAGGAAACCCATGCTGAACGTCGGATTGATCGTCGGCAGCACGCGACCCAATCGGTTCGCCGACATCGTAACGCCGTGGGTCGTCGCGGGCGCCTCGGTGCGGCGGGACCTGTCCCTGACGGTGCTCGATCTGCGCAACTTCAACCTGCCGTTTCTCAACGAGCCGGCACCGCCCACGCTCACTGACGGCGTCTTCAGCGAGCCGGAAGCGGAAGCCTGGCGGGCCCGGGTCGGCGAGTTCGACGCCTTCGTGGCCACCGTCGCCGAGTACAACCACGGCCCGACCGCGGTTCTGAAGAACGCCTTCGACAGCGCCCAGAACGAGTGGCGTCGCAAGCCCATCGCCTTCGTCGGCTACGGCGGCGTCGGCGGCGCGCGAGCGATCGAGGTTCTGCGCGGCGTGGTGATCGAGCTGCAGATGGCGCCCATCCGGCACGAGGTGAACATCGCCATGGAGCCGTTCCTGGGCGTCATCCAGGGCGGCCGCGCCCTCGACGACTACGCATACCTCGCGGCAGGCCGGGAGCTGATGTTCGATAACCTGCTGTGGTGGGGCGAGGCACTGACGACGGCGCGGCGAGCGGCATGACTTCCATCCCACTCCGCCGGATCATCCAAAGGACGCGCGGCCGGCGGCACGGGCCGATCACCCGCCTCATGAGTCCGTCGGACCTGGGCCAGGTTCTGAAGCCCTTCGTGTTTCTCGATCTCTTCGACACCGAAGGGGGATCGTTCGCGGGATTCAAGCTGCATCCGCACTCCGGGATCGCGACCCTGACCTACCTGCTGGAAGGCAGCGTCGGATACCAGGACACCACCGGCGCCACCGGAATCCTGCCGCAGGGCGGCGTCGAGTGGTTCAAGGCCGGCGGCGGCGCCTGGCACGGCGGCGGAGCCGGCGAGGCGGGCCGCTCACGCGGGTTCCAGCTGTGGATGGCGCTTCCGCCGGACCAGGAGCTCGTACCGGCCGAGAGCATCTATCTGGCGGCGCGGGACATTCGCCGGGCGGGTCCCGCTTCGGTGCTGCTCGGCGAGCTTGGCCAGGCGGCCAGTCCGCTCCCGGCGCCCTCATCGGCCAACTACCTGGCCGTGCGCCTGAAGGCGGGCGAGGCCTGGCGCTACGAACCGCCGGCCGACCACACGATCTGCTGGATCGCCCTGGCCGGCGGAAGCCTCGGCGTTCCCGAGCCTGTGCGGGCGGGCGAGCTCGCCGCCTTCGAGCCGTCGAACGCGGCGGTCGATTTTCTGGCCGAGACCGATACCGACTTCGTGCTCGGGTCGGCCGCAAGCCACCCGTATGATCTCGCCCTCGGGTCCTACTCTGTGCACACAAGCACGACCGCGCTCGCCGCGGGCGAGCGGCGCATCGGCGAAATCGAGGCTCAATTGAAGCGGCAAGGAGCGCTGTAGCCACGCAACTCGCCGGCCAAGAGAGCGGGTCGAAATGACCTGGAGGCAGACCAGAGGGAGCAAGTCATGGCGTGCCGCGAAGGCGCCTTGCCGCGGTTTCCCCTGCCCATGACCGCCTCGCCGTCAGAGCGCGAAGCTTCGAGCGTCGAGCAACTCCTGCTCGCCGAGGAAATCTCGCATCGGGTGGTCAATGAATACACGGCCGCGATCGCGTCGATCGGTCTCGAGGTCGCCCGCACGACCGAGCCCAGGGCGCGAGCGGCGCTGATCCGCATCCAGGCGCATCTGCGCGCGCTCGCCGACGCACACCGCGCCTTGCAAGCGCCGGTCGGCCCCGTCGAGGCAGATCTGGCCGAGTATCTGGACCGGCTTTGCGCCGCCCTGTCCGCGGCAATGCCGCGCCCGCGGCCCATCCGCATGGTGCGGGAGGGAGACTGCGCCAGCTTGGCGACCGATGATTGCTGGCGCGTTGGACTGATCATCGCTGAACTGATCACCAACGCCGTCCGTCACGGCTCAAACGGCGATGGAAGCGCGATCGTCGTCGAAGTCCGGACGCTCGGGAAAAGGTTGGAGTGCCAGGTCGCGGACAGCGCCGGCCCCTCACCCGACCCAGGTCCCTCGCGTGGACGCGGTATCGTTTCGCGGCTGGCTGCGGACCTGGGCGGCTCGGTCAGCTGGCGTTTCGAACCGCACGGCGTCACTGCGACCCTGTCTATTCCGCTCTCCGTCAACGGCTCGGCGCTGTCTGGTTCGCCATTGGCGGGTTCGGATTGGGCGGCCTATGATTCAGGTCACCGGTGACGCCCGCTGTTTCAACGTGCTCCTGGGCGCTTTCCCGTCGGTCGCTCCTCGCGGCCGGCGCGACGATCGGAACCAGCCTGGCGCTTCACAACGCCGCCTTTGCTGAAACGACGATGACGAAGGGCGCCACGTTTCCGATCAAAGAGACCGACATCGCCACCAACGGCGTCCATCTGCATGTGACCGAGTTGGGTGAGGGGCCCGCCATCTTGTTCGTGCACGGCTTTCCCGACACGGGCTACACTTGGCGCGAGCAGATGCAGGCGGTGGCGGCTGCGGGCTTCCGCGCGATCGCGCCCGACATGCGTGGTTACGGCGGCTCGTCGGCGCCGGCCGACCCGGCGCTCTACACGCCCTTCCAGACGGTCGGCGATCTTGTCGGCCTGCTCGACGCCGTTCAGGCGCCGCAGGCCATCATCGTCGGCCACGACTGGGGAGCGAACGTGGCCTGGAACGCCGCAATGATGCGGCCCGATCGGTTCAAGGCGGTGTTCTGCCTGGCCGTCCCTTATTCGCCGCGCGGCAAAGCCAGCCTGCTCGATGCGATGAAGGCGGCCGGCCACGGCGACAACTTCTACATGTTCGAGCAGATCCGGCCCGACGCCGACCAGATCTGGGCGAATGCCGCGGTCACCATTCCGGGCGTGCTCTACTGGGCGTCAGGATCGGCGCCACCGGCGGAAGCCTGGAATCCGTTTGATTCGGCCCGCAGTCTCCACCGCAAGGCGCCGGACCGGCTGCCGGCGTGGATCGAGCGCGATTATCTCGCCCACAACATCGCGGAATTCCAGCGCACCGGGTTCCATGGCGCGCTGAACTATTACCGCGCCATTCAGCCGTTCTTCGATCTGTCGGGCGCCTATCTCAACGCCAGGATTCCGCAGCCCTGTTATTTCATGTGGGGCAAGGCGGACGGCCTGTTTCCCACTTACCAGCTGACCGAAGCCAAGATGCGCGATCGCTGCCCCGGCCTCGCCGGCTACGTGGGGTTGGATGGCGTGGGTCACTGGGTCCAGCACGAGGCGACGGATCAGGTGAACCAGCAGCTCGTCACGTTCGCCCGCTCCGTGAGCCCCGCCTAATCGAGGGAAACCGCTTCCGAGGATCAGCCTCTCAGGAGAAACCATCGATGTCAGTAACGACGAGGTCCCCGGGAGCCAACCGTGAAGAACGAAGATTTGAAGGCGTGCGGGTTGTCCGAAAGGTCTCCGCGGACATGGATGTCGTTGTCGCCAAACTTCGGGCCCGGATGGGTCAATTGTCGTTCGCCGAGGTCATCGACATGGCTCAAAAAGCGCGATCGGCGGACGATTTCGAATCCGAAGCTCGGAAGTACATTCCGGAAAGCGGCTTCGTGATCTTCGATGAGATCGACCACGGCGCCTGGCTTCAGAGATATGGACTTGGTCCCAAGAGCCTGCGCTGGCTGCTTGGAAACCCGATCATCGCCGTGACGATGATACGGCACGACCCGACGGCGGGACTTTTCGTGCCGATTGAACTGTTGCTGAATGAAGGCCCGGACGGCGGGTGCGCGATCACCTATGTCGTTCCCTCGTCGCTGATCGCGATCGATGACAACCCACCTCTGTTGACGGCGGCCAAACGCCTCGACGACAAGTTCGAAGCCCTGATGGACTCGGTGTTCGGTTGAGCTGATGTCAGCCGCGCGCGAGACCGTGTTGGACAATGCCGCCTGGCACAGCCTTTCCGGCGCCCACGCAGCGCTGGCGATCGGCGGCGCGCTCGCCAAGCGCTTCCCGCACGATGTCGCGCCCTTCGCCGCCACAGGGGGCGCCCCGGGCGGCTTCGAGGCTCTGGCGGGCTTGATCGGGGCCGGTGAGTCCGTGGCCTGGTGCGCCAAGGCCCCTGTCCCGGCCATAGACGGTCTGAGGGCCACCCCGTTCGGGCGGGTACGCCAGATGGTCTATCGGGGGCGCCCGCCCGACCCCCACCCCGAGGATATTGTGGAGCTGGGGCCGTCCGATGTGGCGGAGATGAAGGCCCTGGCCGACCTGACCAAGCCCGGCCCTTTTGAAGCGCGGACGATCGCGCTTGGGCGCTATTGTGGAATTCGCCGCGACGGCAGGCTGATCGCGATGGCCGGCGAGCGGCTGCGCCCGCCCGGCTTTTCGGAAATCAGCGCGGTCTGCACCCATCCGGACCATCGCGGCGCAGGGCACGCCCGCCGGCTGATCGAAGTCCTGGAGGTCATGATCCTGGATCGGGGCGAAACCCCGTTCCTCCACGTCCTCGATGACAATGTCGGCGCCGAGCGCCTCTATCGCGACATGGGCTACGAAACCCGGGATATGATCGACCTGATCGTTCTCGAGCGCCCGCATGACGACTGACATCGAACTCCACGGCGCCCGCACGGGCAATTGTCTGCGCGCGGCCGTCGCCTTCGAAGAGGCCGGCCTGCCTTACACGCCGGTCCGGTTGGACTTGAGAGGTGGCGACCAGGGCGCCCCCGACTATCTGTCGCTCAATCCTGCCGGCAAGGTTCCAACCGTCGTCGATCGGCGAGGGGCGGGAGCGCCATTCGTGCTGACCCAATCCAACGCGATCACGCTGTGGGTCGCAGACCAGCGGCCAGGGCGCCTGTTATCGGTCGATGAACCGGGCGAACGGGCGAGGGCGCTCGAGCGCACCTTCTATTTCATCGCCGACGTGATCGAGCGGAGCCGGGCGGCTTTCGAGCTGCGCAAATCCGCCGATCGAGACGGCGCCGACCACCTGGATCAAGTGGCGCTGGAAGCGGCGGAATTCTCGGAGATTTTCCTCAAGGAGGCCGCGTTCATGGCGGGCGATCGCTTTTCCCTCGCCGATATCGCCGGCTGGACGATCCTCCACCACTTCGAGTCGCGCATCGACTGGTCGGGCCGACCGCGCCTTCGCCGCTGGCTGGACGCCATCGCGGCGCGGCCGGTCTTCCAGCGATGCATTTACCGCAGCCCAAGGCTGCCACGCCGGTTGTGCAGTAGTCCTCTCTCCCATCAGGTTTTCACGGTAATCTCTCAATGTTTTCGAGCTATTGGCCGCCATATCTCGCGTTCACCGTAATGGCGCTTGCCCTGCTAGCTGGCGTCACAGCGGCGACCGTCGCTTGGAGGGCCGCGACACAGTAGCGGGCGGCAAGCAGGATCGATGTGGCATGACTCGATGAGCCCGACGCTTCAATGGACGACAACCCGCCGTCCATATCCTCACCGCATACGTAAAGCTCAACGAGACCAAGCAGGCGGTTGATGAGTCCGCGGCCCTCAAAGCCCTGGCGGCCCGCTGGACCGGTTGGGCGGCTACCCTGACCGGCGCGGCGGCCGTTCTTGGGGCGCTCTAACGAGTCGGTTTCCGACGGCGTTACGCCCACAGACGTGGGGGTGGAGGACATGGTGACGCTACCCGCTCGGACCGCTGGCGAGACCATCCTCGTTCGCCATCAGTGGCGGGGCCGGGTGTGGTTCGCGCACCCCGCCATCGTGGTCAGCGATACGCCTCAGCGGCTGATCCTGTTCGAGCCCGCCGGTTCGATCCGGCAGTGGAGCCACTTCGATTTCGAGACGGGCGCGATCGCGTCGCCCACGCCCAGGGCGCGCCACTCGACCGACGCGCTCACCCTGCTCGGCGCCGGCGCCGCCCATGCCATCTCCCTTGATGTGGGGTGAGGGCGGCGGCCCGTTCCTCGCCTGGTACGTCGATATGGAGGCCCCGTTCCGGCGCGCCGGCGGCGGCATCGTCACCTGGGATCAGACGCTGGACATCGTGGCGGGCGCGGACCTCGCCTGGTGGTGGAAGGATCAGGACCAGCTGGACCTGGCAGTTCGCTGGGGCTGGATGACGGCGGACGAAGCCAGGCTCGTCCGGGCCGAGGGCGAGCGGGTGATCGAGATGATCGAGAGCCGCGCCGCACCGTTCAATGAGAGCTGGCCCGACTGGCGGCCGGATCCCGCCTGGCCGGTTCCGGTGCTGCCTCCAGGCTGGGCGAGCCCGGCCTGAGGGCGGGGATCAAGCCTCATGATAAGATGGCAACAGCGCGCCAAACCCACCGCCCGCCGTTCCGAGGAGGGGACGAGCGGAGACGGCTCCTTCAGACGCCCTGGGCCGCGGGGACAATGGCGCCGTCGAAAACGAGGAAGGCTCCGGCCGCGATCAAGATGAAGCCCAGGCCTTGCACGGGCGCGACCTTCTGGCCGAGGTAGAAGAACGAAAAGACCACGAACACCGAGAGCGTGATGACCTCCTGGATCGCCTTGAGTTCGGCGGCGGTGTAGACGTAGCTGCCCCATCGATTGGCCGGAACGGCGAGGCAATATTCGAAGAAGGCGATCCCCCAGCCGGCCAGGATCACCAGCCAGAGCGGACGGTCCCGGAACTTCAGGTGTCCGTACCAGGCGAACGTCATGAAGACGTTCGAGCAGACGAGCAGGGCAATAGGGACTATCCGGGCGACGACGTTCGGCATACGGCGCTTCTCCTCTGATCTTGCACCTCGTCCTCGACCGTTAGCGATCCTGGAGGTGGAAGGTTCATGACTGTCGGGAATGGCCGATCTGGGCGCCCGACGCTACGGTCTTGACGGCTGTCTGGACCTCGATCGGGTCTTGCGGCCCTGCGGGGACGACGAACGGAGCGTCGGCAAAATCAAAATCGTCATCCCGCATGAAGGCCCCCCGGGTCCGGCCACAGGCCGGCCCGAGGGGCCGGAGATGCGGGACCCAGTGGGTCAGGCGCCGGCGCGCGCCGCCCCTAGGTCCCGGATCGGCCTGACGGCCGTCCGGGATGACGACGATATATGATGCCGGCGAGACGCCGGCGCTCCGAGATAGACTCCGTCCATCCTGGACAAGCCGCGTGTAGCGAGGTCATTCAGGATGAGCCGAGTCGTTGCGATCGATCTGCCCGCGGACTTGATCGGGGGCGCCTGTGGCCATCTGCGGATAGATCAACAGCGCAGGCGCGGGCCGGCGAGACGCCGGCGCTCCGAGACTCACTTCCCAGTTGCTGTGCCGAACGGCTCCTCCGGATTGCCGCCTGGGGTCACCCAGACCGGAAACACAGCCATGAGCGAATACCAGGCCGTTGGACCTGGCCATGGTGCGCCCGATGATCGAGGCCCAGCAGACGATGGGCGGCGACGTACCCATCAAATTTCCGCCGCTATTTATATCCAACAATGATATTAATCGCCTGTGGTCCCGGTTCCTGGAGGTTGAGGTGAGGGTTCTCGTCTCCGCAATCGCCGCCGCGACCCTGCTCGCCGGCAGCGCGGCCCTCGGCCAGCCCCTTGGCGGCGGGGCGGTCAAAACCCTTCAAACGGCGCCCGTCGGGGGGCCGCTTGCGCAATCGGGCGCTCGCCTGGGCATGGGCCTCGACGACTGGCGATCGCTGCCGGACCGCCTGTGGCCGAGTTCGCACGTGATCCCGTCCTGCGTCCCGGACTCCGGTTCGACCGGCCTTTCCCAGGGCGCGACGACCTCCCCAGCCGGCGTCCTGGAGTGCTCCTACAGGGCGCGCGATGGAAAGACGCTGTACCAGCAGTCGTTCCCCCTTTTCGGGAGCTTTGTGGCCCGGGCGCCCAGCTTCTCCTTTGTCGATGGACGGCTCTCACAGATCCGGTTTCGAACGTCCGTCGACGCCTTCAGCAGACTCGACGCCTGGTTCACACGCCAGTTGGGGCCGCCGGTGCAGACCATGCGTGACGATGTCCGCTTTGGCCAAGGCTTCACCTTCCCGCGCGTTCGCCGCCATTGGCGCAGAGGGGACGTGGACGTCTGGCTCATCGACCCATCCCGGCGTCCCGACCAGCTGGCCGTGCGCTACGGCGCGCCCGGCCGTGGGCTCGCTCCGCCGCACGGCTGATCGATTTGATCGGGCGAACGGACAACCTGGCCGCCGCGACCGGCGCGCCGCCGCCTGAGATCTCCGCGCGCGCCAGGGCGGGGGAGACTCTCGGGAGCGTCTCGAGCTGGCTCCGGCTTTCCAGCAATCACCCGGGCGCCTATCTGGCGGTGGCGAGCCTCGGCGCGGCCCTGTTCGTTCTCAGCAGGGACTTCCCGGCCCAGCTTCCGTCCTGGGCGCCGTGGGAGTTTTCCTGGACGGAGTTCCTCGCCACCGCGCTCAGCCTCCTGTGGTTCTTTCGCGGCCTGGGGCGTTCGACCCGCGAACGGCGGCCGCCGATCTGGCGGCGGCTGTGCTTTCTCCTGGGCGTGGGCTCGATCTACGCCGTACTCCAGACGCGTTTCGACTATTTCGCCCAGCACATGTTCTTCCTCAACCGGATCCAGCATGTCGTCATGCACCATCTGGGGCCGTTCCTGGTCGCGCTGGGATGTTGCGGCGGTACGGTGAAAGCCGGCATGCCGACGCCGGTGGGGCGCCTGCTCGACGCGAAGTGGCTTCGAGCGGGCCTGGCCCTCCTGCAGCACCCGGTCGTCGCGCCCGTTCTCTTCGTCGGCCTCATCTATCTCTGGCTCATCCCGGCGGTTCATTTCCGCGCGATGACCGATCCCCGCCTCTTCCAGGTCATGAACTGGTCGATGGTGGGCGACGGTCTTCTGTTCTGGGCGCTGGTGCTCGATCCGCGGCCGCGGCCGCCCGCGCGGCTGTCGTACGCGCTGAGAGCCGCGCTTGCCGTGGGGGTCATGTTTCCACAGATCGCGCTTGGAGCGATCATCAGCTTTGCCGATCGCGACCTCTATCCCTATTACGCGTTCTGCGGCCGGCTGCTGCCATCGGTCGGCGCGGTCGCCGATCAGAGGATCGGCGGGGTCATCATCTGGATACCGCCAGCGATGATGAGCGTGGCCGCGCTCGTCCTGGCGCTCAACGCGATCCGCCTCGAGGAAGACTCGCGTCAACCGGCGCCCGACGAAGCCGCCATGGCTGACCTGGCCCGGAAGTGGACGGGCCGTCAGCAACGCCTCCCGGCGGTCTCGCCCGGGTGCGACCCGGAGTCCCTGGTTGGGGCATTGGACAGGGATTGAAGAATTGGACAGGGATTGAAGAATGGTGACGAAAGGATTTGCCGCGCTGACCGGACCGCTCGCCGCCAAGTTCGGCCACTTTACCGAGGCCTTTCTTCCGGCCCTGGGCATCGCCGCCCTATGCACCGCCGTCTCAGCCATACAGGTCGCCGCGGCGACACGCCCCCTGGCCGTTTCCCATGCGTGGATCCGCTCGATCGGACCGGCCACGCCGGCGGCGGGCTATTTCACCTTGTCGAACGACTCCGCCCGATCCCGCGTGCTGGTCGGCGCCTCGTCGCCGGACTGCGGCACGCTGATGATGCACCAGAGCCGGAACATGAACGGGGTCGAGGCCATGGTCATGGTCGCCCAGCGGATCGTGCCGGCCCACGGCCGGATCGTCTTCGCCCCAGGCGGCTTTCATCTCATGTGCCAATCGCCGTCAAAGGCGGTTCGGCCGGGCGCGCGGATACCTGTCACCCTGCGCTTTTCCGATGGGCGGAACCTGAGGACGTTCTTCCCCGTGCGCCCGCCCACGGCTTTGGGAGGCGACTGACCGGTCGGCCCGCGGGCCCGCTCGACAAAAGGATCGCCCCGGCCGGGCCGGCTCAGCTGAGCAGTCGCCGAAGGTCGGCCGCCGCGCCATCGAGGTCCGGGGCGCCCGACGATGTCGAGGTCAGCAGAAAGCGGGCGTTTTCCTGCTTGTCGAACACATAGACCGCGGAGCTATGGGTCACGGTGTAGGGATGGTCCTTGTCGCCGGGCGAGACCGAATAGGCCGCGCGATAACGCCGCGCCAGGCTGGCGAGCTGGTCCGGCGTCGGGCGCATGCCCTCGACCTGCGGCGCAAAGTGCGCGCTGTAGTCGTTGAGGACGGGCAGGGTGTCGCGGACCGGGTCGACGGTCACGAACAACACCCGGACCTGGCTGGCGAGCGGCCCCAGCCGTTGGAGGATCTGGCCCAGATTGGCCAGGGTCGTCGGGCATACGTCAGGGCAGAAGGTGTAACCGAAATACAGAAGGACAACGCGACCGAGATAGTCGGCGGCGGTCACGACCTTGCCGTCTCTCGCACGCGTCAGGGTGAAGGCAAGCCGGGGAAAGGTGCCCGTCACATCGACACCGGCGCGCCAGCGCACAGGCCTCGCGCAGGCGCCGAGCGCCGCGGTTGCGGCGGCTGCGCCGATCAGTGGCACGAGGCGGCGGCGGCTCAAGGGATGGAGGCGGGGGGGATGGAGGAGGGGGGCCGCGGCGTTCTCCGCCGTCTCTTCCGTCCGCCCGACTGTCTCCATCGATTCGATCATCACCACGCCGAACCGGCGATCAGGTCGATGAGCCTTTCCGGCAGTCCAGATCGAACGATCATCACCGCGGCGACCATCAGCGCCAGAACCAGGAAGCTCACCGCGAAGAGACCCGCGGCCAGGCGGCGGTTCTTTCGCGCCCGCACGGCCCACACATCCGCATCCTGCATGAGAGGTCCGTTCCTCGGCTCGATCCAGGCGCCAGCTTCTCCCTCTTATATCATATTGGGATATAAATATGTCCGCGCGATGGGCCTCCGAGAACTGCTGGTTCGAAAGTTCGGCCGCGAGGTCCACACCCTCAATCTCCGCGCCGATCACCGGCGTCAGCGGGCGGACGTGAATCGCTTCGTAGGGCTCGCGACCGGCGCTCACCAGCGCTTCGACAGATTCCAGGGCCTGGCGGTGCATGGGGGTCTCCTCCGGAGCGCGGCTCTTGTCCGCGCCGACTTGAACCTAGGCGATCGCGCTCGGCACGGTTGACCGTTCGGGACAATGGGTGGACAGTTCGGGACGTATGGCCGTCGCATCCGCAAGACTGGCCCGTAGCGCCGGACTCACTGGGTACCTCGACCTCACCCGGGCGCTGGGTCTCGATCCCTATCGCCTGGCCGCGGCGCAGGGCCTGCCGGGCGTCTGCCTCACCGACCCCGACCTCAAGATCCCGGCGGAAGCCATCGGACGGTTGCTGGAGACCACCGCCCGCCGCGCCGGCGTCGAGGATTTCGGGCTGCGCCTGGCTGAAACGCGGCGGCTGTCGAATCTCGGCGCGATCGGGCTGTTGGCGCGCGAGCAGCCCTCCGTGCGCGCCGCGATCGAGAGCATCGTCCATCACAACTGGTTTCTGAACGAAGCCGTCGACTGGCGCCTCGAGGACGCGGGCGACCTCACCATCATGCGCCTCAGCATGGCCGCCGACGGACGCCCCGGCCGCCAGGCGACGGAGCTGGTCATCGGGATCACCGTGCGCACGCTGCGCGGTCTCCTGGGCGAGTCCTGGCGGCCGGAAGCGATCGTTTTCCAGCACTCGGCGGCCAGCGACCTCGCCAGCCACCGGCGCGTGTTGGGTGTGAGGCCGATCTTCGACGGCGAGTTCACGGGCGTCGTGCTCAAACAGCGCGATCTCGCCGTGCCGATCGCCAGCGCCGATCCCGAGGCGGCGCGCCAGCTGCAGCGCTACGTCGACCAGTTGGCGGTGCGGCGGCAGGCCGATCCGGCCGCGACGGCGCGCGAGTTGGTGCAGGCGCTACTGCCAACGGGGGGCTGCAACGTCGAAAAGGTGGCGGCGCTGATGGGGGTCGATCGGCGCACCCTGCATCGACGTCTGGGCCGCCAAGGCCAGACCTTCACGGGTCTCGTCGAGACGGCCCGCCGCGACCTCGCCGAAGCGTACCTGGCCGCCGGCGACCGCACCCTCACCCAGATCGCCGACATGCTCGGCTACTCCAGCCTGAGCGCCTTCTCGCGGTGGCGGCGTAGATGGCGTGCCGATTCACGCAGCTCCACGTAAGGCGCAGCTCGCGGTTGGACGGAATGTTCTGCTCGGCCGCGAGACGTGTGGATCGAGGCGGAGCGAGGAAGCGGCTCTGTCACTGACCCCAACTGTCAAACCAGTGACCCGAACTGTCAAGCAGGCTTGGCGGCGTCGGCTATGCTCTCCGAGTTCCACCGAGAGAGCGCGTAATGCCGTTCGATGCGATCACCGAAATGTCGCCCGCCGACGAGAAGCGCTGCGCCAAGGCGCTATCGCCGCCCGTCGCCTGGCCCACGCTCGCCATGGCCACCCTGCTGCCGCTCGCGCAATGGAGCACGGTCGGCCTCGGCGTGGCCGGGTCTCTGCCGCTTTGGGTCTGTGCGCCAATCGTGACGCTCACCGCCTACGCCCACTACACGCTGGTCCACGAGAGCATCCACGGCAACCTCGTCCCCGGACACCCTCGGCTGCGCTGGCTGAACGATGTCGTAGGCTGGATCGGCGCATTGGGTCTCACCCACAACTGGCCGATCATGATGCGCGGCCATGCGCTGCACCACGCCCACACCAACACCGATCAGGACCCCGACATCCACGTAAAGGGAACGCTCGGCGAGCTGCTGGCCAAGTGGCTGGTGTTCGTGCCGGTGTCGCTCGTCCCACAGAGCCTGCTGAGGTTCATCGCGCCGGCGCAGTATCGCAAGCTGGAGGCGACACTGCGGCCGGGCGAGATGCTGCAGGGCACGGCGGTCTCCGTGGCTATCCTGGCGTTGCTGGCTCTGTCGATCGCCACTGGACGTTTCCTCGATTGGCTGTGCCTGCTTTTCATCCCGACCCGCGTCGCGGCCCTGCTCCTCCAAATCTGCTTCTCATGGCTGCCGCATCATCCGTTCGACCGGACCGAGCGGTACCTGAACACCCGCATCAGCCTCTGGCCCGGCGCCGGCCTGCTTCTGCTGCAGCAGAACCTGCACCTGATGCACCACCTGTGGCCAAGCGTGCCCTTCTACAATTACGGCCGGCTCTACCGGCGCCTGCGCCCGGTGCTGATCGCCAAGCGCTCGCCAATCCAGGGCCTGATGGTCGGTAGGTATGCCCAGGACCGCTCCAGTGCTTGAGGGTCCAGCGAACGTGACAGGCGAGCGGTGACAGGTGAGACGACTAGCAAGTCAGCGCTGAGGGTCGGTGTTCGACCGCACGTAGCGTGCGTCTGCTGTCTGCATCACGCCCAAAGGCGGCGCGAAGCGGCCGTGCGGCACAAGGGGCCGTCGTGATCGCCATGATCGCGCCTGGCGGATTGTCCTGGAGGTCGGCGACGCCTTCATGCCTTCACGCCGCCGACAAGCGGAGCTTGCGAACGGCGCCGTAGGGGTGGCAAGTCTTCGCGGGCGGCGGCCAGGAGCGTACAATGGACGTCATGAACGATGACCTGGCGCGCGATAGCTTGGACGCCAAGCGCGCGCTGCACCGTCGGCGCGCCTACGAGGCGCCGCTCGAGACCCTGAACCCCGCCTGGGCCTCGTCCTTCCGCGACGACGGGCACTGGGCCTATTTCGAGCGCCTGCGCGCCGAGGACCCGGTGCACTGGACGCCCGACAGCAACTACGGCGCGTTCTGGTCGATCACCAAGTACAACGACATCATGGCGATCGACACCCATCACCAGGTGTTCTCGTCCGCCAAGGGAATCGGGCTGCCGCCCAAGCCCAGCGTGCTGCCGCCGGACGCGTTCATCGAGCGCGAGACCAGCGACGACGCCAACAGCTTCATCAACATGGATCCGCCCGGCCACGACATCCAGCGCAAGACGGTGAGCCCGGGCGTCGCCCCGGCCCGGCTGGCCGAGATGGCCCCGGTGATCCGCGAGCGCGCCGGCGCGATCCTCGATTCGCTGCCGATCGGCGAGCCGTTCGACTGGGTGGACCTGGTCTCCAAAGAGCTGACCACCATGACGCTGGCCACGCTGTTCGACTTCCCGTTCGAGGAGCGGCGCAAGCTGACGACGTGGTCGGACACCATGACCACCGCGCCCGGTCACGGCCCCTGGAACACCTTCGACGAGCGCCGCAAGCTGCTGGCCGACTGCCGGGCCTACTTCGTGCGGCTGTGGAACGAGCGGGTGAACGCCGAACCGGCCGGCGACCTGATCTCGATGCTGGCGCACGGCCCCGACACCCGCGGCGCCTCGATGGATCAGTATTTCTCCAACGTGACGCTGCTGATCATCGGCGGCAACGACACCACCCGCAACACCATCTCCGGCTCGATCTTCGCGCTCAACCGCAACCCGGATCAGGACGCCAGGCTGCGCGCCAACCCGGAGCTGATCCCGTCGATGGTCTCCGAAACCATCCGCTGGCAGACGCCGCTGGCGCACATGGCCCGCGCCGCCACCGAGGACTTCGCGTTCCGGGGCAAGACCATCAAGGCCGGCGACCGGGTGGTGATGTGGTACGTCTCGGGCAACCGCGACGACGAGGTCATCGAGGATCCCTATGCCTACATCATCGATCGCCCGCGACCGCGCCAGCACCTGTCGTTCGGCTTCGGCATCCATCGCTGCGTCGGCAATCGCCTGGCCGAGCTGCAGCTGACCATCATCTGGGAAGAGATCCTCAAACGCTTTCCCGAGATCCGCCTGCTCGAGGAGCCGACGCGCAGCTATTCGATCTTCATCAAGGGCTATGAAGAGATGAAGGTGGTCATTCCGCGCCGGCATTGACCGCGGGCCGTTGGCAAAGCGGTCCCTGGACTTGGCGCAGACGCGATCGGTCTCGTCCGTGCGAACAGGGAAGCGGACATCGCCCAGGCGCGCTTTCCGACGTGGCCCGGCCGGCGGCAGATGTTATCGGCGCTGCACAAGCTGACCGGGGAGTGCGTCGAGGGTGAATTCCGAGCCGAAGAAGTTGCTTCTGCGCGCGCTTGCCGGCGAGCGCACGGAGCGGCCACCGATCTGGCTGATGCGACAGGCCGGACGCTACCTGCCCGAGTATCATCTGACTCGGGCCGACGCCGGAGGCATGCTGGCGCTGTGCAACTCGCCGGACCATGCGGTCGAGGTGACGTTGCAGCCGATCCGCCGGTTCGGGCTCGACGCAGCCATCCTGTTCGCCGACCTTCCGCAGGTCGCCGCGGCCCTCGGCCAGGTGCTCGAATACAGGGAGGGCGAAGGCCCGGTCCTGTCTCCGCCTATCCGGTCGGCGGCGGATGTGGCGCGGCTCAACCTCTCTGGGTTGCACCAGGAACTGGCGCCGATCTATGAGACGGTGCGGCGGCTGACCATCGCCCTGCCGCCGGACGTGGCCCTGATCGGCTACGCGGGCGCGCCCTGGACCGTGGCGACCTACATGGTCGAGGGCCGAGGGGGCGGTCCAACGGACCACGCGGCGACCAAGCAATGGGCGTTGAGCGATCCCGAGGGCTTCCAGCCGCTGATCGACCTGCTGACCGAGGCCATAAGCCAGTTCCTGGAAAGGCAGATCGAGGCCGGCGCCGAAGCCATCCAGCTATTTGAAAGCTGGGCGGGCATTCTCCCCGATCCTTTCTTCGAACTCTGGTGCGCGCGGCCCGTCGCCGCCATCGTCAGGGCCCTTCGCGCGAGGTATCCCGCAACGCCGATCATCGCCTTCCCGCGCGGCGCCGGTCTGCAGTACGACGGCTACGCCGAGGCGACCGGAGCCGACGGCATCGGCCTGGACAGCACCGTCCCCCTCGACTGGGCCGCCGACAGGCTTCAGGCGCGCCTCGGGCGATGCGTGCAAGGCAACCTGGATAATCAGTTGCTGGTGGCGGGGGGCGCGGCGATGCGCTCGGAGACGGACCGCATCCTGACCGCCCTGGCCCGCGGACCGTTCATCTTCAATCTCGGCCACGGGATCCTGCAGACCACGCCCCCCGACCACGTGGGGGCCCTGGTGCGCCAGGTGCAGTCATGGCGGGCTTGATGACGCCGGCGCGCGCAGGTGGGTTCGGCGGCCAACGGCCGCTCACCACCGAGACCTGTGTGAAAATTCCCCGATAGAGGGCCTGGAATTCCGGGGACACAATACCTGATTGACGGTGGCCTGCCCGCTCGGCTTGGGCCCGCGCTTCGCCGGGTATTCGGCGAGAGTTGAGTGCACTGTCACCGTAATTCAGGCCGGCATCGAAGAGGCGCCATAAACCCTCACCCGGGCGGGCTCTGGCGAGCCCGTCTCGACCTCCCTCAGGGAGAGGTGAGCCTCGACGAGCCGCTCGGCCGCCGGCGTGAGACAACCGGCGCTTGACGGCCGAGCACTTGGCTCGCCAAGCTGAAACCGCCCGAGACGGGTCTTGGGGCGGCCGGGCATGCGGACCGGGGACGACGTCATGTTCGGGCTGGCCTACCTGATCGCACTGCTCGTCGCATCGATCCCGCTCGCGCGGACGGTGGTCAGGCATCGGGGCGACCCGCCCTCGGCGGCGCTGGCCCGCCGCGTCTACCGCGACCTGGCCTATATCGCGCTGACCGGCGTCGCGATCGTCGCCTTCGAGACGATGTTGCGGATCGCGTTGGAAAACGACTGGTTCGCCGAACTCGGCCAGTCCGGCCGGTTCTGGTTCGCGCTCGGCCTGCAAGGCGCGATCTTCGCCGCGGTGCTGGTCGTCGGCGGCCTGTTCGTCGCGGTCAACTGGCGCCTCGCCGCCCGGCGTCTCGCGAGCCTGCCCCCCAGCGCGCCGCTGATCGCGGGCTTCGCCGCCGCCGCCCTGGTCGCGCTCGCCGCGGTCGGGCTTTGGCAGCCGCTGGCGGGCTTCCTCGGCGCCAGGCCGTCGGGGACCCGCGACCCGGTGTTCGGCGAAGACCTGTCATTCTACCTGCTCAGGCTACCGGTCTACGAGGCGGTCGTGAGACTGATGATGACGCTGCTCGTCATCACCATCGTGGGCTGGGCTGCGATCGGGGCCGTCTCCCTGTTGCGCGCGGCGCCCGGGGCGCCCAGGCCCTGGGCCGTCCGACGCCCCCATCTCGCCATCGTCGATACCGGCGCGGCCGACACCGTGGAGGCGGTGGTCTCGAAAGCCCTGGCCGCCGCGGCGGCCGTGTGGAACGGCTGGCTGCCCCAGGGGCTGGCGCTGGGCGCGCTCTTCTGCCTGGGCTGCGCGGCGTTGCGCTTCCTCGGCCGCTACCACCTGATCGTCGACGGGCATTCGACCGTCGTCTCCGGCGCCTCCTGGATCGACATCCATGTCTGGTTGCCGGCCTATGCGGCGATCATCGCAGCCTGGACGGCGGCCGCCATCGTCCTGGCGGCGGCCGCCCTGTCGCCGCGGGTGCGCAACTGGGTCCTGGCCAGGCCGCGGCGCTGGACACTGGGCGGCGTCTTCCTCGCCGTCTACCTGGCCGCGCAGATCGTCCCGGCGGCGGTCGAGCGGCTGTACGTCGGTCCGAACCAGATCACCCTGGAACAGCCCTATGTGCAGCGAAGCATCGCCGGGACCCGCAACGCCTATGGGCTGCAGGGCCCTGACGTGCAGGAGCAGGCATTCGCGGTCTCGTCCTCGCCGATGAGCCGCGCGGACCTCGAGGCCAGCGCGCCGACCCTGCGCGATGCGCGCATCTGGGACTGGCGGGCGCTAGCGCCGCAGCTGCAGCAGACCCAGGGCCTTCGCCCCTATTACGCCTTCAGCGGCGTGGACATCGATCGCTACCACATCGGCGGCGCCGAGCGGGAGGTGATGATCACCGCCCGCGAACTCGACGTCGCCAAGCTGCCGCCGCCGGCGCAGGTGTGGGTGAATCTGGCCCTGAAATACACCCACGGCTACGGCGTCGTCGCGGTGCCCGTGAACGAGATCGGCCCGCAGGGCGACCCGGTGCTCTGGGCGCACGACATCCCGGTCCAGGCGGTGGGCGATCTCGCCGTCACCCACGGCGAGATCTACTACGGCCAGCAGACCAACGACCGGGTCTATGTGCACACCACGGAAAAGGAGTTCGACTTCCCACGCGGGGAGGCCAATGCCGAAACCACCTACGGCGGCACGGGCGGCATCCCGCTCTCGAACCTCTGGCGCAGGCTGGTGGTCGCCCGTCAGTTCGACGGGCTTCGGCTCTTCCTCTCGGACTACTTCACGCCGCAAAGCCGGGTGATGATCCGCCGCAACGTGCTCGAGCGGGTCCAGCGGCTGGCGCCCTTCCTCACCTTCGACCACGACCCCTACATCGTCGCCGACGGCGATCACTACGCCTACATCCTCGACGGCTACACCAGCTCGGCGAACTATCCCTACAGCGAGGCCTATCAGGGCTCCGTCGAGGCGTTCCACGGCCGCAACTATCTGCGAAACGCGGTGAAGGCGGTGGTCGACGCCTACAACGGGTCGGTAACGTTCTACGTCTTCGCTCCCGACGACCCGATCATCGCCGCCTACCGCCGCATGCTGCCCGGCCTGTTCAAGGACCGGGCGGCGATGCCGGAGGATCTGCGCCGGCACGTGCGCTACCCGGAGGACCTCTTCACCGTCCAGGCCGAGATGTACGGCACCTACCACATGACCAACCCCACGACCTTCTACAACCGCGAGGATCGCTGGGAGGTGCCGCACGAACTCTACCTCGGCAACGAGGTCGAGGTTCAGCCCTACTATGTGATGGCCCAGATGCCGGGCTCGCCGACCGCCGAGTTCATGCTGATGCTGCCCCTGTCGGTGGCCGGCAAGAACCAGATGGCCGGCTGGCTGGCCGGCCGCTCCGACGGCGGAAACTACGGCAAGCTGGTCGCCTTCCGCTTTCCCAAGGGACGGTTCGTCGACGGGCCGGCGCAGGTGGAATCGCGGATCAATTCCGACAGCCGATTCTCGGCCGACCTGACCTTGTGGGACCAGCACGGCTCGCACGTCATCCGCGGCAACCTGCTCATCCTGCCGCTGGCCGGCGGCCAGCTGGTGGCCATCGAGCCGATCTACATCGAGGCCGAACAGACCGGCATACCGACGCTGGCGCGGGTGGTGTTCGCCCAGCTGATGCCGGACGACCGCAGGATCGAGTGGGCCGGCAGCCTGAGCGCCGCCGAGGACCTGGTGGTCGGAGGCGGCCCGGAGCAGCCCCAGTCCGGCCAACAACAGGCCGGCCAACAACAGGCCGGCCAGCCGGCGGCCGGGGCCGGGGCCGCGAATGGAGCTGGGGCCGGGCCCAGTCCCGATCAACTGACCCACGCCCGCGCCGTCTTCCACCAGATGCAGCAGGCCTACGCCGCCGGCGACTACGTCCGCTACGGCCAGCTCATGCAACAACTGGGGCAGATCCTGTCCTCGCCCTGACGCC
>DASXCH010000116.1:0-55707 GCA_036491275.1 Caulobacteraceae bacterium
TTACCGAAGAATCGCGGATGACCACCTGACATCCGCTGGAGCGGCCCGCGGAGCCGCTCGCTCGCTACAGCGCCATGAGGAAGGCGCGCTTCGCGAACGGCTCCGCTACCATCCAGCTACACCACGTCCCGGGACACGACCCCGGACCGGCGGCGCCTACAGGATCCCCGGCAGGTCGAGCCCGTGCTCGCGGGCGCAATCGAGGGCGATGTCATAGCCGGCGTCGGCGTGGCGCATCACGCCGCTGGCCGGATCGTTCCACAACACCCGCCCGATGCGGCGCGCCGCCGCCTCGGTTCCGTCGCAGACGATGACCATGCCGGCATGTTGCGAAAAACCCATGCCGACCCCGCCGCCATGGTGGATCGAGACCCAGGTCGCGCCGCCGGCGGTGTTGAGGAGCGCGTTGAGCAGCGGCCAGTCCGAGACGGCGTCCGACCCGTCGCGCATCGCCTCGGTCTCGCGGTTGGGTGAGGCGACAGAGCCGGAATCCAGGTGGTCGCGGCCGATGACCACCGGCGCCTTGAGTTCGCCCATCGCCACCATCTCGTTGAAGGCGAGGCCGAGGCGGTGCCGGTCGCCCAGGCCCACCCAGCAGATCCGCGCCGGCAGGCCCTGGAACTTGATTCTCTCGCGGGCCATGTCGAGCCAGTGGTGGAGATGCGCGTCGTGCGGCATCAGCGCCTTCACCTTCTCGTCGGTGCGGTAGATGTCCTCCGGATCGCCGCTCAGCGCCGCCCAGCGGAACGGCCCGACGCCGCGGCAGAAGAGCGGGCGGATGTAGGCCGGCACGAAGCCCGGGAAATCGAAGGCGTCCGCCAGGCCTTCCTCCTTGGCCATCTGGCGGATGTTGTTGCCGTAATCGACCGTGGGGACGCCGGCGCGGTGAAAGCCCAGCATGGCCTTCACCTGGACCGCCATCGAGGCCTTTGCCGCCTTGGCGACGCCGGCCGGATCGCTCTCGCGCCTGGCCATCCACTCGTCGATCGACCAGCCGGCCGGCAGGTAGCCGTTCGAGGGGTCATGGGCGCTGGTCTGGTCGGTGACCGCGTCTGGACGGACGCCGCGGGCCAACAGCTCGGGAAAGATCTCGGCGGCGTTGCCGAGCAGGCCCACGGAGAGTGGTTTCTTCGCCTCGCAGGAGCGGCGGATCATCGCCAGGGCCTCGTCGAGGTCCTGGCTCATCTGGTCGAGGTATCCGGTGCGAAGCCGCATCTCGATCCGGGACGGCTGGCACTCCACCGCCAGGCAGGAGGCGCCGGCCATCACCGCTGCAAGAGGCTGGGCGCCGCCCATGCCGCCAAGACCGCCGGTCAGGATCCAGCGGCCGGCCAGGTCGCCGCCATAGTGCTGACGGCCCAGCTCCGCGAACGTCTCGTAGGTGCCCTGAACGATCCCCTGGGCGCCGATGTAGATCCACGAGCCGGCGGTCATCTGGCCGTACATGGCCAGGCCCTTGCGATCGAGTTCGTTGAAGTGCTCCCAGGTCGCCCAACGGGGGACGAGGTTGGAGTTGGCGATCAGCACGCGCGGCGCGTCAGGATGGGTGCGGAAGACGCCCACCGGCTTGCCGGACTGGACGAGCAGGGTCTGGTCTTCCTCCAGACGCTTCAGCACGGCGACGATGGCATCTAAGCTCTCCCAGTCGCGGGCGGCGCGGCCGACGCCGCCATAGACCACCAGCTCCTCGGGCCGCTCGGCGACGTCCGGGTCGAGGTTGTTCATCAGCATCCGCAGCGGCGCCTCGGTGAGCCACGACCTGGCGCTGATCTCAGGGCCTCGAGGGCTGCGGATGACGCGGGAATTGTCGAGACGGGTCATGGCGCTCCTGAAGCGAAGGCGAGGCAGGCGGCGAGCACGTCCTCGAGGATCGCCGCGATCGGCGCGGCGCGGTCGGCGTCGTAGGGCGGCGGCCAAGCCTCCGGCGTCGGCTCACCCACCGGCTCGTCCATGTAGCCGCGGCAGGCCAGCTCCATCTGGATGGCGTGGACCCCATCGGCCGGCTCTCCGAAGCTGCGGGTGATGTGGCCGCCCTTGAACCTGCCGTTTGTGATCCGCGAATGGTTGGAGCCGTCGCACACCGCTTCGACGGCGGTGGTGAGCTCCGGCGCGCAGCTTCGGCCGCTATTGGTCCCGAGGTTGAACTGCGGCAGCTCGCCGTCGAAGAGGCGCGGCACGCGGCTGCGGATCGAGTGGGCGTCGTAGAGCACGATCCGCCGATGGCGTTCGCGCAGCCGGGCGATCTCGCCGGCCAGGGCGTCGGGATAGGGCTGAAAAAACAAACGCCGGCGGGCGGCGATCTCATCCGCGTCGGGCGCATGGCCGGGCCGGTAGAGCGCCTCGCCGTCGAAGGTGGTGGTGGGGCAAAGCTCGGTCGTCGCCATGCCGGCATAGAGCGAGGCGCCGGAGGGGTCGCGGTTGACATCGATCACCGAGCGCGAGAGCCGGGTGCGCACGACCGTGGCGCCCAGGGCGTCAGCGAAGCTGTAGAGCTCATCGACCCACCAGTCGGCGTCACGGCGGGCGAGCCAGGGCGAGGCGAAGCGGCCGATGAGGTGTGGCGGGATCTCCGTCCCGGCGTGGGGGATCGAGACGATCAGGGGCGCCGCGCCCCGCCGAACTTCGAGCCATCCCGGCATTCAGCCGATTCCGGGAAGGGGAACGGCGGCGGCCGCCTCGATCAACGCGCCTTCGGAGACCAGAGCCGTGGAGGCGGCGATGTCGGGATACATCAGCCGATCTTCGGCCAGGGTCGGGACCACGGCGCGAAGCCGCGACCGGACCGCCTCCAGAGGTTCGCTGGACGCCAGAGGCCGGTGGAAGTCGCAGCCCTGGGCCGCCACCATCAGCTCAATGCCGACAACACCGCAGGCGTTCTGCGCCATCGGTAGCAGCCGGCGGGCGCCATGGGCGGCCATGGAGACATGGTCTTCCTGATTGGCGCCGGTGGGAATGGAATCGACGCTCGCCGGCGTCGCCCGCTGCTTGTTTTCCGCGGTCAGGGCCGTGGCGACGACCTGGGCGATCATGAAGCCGGAGTTGAGCCCGGGATGGGGCGTGAGGAACGCGGGAAGGCCGGAAAGCGCCGGGTCGGTGAGCATGGCCACCCGCCGTTCGGCGAGGGAGCCGATCTCGCAGATCGCCAGGGCGATCATGTCGGCGGCGAAGGCTGTCGGCTCGGCGTGGAAATTGCCGCCACTGAGGGCCTCGTCGGTGTCGGCGAAGATCAGCGGGTTGTCGGTGACGCCGTTGGCCTCGGTCGCCAGGGTCGCGGCCGCCTGGCGCAGCACGGTGAGGGCGGCCCCCATCACCTGCGGCTGGCAGCGCAGGCTGTAGCAATCCTGCACCCGCGGATCGTCGTCGCGATGCGAGGCGCGGATCGCCGAGCCGGCCATCAGGGCGCGCAGGGCGTCCGCCGTCTCGATCTGGCCCTGGTGGCCGCGCAGGACGTGGATGCGGTGGTCGAAAGGCGTGTCGGAACCCTTGGCCGCCTCGGTGGCGAGCGCGCCGGTGACGAGGGCCGATCCGAACAGGCGCTCGACCTCGAAGAGTCCCGCCAGGGCGTAGGCGGTGGAGAACTGCGTGCCGTTGAGCAGCGCCAGTCCCTCCTTGGGCCGCAGGACCAGCGGCGTGAGGCCGGCCCGGGCGAGGGCCTCGTCGGCCGGGAGCCGCACGCCCTCGAAGTCTGCCTCGCCGGCTCCGATCATCACCGCCGCCAGGTGGGCGAGCGGCGCGAGATCGCCTGAGGCGCCCACCGATCCCTGGACTGGCACGACGGGGGTGACGCCGCGGGCCAGCAGGGCCTCCAGCATGGCCAGGGTCGCCGGCGCCACGCCCGAGGCGCCCCTGGCGAGGCTGGCGATCTTGAGCGCGATCATCAGCCTGGCGATGGGCGTCGGCATGGCCTCGCCGATCCCGGCGGCGTGGGAAAGCACCAGGTTGCGCTGGAGCTCGCCCAGGGCGTCGGCCTCGATCCGGACGCTGGCGAGCTTGCCGAAGCCGGTGTTCACTCCATAGACGGCCTCGCCGTGGGCCAGGATCCGCCCGACCGCCTCCGCCGAGGCTGCGACGGCGCCCGCGCAGGCCGGATCGAGCCGGACCTCGGCGCCCCGGTAGATCGACCGCCACTCGGCGAGAGAAACTTCCCCGGGCGTCAGAACGACTTGGCTCATGCGCCGCCCCACACCCTGGCTTCGAGCGGGTTGCGCCCCAGCCAGTAGACCAGCTCCGCCGGCCTGCCGATGTTCCAGATCGCAAGATCGCAGCGTTTGCCGGCCTCGAGCGTCCCGACCTCGGCTTCCAGGCCCAGGGCGCGGGCGGCGTTGCGGGTGACGCCCGCCAGGCATTCCTCGACGGTCATCCGGAAACAGGTGGCGGCCATGTTCAGCGCCATGAGGAGGGATGAGAGAGGCGAGGTGCCGGGATTGCAGTCGGTCGCCAGGGCCATGGGGACGTGATGGCGGCGGAAGGCGTCGATCGGCGGCGGTTGGCGCTCGCGCATGAAGTAGTAGGCGCCGGGCAGCAGGACGGCGAGGGTCCCCGACCGCGCCATGGCGTCGACGCCGGCTTCGCCCAGATGCTCGAGGTGGTCGGCCGACAGGGCCCCGAATTCGGCGGCGAGCGCCGCGCCGCCTTGGTCGGAAAGCTGCTCGGCGTGGATCTTGACCGGCAGGCCGGCCGCTTTCGCTGCTTCGAACACCCGGCGAACCTGGGCTGGGGAGAAGGCGATCGTTTCGCAGAAGGCGTCGACCGCGTCGGCGAGGCCCTCGCGTGCGATTGTCGGAATCATCTGACCGCACAGGAGATCGAGGTAGGCCTCGGAGTTTCCTTTGTATTCAGGTGGAACGGCGTGGGCGCCCAGGAAGGTCGTGGCGATCCTCACCGGCCGTCGGCGGCCAAGCTCCCGGGCTGCGCCGAGCATCTTCATTTCGTCCTCGGGCGTCAGGCCATAGCCGGACTTGACCTCAACGGTGGTGACGCCTTCGGCGATCAGGGCGTCGAGGCGGGGAAGAGCCGCTTCGACCAACTCGTCGCGAGACGCGGCGCGGGTTGCGCGCACCGTGGAGAGGATCCCCCCGCCCTCGCGCGCGATCGCCTCATAGGTCTCGCCGGCGAGGCGCCGCTCGAACTCGCCGGCCCGGTCGCCGGCGAAGACGAGATGGGTGTGACAGTCGATGAGGCCGGGAGTGACCCAGCGGCCTTCGCAGTCATGAATCCGGGGAGCGTCGAAAGACGGCGCCTCGGCCTGCGGCCCGGCGTGGAGGATCCGGCCGTCCAGGCAAGCGATGAGGCCCCGATCGATTTCTCCCAGGCCCGAGGCGCCCGCGGCCAGGGTCGCCAGGCGCGCGTTCCGCCAGATCGCGTCGCACCGCATAGCCGATGCTTGGCCTTTTCATGCGAATATGTCTAGACATAATAATTGTCGCTGGAGCAGGCCATGACCACGCTTTGGTTCGAGACGGCGCTGGCGCAGACGGGGTGGGAAACCGGCGTGCGGCTCATCGTCGAGGACGGCCGGATCGTTTCGGTTCAGGCCGGGGTTCTGCCGCAAGCCGGAGACGAACGAGGGTCGATCGGCCTGCCAGGAGTCGGCAACCTGCACAGCCATGCCTTCCAGCGCGCCATGGCCGGGCTGGCCGAGACGCGCAGCCCCGGCGGCGAAGACTTCTGGTCATGGCGCGAGGTCATGTACCGCTTCGTCGGTGCTCTGACGCCTGAAGAGGTGGAGGCCATTGCCGCCCAGGCTTTTGCCGAGATGGTTGCCTCCGGCTTTACGCGTGTCGGCGAATTCCACTATCTTCACAATGATATAGAGGGGTATCCTTACGCGAACCCCGGCGAGATGGCCGAGCGGATCGCGGCCGCCGCCGGCGAGGCGGGCATCGGCCTTACCCTGTTGCCCGTCTTCTATGCTCATGCCGGCTTTGGCGGCGAGGCGCCGGCGCCGCGGCAGGCCCGTTTCATCTCCTCCATCGACAGCTACGGGGAGATCCTCGCGGCTTCGGCCAAGGCGATCGCGAGCCTGCCCGACGGGCGGCTCGGCGTTGCGCCGCATAGCCTCCGAGCCGTGACGCCGGACGAACTCGCGGCCGTCACCTCCCTGACGCCGGACGGCCCGGTCCATATCCATGTGGCCGAGCAGACGGCGGAGGTCGAGGCGTGCCTCGCCTGGTCCGGCGCCCGGCCCGTGGAGTGGCTGCTTGCCAACGCCGACGTCGGCCCGCGCTGGTGCCTTGTCCACGCCACCCACATGAACGATGCCGAGAGCGTGACCCTGGCGCTTTCCGGCGCCGTCGCAGGCCTCTGTCCGATCACCGAGGCCAATCTTGGAGACGGGCTCTTCCCTGCCGGGTCTTACCTCGGGGCCGGCGGCGCCTTCGGCGTCGGCAGCGATTCCAGTGTGCGCATCGACCTTTCCGAGGAGCTTCGGCTCTTCGAGTATGGTCAGCGGCTGGCCCTCCGCTCACGAGGCGTGACGGGATCCGGCGCAGAACTCTTCCGGGGCGCGCTCCGGGGTGGCGGGCAGGCGCTGGGCGAGGCGGTTGTTGGCCTGGCGGCGGGGGCGGCGGCCGATGTCATCGAGCTTGATGGCGATCATCCCTCGCTCTGCGGACGGGCCGGCGACGCTCTCCTCGATTCCTGGATCTTCGCCGCCGGCAAAGGGGCCATCAAGACCGTCTGGCGGCGCGGCGAGCGCCTGGTTGAAGGCGGCCGCCATGTACGCGGCGAAGCGATCGCCCGCCGCTATCGCGCCGCGCTGCAGCGGATCCTGGACCGGTGAAGACGGCGCTGCACCGGCGTATCACTGCCGATCTCGCCCGCGAGATCGCTTCGGGCGCCTGGCCGCCGGGGCATCGCGTCCCCATCGAGCACGAACTGATGGCTCGCTACAGCTGCGCCCGCGCGACGGTCGGCAAGGCGGTCGGCGCCCTGGTCGCCCAGGGCCTCGTCGAGCGTCGACGCAAGGCGGGGACCTTCGTCGCCGCGCCGCACGTCTCCTCGGCGGTGCTCCAGATCCCGGACATCCGCGCCGAGATCGAGGCGCGCGGGCAGGCTTATCGCTGGGTGCGGACGGTGTGTCGGACGCGCCGGCCGGGGACGACGGAGGGGAGGCTGGCGACCAACGGCCCTGTCCTCGAGGTCAAGGGCCTGCACTTCGCCGCCGCCAGGGCGTTCGCCTACGAGGAGCGGCTGATCAGCCTGACCGAGGCGCCGCTGGCGGCGGATCAGGATTTCGCCCGCGAAGCGCCGGGCGCGTGGCTTCTGGCCCACGCCCCGTGGACGGAGGCGCGCCACGAGATCTCGGCCATCAATCCTGATCTGGACGCCGCGGCGGCTCTTGGCCTCCTGTCGTCGCACGCCTGCCTGTCGCTGAAGCGCTGGACCTGGCTCCAGGGTGCGGCGATCACCTACGCACGCCAGATCTTCCCGGGTGAGCTCATCGACCTGACGGCCAAGTTCACGCCGGTGGGGCATTAGGTTTTCTGCCGCAATTCCACCACAGATGGATGACCCGCGGTGCGAACGTGCTAGGTTTGTGGCAGTAGCGTTCGACTCAAAGGAGGGCTGCCTTTGGTGAGGCGCCTCATCGGCGTCGCGCTAGCCCTCGCCATCGTGGGCGGCGCAGGACAGGCCGTCGGCAAGCCGCCGGCCCACCCATCGGCCCAACCGGCTACGGGGGTGACGACGCTTGAGCCGGCTGGCGGGGGGGCCTGGCGGCCCAGCGACGATACGAATGGCTCGTTCACACCGGTCGGCGTGATCGGCGGCCGAAGCGTCAACGCCGACGCGGACCCCGGCGGTCCGCTCGCCAATATCACCCCAGACGTCGCCCCGGCTGGGCAGGCGGCCAATCCCGGCAAGGCCCCGTCCGTCAAGGGCATGGGCTGGCTCCCGGAGCCCGCCACCTGGGTGCTGCTGCTCATTGGCCTGGCCATGATCGGCTTTGCCCTGAGGGGCCTGGTGGCGGCTCGCCGGCGCCTCACCCGTCTCGAGGAGACGGAGACAGAATCCGAAACCTGAGCCTTACTCCGCCGCCGGCGCCCGCGCCGCCAGCGCCTCCAAGGTCTGGGCGTGGGTCACGCGGGTGATCCCGTAGCCCATCATCAGCGTCAGGCCGATGGCGTAGAGTCCGGCATAGATCGGAGCATAGGTGAGCGCCATATGGATGAGCGTGCCCGGCGGTATGGCGTCGGGTTTGACACCGGTAGGAAAGCCGATGAGGGCGAGAATGCCGCCCGCTGCGAAGATACCGAGGCCGGAGACCGCCTTGCTGACCATGATCGAGGCCGAAAAATAGACGCCCTCCGAGCGGCGGCCGGTCCTCAGCTCTCCCTCCTCGACGACATCGGCGATCATCGCCGAGACCAGGGTCGCGCCGGCGATGCCGCAGGCCACGGAGACCACCGACTGGCCAAGTACGAGCAGGAACAGGGCCTCGGTGTGATTGGCCGGCGCGAGGCCCAGGAGCCGCAGGGTCATCGGCGTCAGGCCCACGACCACCGATAGGATGATGGCGGCGATGGCCGAGGCGCGCTTTCCGAAGCGGCGCGAGACGATTGGCGCGACCGAAAGGGCGATAAAGGCCGAGGCGATGACACCGAGCGCCAGGGCCGAGATCTGGGCGGAGCTGAAGCCCCAGAAATAGGTGTTGATGTAGAAGTTCATCGACGCAGCCAGGCCAGCAGCCATGGAGGTCGCTACGCCCGAGAGGGTGAGGAAGAGGAACGAGCGGTGCGCCCAGGTGGCGAAGATCTCGCGCATCATGGCCAGCACCGTGAGCCTGCGCGGCGCAGGCTGCTTGAGTGTCCGGATGCGATCGTGGGTGCCGATGGCTGAAACCAGGATGGCGGACACCATGATGCCGGCGGCCAGCAGACCGTAGCGCGAGAAGCCGACCGGATTGGTTTGTCCCACCGGATGGTGCGCGTCGGGCACAAGCAGGAAACGGAAGGCGATGATGTAGAGGACGAGGCCGCCAATCCAGCCGAAGAAATAGCGGTAGGAAAGCAGGACCGTCCGCTCGTCGTACCCCTGGCTCAGTTCGGCGGCCAGAGCCGAGCTTGGCACCTCATAGAGGCTGATGAAGCCTCGGATCAGCACCGCCACGGCGATCAGGTAGAAGAACAGGGCGCCCGGCGACCAGTGCGGTGGGTTCCACAGGAGCAGGTAAGAGACCGCCACAGGCAGCGCCGCGGCGTACATGAAGGGATGGCGCCGGCCCCACCGCGACCGCCAGTGGTCGCTCACCTGGCCGATGACCGGATCGATCAGGGCGTCGAAGATCATCGCGACCAGGATCGCCAGTCCCACGAGGTAGGGGGGCAGGCCTACGACCTGGTTGTAGAATGGCAGAAGAAGATAGGAGAAGCCATTGTCCTTGACCCCGAAGGCGACGGTGCCGAAGCCATAGAAAAGCTTGGTGCGGAAGGTGAGGGGCGGGGGCTGGCTCAAGCGGCGGGTCCTCCGGGCGCGCGGCCATTGAATACGCACCTCGAGCGATTGACGAGTGAAACGAAGGTCATCCGCAGACGGTCATCGACATAGATCGCTGGTCGTTAGCCTAGTCCGTTGCGAAGTTCGCCAGGTCCCTGGCCGCTGCAACGCTGATGTCCGGGCAGGCGATGGCGAAGACCTCCGTGCCGTGGATGGTGCCCACGGCCATGCGGCAGCGCGACGCGACACCGGCCCTGAGCAGCAGCCGATAGAACTCAATTCCTTCGTCACGCAGCGGATCGCATTCGTTGACGCTGATCACGGTGGGCGCAAAGCCCTTGACGTCGGCTTCCGTGGCGAAGGCCGGCCAGGCCAGCGGGTCACGCGCCTCGAGCGCCTCGATCCCATAGGCCATGGCGCCGCGGTTGCTGTGCAGGTCGAGCAGCAGGCCGTTGTTCTGGGTGGAAGACGGGTAGCGATCCTGGGGCCATTCACCGGCGATGTAGGGACAGAAGGCATAGAGGCCCTTGACGAGGCCGCTCTCGCCGGCGCGATTGAGCGCCAGACCCACGGCCAGGGCGAGGTTGCCGCCGCCGCTTTCGCCGGCCACCACGACGCGTGAGGCATCGATCCCCAGACGCTCGGCGTTGGCCCGCACCCATTTCAGGCCCGAGACGCAGTCATTGAGACCGGCGGGATAGGGCGCCACCTCGGGTGCGCTGGACGCACGCAGACAGTTACGGAAATCGACCATGGCCACGGCGACGCCCTGGCGGGCGATGATCCGGCCCCAGCTGCGATACATGCCATCGAAGGCCGACATCATCATCATGCCGCCGCCGTGGATGTAGTAGACGCAGGGCAGGCGCTCGCCATCGGCTGGGCGGATGAACTGGATCTTGATCTCGTTGCCATCCGGCGAGGACTTGAAGGTCTCGGTGCGGGTCTCCAGTCCCGCCGAAGGGGCGACCTGGTCGTTGTCCAGCATCTGCATGAAGGCCAACTGAGCGGCGGCGCGTTGCTGCGCCTCGGGCGTCGCCTCTTCAGCGAGCTGCGCCTCGCGGCTGGCGACATTCGTGGCCGGCTCAGCCTGGGGCATGGCCCCGAACATGGCCTTGATGCGCGGATCGATGCGCGGGTCGGAGAGAATCTTGTTGGTCATCAGGGCTGCCTTTGGAACTCAGCGGGTCTGGATGACGAGGATTTGGCCGCAAGTCAAAACCGGGAGGCCTCGCCGCGCAGGTTCTTGCCGAGCAAGCCGCGACGGGGCAGGCTGATCGTTCGCCAAAGGAGCGCGCCATTTCCAACGAACTCGTCATCAGCGTCATCGAAGGGCCGATCGCCCGGCTGACGCTCAACGATCCCGATCGCGCAAACGTCCTCTCGCGGGCGATGATGAGCGCGCTTGCCGAAGCCCTCCGGACGGCGTCCAGCAATCCTGTCGTGCGGGTGATCGTGCTGGCCGCCGCGGGACGGATCTTCTGCGCCGGCCATGATCTTGCAGAGCTTAGGTCGAGCGAGGACGCAGCCTTGCATCGCGCGCTCTTCGATGAGTGCTCGGCGCTGATGATGGCTATCGGCGAAACCCGCCCGCCCGTGATCGCCAGGATCCAGGGGGCGGCGGTGGCCGCCGGCTGCCAGCTCGCGGCCAGCTGCGACATGGCCTTTGCCATCGATACCGCCCGCTTCGCCGTCTCGGGTGTCAACCTCGGCCTTTTCTGCTCGACGCCGGGTGTGGCGCTGGCCAGGAGCGTCGGCCGCAAGGCGGCGGCCGAGATGCTGTTCACGGGCCAGTTCATCGGCGCGACGGAGGCCGAGCGCCTGGGCCTCATCAACCGGGCGGTTCCAGCCGGCGAACTGGACAAGACTGTGGACGCGGCGGCGGCCTCGATCGCCGGCAAGGCGCCGGACGCGGTGGCGATCGGCAAGCAGATCCTGCGCCGCCAGGTCGAGGCGCCCCTGGCCGACGCCTACGCCCTTGCCGGCGGGGCGATGGTTGAGAACCTCAGCTTCGCCAGCGCCAAGTCGGGAATCGACGGCTTTCTGAAAAAGTGATCGCGGCAGTCATCCGATCTTGCGATCCACGCCCTCCCAATGCGGCCGTCGAAGCTCGGTCTTGAGGACCTTGCCGGCGCCGGACAGGGGCAGGGGAGAATCGCGAACCTCGAATGACCTTGGCCGCTTGTAGTTGGCGATGAACGGCTTGCAGTGGTCGGCCAAGTCCGCATCGCTGATGCTGAGACCATCTCGCAGACAGAGAACGGCGTGTACGCGTTCGCCCCAGGTCTCGTCCGGCACGCCGATGACCGCGCATTGCAGCACCGCCGGATGCTGCATGAGGGCGTTCTCCACCTCGGCCGAATAGACGTTCTCGCCACCGCTGACGATCATGTCTTTCATACGATCGACCAGATAGAGATAGCCGCCATCATCGAGGTATCCGGCATCGCCCGTGCGCAGCCAGCCGTCGACGATGGTTTGAGCCGTGAGGTCGGGCTGGCCCCAATAGCCCCGCATGACGGTGGGGCCGCGAACGGCCACCTCGCCAACTACGCCGGTGGGGACTGTCCCGAGCTTTTCATCCACGATCCGCAGGTCCACGCCGGGAATCGCCCTTCCGGCCGAGCGCAGGCGCCCGGCCAGGTGATCGGCATGGTCGAGAATGGTCGCGACGGGAGAGAGTTCGGTCTGGCCGTAGGCCTGCCCGAACTCAGCATTGGGAAAGGCGGTCATGGCCTGCGTCAGCACAGCCTCGGAGATCGGCGAGGCCCCATAGGCGATCCGGCGCACGGACGAGGTGTCCCTCGTCTGCGTGCGGAGCGCCTCACACAACATGCCGATCATGGTCGGCACAAGGACCAACGAATTGATGCGATGCTCTTCGATGGCTTTCAGGGTCGCGACCGGCTCGAAGCCTGGGAGGACCACGTGAGCGCCGCC
The DNA here is from genome assembly GCA_036491275.1 of Caulobacteraceae bacterium. Lineage (GTDB taxonomy): Bacteria > Pseudomonadota > Alphaproteobacteria > Caulobacterales > Caulobacteraceae > Acaudatibacter. Next base: position 12,376 of record DASXCH010000116.1, read on the forward strand.
CAGCATCGTCACGCCAAAGACGCAGGCGGCGTCGGCCAGATGGAACATCGGCGGGGTGTGCAGGAATACGGCGTCGCGGGGAAATGGCGCGACGGCGCACATCATCAGGAAGTTGGTCGCCAGGCCGCCGTGCGTGAGCATCACCCCTTTGGACCGGCCGGTGGTGCCGCCGGTGTAGAAGATGCCCGCGAGATCATCGGCGCCGCGGAGCGCGTCCTGGATGGGAGCCTCCTTGGCGATGATGTCCTCGAAGGAGCCTGTCCCGCCCGATTCCAATTCGATGGTTTGGAGGCCGCCGGACGCGAGCGCGTGGCCCACCTCGGCGAAGGCCGCGTCGACGATCAACAGTCCGGGTTGGCTATCGGAAACGGCGAACTCGATCTCCGCCTTTGCCCACCGGGTGTTCATCGGCACGGCGACGGCGCCGGCCCTGGCGATCGCGTAGTAGGTCTCGATGTATCGGTCGCTGTTGAGCGCGAGGACGCCGACGCGATCGCCGGATCGGATTCCCCATCGGTGGAGCCCGCTCGCAAGGCGCGAAACCCGATCGGCGAGGTCGCCCCAGGTGCGGCGTCGATCCCCGAAGACCGTCGCCGTGCGGTTCGCGTTGAGGCTCTGATTGCGCCGAAGGCCTTGGGTGAGTTGCATTTGTGAGCATTATCGCTGTTCGAGCGGGATCGACTACGCTCGCGAAGAGAGGCCGCATGAGATGACCGAGCTGCTGGTTCGCAAGCACGCGCCCGACGCCGCCGGGGTGGTGACCGACATCACGCCGGCAAGCGCACACTGGCGTCATGTCGGCTTCCGTGTTCAACAACTTTCCGTCGGCCAATCCGCCAGGGGCGGGGAGGCGGGGCGTGAGGCCTGCCTCGTGATCCTCTCCGGACGCGCCGATGTCACGGCCGGCGAACAACACTTCGACAACGTCGGTGGCCGCGAGAGCGTTTTCGTCGACGCCGCGCCGGGCGCTGTCTATCTTCCCGGCGGCAAGGGTTGGACGGTCACCGCTGCGACGCCGGTGGAATTGGCGGTCTGCACAGCGCCATCGACCGGCGGGCTGCCGTCGCGGCGAATCCTGCCCGAGGCCATGTCACGCGAGGTTCGAGGCGTGGGGACCAACACGCGTTTCGTGCGCAACATCCTGCCGGAGAGCGAGCCGGCCGACAGTCTGCTGGTGGTCGAGGCCGTCACGCCGGCCGGTCACTGGTCGAGCTATCCGCCGCACAAGCACGACACCGCGACGCCGGGCGAGGAAACTGAGCTCGAAGAGACCTACTACCACCGCCTCGATCCGCCCCAGGGCTTCGCCTTCCAGCGTGTCTACACGGACGACCGGAGCCTCGACGAGACCATGGCCGTCGAGGACGGCGATGTCGTGCTGGTGCCTTGCGGCTATCACCCCGTCGGCGCGCCGCACGGCTATGATCTCTACTATCTCAACGTCATGGCCGGGCCGAAGCGGCAGTGGATATTCCGCAACGATCCCGCTCACGACTGGATCATGAGACGCTAAGGCGATGGATATCATCCTCCTCGGCACGGGCTCGCCGATCCCGGACCCACGGCGCGCGGGGCCGGCAACGCTGGTTCAGGCCGGCGGCGCCAATTTGCTCTTCGATTGCGGCCGCGGCGTGCTGATGCGGCTGGCCGCGGCCGCCGTCATGCCGCCGGCGATCTCAGCGGTCGTGCTCACCCACATGCATTCCGACCACATCACCGATCTCAACGACGTCATCACCACCCACTGGGTGATGAATCCAGCGCCGGCGGGGCTGAGGATCCTTGGCCCCGTGGGGACGAGGACGCTGGTGGAGACAACCCTGTCGATGCTGGCTCCGGATGTGGGCTATCGGCTGGAGCATCACGCCGACCTCAATCACGAGCCACAGGTCAACGTCACCGAACTCTCGCCGGGCGATCGGGTGACCATCGGTCCTTGCCAGTTGCAAGCCGAAGCCACCGAACACTCGCCAGTGCGGCCGACGCTGGGCTATCGCGTGACCCATGGAAAGGCGGTCGCCGCCATCGCGGGAGATTCCGTGCCGTGTCGGGGCCTTGACGCCATCTGCGCCGGCGCCGGGGCCTATGTGCAGACGGTGATACGCGAGGATCTGGTGCGGATGACGCCCTCGCGGCGGCTGCAGGACATCCTCGACTACCACTCGAAGGTCAGGCAGGCGGCGGAGACGGCGCAGAAAGCCGGCGTGGGCACGCTGATGCTGACCCATTACGTGCCGCCGCTGCTCGCCGGTCAGGAGGATGTCTGGCGAGGAATGGCCGCGGAGCATTTCGCCGGCGAGATCGTCATTGGCGACGACCTGACCCGGGTCCATCTCGAGGACTAAGCGACAGGCAACGGACCCTGATCGATGCACTACACCTATCATCGGGTCGCGCTGATGGATGGATCGCCGAGCACCGCGGCGGCCTTCACCGAATGGGTTGGCGGAACGGCGCGCCCCGCGGCGCATGGAGCTGGCGGCGAGCTGCTCGGGCTCTTCCTGCCGCAGCTTGGATTCCAGGCTCACGAGCGGTTGTTGTTGCTGCGCTGGCGGGGCGAGGCAGGCGACGCCTTGAGCGGTTGTCCCTACGTCGGCGCCGTCACCACCGATCGCCTGCGGCCGACAGCCCGGCCGGCGGACGCCGACCAGCTCAGGCCCGGCGGCATTTTCGTGCATCGCTGGTTCACCATCGATCCCAAGGACGAAGAGGCGTTCGTCGCCCTCTCCAGGGACGCCTGGGTCGGCTTCGAAAGTGAGTTCGCGGGAAACCCTTTCGGCCTGTTCGCCGCCGAGCCGAAAACGGAGGAAGGCGCGTCCATGCGAATGTTGTTGATGACCCGCTATGGCGGACATGCCGACTGGGAAGCCTCGCGCCGGCCAAGCGCCGATGTGGCGGATATATTCGTACGGCGGCGGGAGCTGACGCGGGCGACGGGCGCCTGCAGCACGGTCATTGCCGCCCTGTCATAGTTCGCTCCTTCTTAAGCTCAGCAATTGAAGGATTACCTTAAGCGCCCTAGCCCTAGGGGCGGTGCGAGTCGGAGTAAGCGTCGCGCAGCATGGCCGTAGTCATCCTGGAGCCAATATCGGCGACGCTGCATCCCGCGGCCGGGAAAACTCAGTTCTGGCAGCGGGATCAGGGCGCGGTGTTGGTGATGAGGGCCAGGATGCCTCACCACGCCGGCATCTGGCTGCAAAACGATGAAAAGTCGTTCGCCGGCGAGATCACCCTTTCGATCCGGGCGGCGCCGCCGGAGGCTATCGAGGCGATCCTGAAGCTGTCCGAGGGGCTCGATGAGCACCTGGAGACCGGCGACGTGGTGGGAAGCATGCGCTTTTCCGCCGCCCGCAAAGCCACAGGAGAGAGGATCGGACATCCGGCCGAAATCGCATTCGAGGCGTTTGTCCCGGCCAAATACATGAGCAGTATCGTCGGCCTCGCCAAAGGCGGCCGTTTCCCAATGAAGGTCTGGCTCGACGTGAAGGGCCTGGGATATCGCGACTTTTCGCGCCGCAGAGACGCATCATTCCTCTGGTCGCAGCACACCGAACGATCTGAGCTGCCGATCACTGACGTGAGCTTTGAATTTCCGCACCAGCGCCAGACCGATTTTCAGCTGGTCCATGCCGAACCCGACGCAAAGGATGGCGCGACCTCCGACAAGCCATCGGCCAGGGCCATGAACTTGCTGGAGCCGTTCTGGATACGGGTGTCGGTTCGCTTCTTCTGGCTGATCTGGATCGTTCTGGCCGTGGTCGTCGGACTTGGATTCTGGATTCTGCACTGAGGCCGGCAGCCGGAGCCCTCAGCGGTTCACGTCAAACGGGTCGCGATCAGCAGACGGCCGGGACCCAGGCGCTCGAGCAATCCGGACGCATCGGCCGGGCTGACGGCGAAGCAGCCCTCGCTGCGACCCAGCATTCCCTGCGCGCGAACGATCTGGGGGCCGGCGTACCACGCCGGGTGAATCACGATAGCGCGAGCTTCAGCGTTCGAGTTGGTTGGATCCTGACCCAGAAGACGCATGGAACGGCCATGCTCGCCCTCATAATAGTCGCCAGTGAGATAGACCCCCTCGGAGGTGCAGTCCGACCCCGGGGCATTTGAAAACCGCCTCAGCCATCCGGTTCGCGCGGGATCGGACCCACGGCCGTGGGCGACGAGAAGCCGATCGTCGCGACCGCTGATCATGTTGATCAGATGCAGGCGCGGTTCGTTCGAAGGCCGCGAGAAATCGGCGATCGCCACCACATCTCGATGAGGAAGGCGGCCGCCCAGGCGCTCGATTCCCTCTCGGGCAACTGCCAGGGCGCCGCTGACGCTTTCCGGCGTCTTGGGCGTTCCCATTGCGCGGCCAAGAGTTCCTGGTCCCATGACCGGGCTCGCCGCGGCGGCCAGACCTGCAGTTCCGACCGCCGTCAGGAAATGACGGCGAGACAAATGGTTAAGCTTTGAAATGGCACGCCTCCGGCTGAACAGAGTTATGCAAGCCGTGAGGCACGCTATAGCGCACAAATAGGAGCCGTAATTGGTTCCCGCCACCACTTCACAAAAGGGTGACAATGACTTCGTTGGACTTCGCGCGTTGCGCGGTGATGCCAGGCTTATTCATCGACCGCCCATTTTCTCGTCGCGAATGGCTCAGCTACACTTCCTGCGTCCTGATCGCATCCTGCTCTCAGCCCGGGCCCCGCGCCCGCCAGGTGGGTCAGGCGCTGACCGATTCCGCCGCGCGCCAGTTCTACGCAAGGCGCGGATGGACCGCGGCCTGGGATTCTTCATCAGCGCGGTCGCTTGCTCAGGCGATCGCCAATACCCGCGCCCATGGCCTCGATCCGCAGGCATTCACGCCAAAGAGAGCGCCAGGCGGCGGAGCGGACGAGGCGCACACGGTGGCGGCGCTACTGTTGGCCAAGACGCTCTCCATCGGCTTCGTCGATCCGCACCGGATAGAGCCGATTTTCACCTTGAAACAGAACAGCATCGATGTCGTCGCCGGTCTTGCCCAGGCGTTGGCGCAACGTAACCTTTCTGGCTGGATCGAATCGCTCGCACCGGCTGATGCCGAATACAAATCGCTTTCGGCCGCCTATCTGGCGGCTTTCGCCCAGCTCGGAAAGAGCCCGCCGGCGCCCGACGCCCAGACCGCCAACGTCATCCCCCCTGCCAGCCAAGTGCGCCAGCTCGCCGTGAATCTGGAACGTCGTCGTTGGTTGAGTCGCACGCCGCCCGCTCACCGGATCGATGTCAACACTGCCGCCGCCGTCTTCACCTATCTTAAGCCGGGCGGCCAGGCTGTTTCGGCTCGCGTCGTGGCCGGCCGATACGATCATCCCACGCCGTGCATCGAGGCCGCTTTTCACCGCCTGATCGCCAATCCGCCGTGGAGGGTGCCGGACGATATCGCGGCAAAGGAGATTTTGCCCAAAGGCCAAGCCTACATCGCCAGTCAAGACATGAGCTATGTGGATGGTCATCTGCAACAGGCCGCGGGGCCGAAGAGCGCCCTGGGCCGGGTAAAGTTCGATGTCGAAGACCCTTACGACATCTATCTGCACGACACGCCGGCAAAATCCCTGTTCGCCGAGAATGATCGCCACCGCAGCCACGGTTGCGTACGGGTCCAGAACGCGGTCGATTTCGCCCGTGGGATCGCGGCGGAGACCGGCAAGGCCGATGAATTTGATCGGGCGCTCGCCTCAACAAAAACGACCCAGGTGGACCTCGGCCAATCGATTCCAGTGCGCCTGTTGTACCACTCCGCTTACGTCGACCCTTCAGGTCAGCTGCAGATGGTGGCGGACGTCTACGGCGCCGACGACAAGTTGGCGCCGATTCTGGGACTCAGCCAGGCCCAGGCGGCGCAGCGCCAGGAATCGCAGGTGCTCTTCGGTCCCTGAGTTAGGGTCGCTTGGTGGGCTGAGGTCAGCCGGCCTTTCGGCTGCGCGACTTGGCCGGGACCATCTTCCGGGAGGTTCTGGGCTTTGACGCGGCTTCTGAAGCCCTGCCCTTGGCCGCCAGGCTCGAACGCAGGGCCGACATGAGGTCCACGACATTGGTGTCCTCGGGTTCCGGCACGGCGGCGAGCTTGCGTCCCTTGGTCTTGTCCGAGATCAGCTTCTTGAGGGCTTCCTCGTAGCGATCGACGAACCGTCCCGGGTCGAACGGGCCTTCCTGTTGCTCGATGATCTTCTCGGCGATCTGGATCATCGCCGGATCGGGCTTGGCATCGCTGATGGAGGCGAAAATCTCGTCCGGCTTGCGGACTTCCGCCTCGGACCGAATGGTGTAGGCGAGGATGCCCTTGTCACGCGGCTCCAACGCCAGAATGCGTTCCCGGGTGGCCATCACGATGCGGCCCAGCGCGATCTGTTCCGAGCGTTCCAAGGCCGTGCGGATCACGGCGAAAGCTTCCTGAGCCATCTTGCCGTCCGGGGCCAGGTAGTAGGGCTCGTCCCAGTAGATCCGGTCAATGTCGGCCTCCGGCACGAACCGATCGATGTCTATGATCTTGGTGCTCTCGAGCTTCACCGACCGGATCTCCTGGTCCGTCAGCAGGATGTATTCTCCCTTGGAAACCTCGTAGCCCTTGACCAGATCCGAGCGGTTGATCGGTCCCGTATCCGGGTCTGTGGTGATCATCTTGATCCGGTTGTTCGTCTTCGGGTTGATCAGATTGAAGTGCACATCGCCGCCGGAATTGGTCGCTGTAAAAAGCGCCACCGGACAGGTGACGAGCGACAGCTTCAAATGGCCTTGCCAGCTCGGCCGATAAGCCATGTCTGGTCCTCTCCGAGGCGGCGGGATCGATTCAGACTCAACGGCGCCCGCCGGGAATGGTTCGGCAAATCGAAGGACGGTCGATCACTCGCAGGGACCTGTCACCCCGGTCTCGAGGTCCACCCGGAAGCAATGCTCATGTCCGCTGGATAACTCATGGACAATGACGTCGACTTCGTTGTCGTCACCGAGCGCCTCCTGCCAATGCTCCAGATAGGCGACGGCGGCGGCCTCGAAGCTCGTCTCCCCCACCACATGGGCGTGATGCCTGTCGATGTGGCGGGAACGGACCAGGAAAAGACGTCCCTCGGCTTCCGGCATGTGGAACTCCTTGCGAGCCTTAACGCCGGACGTGCAAAATCGGCCCACGAACGCCAGCGCTTCCGGCCCACTCGATGTCGGACGAGGATGGGATCGACCACCGGCGATAAACCGTTGAACGGTTCATAACCGGAGCGGATCATGGCCGAGGGCAAGCTCGCCCGCTATCAACAGATGCGGGACTTCTCCAAGACGGACGAACCGCCGGGCGACGACAAGGTCCTGGCCTCCGAAGCGCTGCGCTTCGTGATCCAGAAGCACGACGCCAGTCACCTCCATTTCGACCTGCGGCTAGAGAATGCCGGGACCTTCCGCTCCTGGGCTGTCCCCAAAGGTCCCTCGCTCGATCCCAACGACCGGCGTCTCGCCATGGAGGTCGAGGATCACCCGCTCGACTACGGCGATTTCGAAGGCACGATCCCGGAGGGCCAATATGGCGGCGGCACGGTGATGCTGTGGGACCGCGGCTATTGGGCGCCGGAAAAGGGCTTCGAGAACGTCGCCAAGGCGTTTGCCAAGGGGGAGCTCAAATTCGTTCTGGAGGGTGAGCGCCTGCATGGCGGCTGGTTGCTGGTGCGCACCCGAAGCGACGAGCGCGGCCGCGCCAGCTGGTTGCTGATCAAGCATCGCGACGAGGCGGCGGCAGCGGGCGGACGGAGCGGACCGACCCACAGGGATCGATCCGTCGCTTCGGGGCGGACCATGACGGAAATCGCAGCCGGAAAGGGAAGGGCGGCGACGCCGTTCATGACCGGCGCCGGCGCGGCCGCCGGAGCGGTGTGGCGCAGCAGCCAGGAGGGCGACGCTCCGGTTGGCTTGAGCCACCGGGGCACGCCGAAGCGCACAGCCAAGTCGAAGACTGCGTCGATCTTGCCGGAATTCATCGAGCCTCAGCTGGCCAAGCTGGTGGCCAAGCCGCCGACCGGGCCGGACTGGGCGCACGAGATCAAGTTCGACGGTTATCGCATGCAGCTGCGGGTCGAGCCGGGAAAGGCCGTCCTGAGGACGCGAAAGGGCCTGGACTGGTCGGGACGTTATCCAGAGATCGTCGCTTCGGGAGCGCGGCTGGCCGAGGGAATCTACGACGGGGAAGTGGTGGCGCTGGATAGGACCGGTGCGCCGGATTTCGCCGCCCTGCAGGCGGCTGTCGCGGATGGGCGAACCAAAGACCTGGTGTTTTTCGTCTTCGACAGGCTTTTCGACGGCCTGGAAGACCTGCGACCGCTGACGCTTTCCGAGCGGAAAGAGAGCTTGCGACAGGCTCTCGCCGACGCGCCCGACGACATTCGCTATGTCGACCATTTCGTCACCGCGGGCGACGCCGTCCTCATGTCGGCCTGCCGGATGCACCTCGAAGGCATTGTTTCCAAGCGTCTCGATGCGCCCTACCGGTCGGGGCGGCTGGAGACGTGGACCAAGTCAAAATGCCGGGCCGGTCATGAGGTTGTGATCGGCGGCTACCTTACCACCAATGGCGCCTTCCGCTCCCTGATCGCCGGAGTGAACCGCGACGGCAAGCTCGTCGAGGTGGGGCGGATCGGCACCGGCTTCGGACGCGATACGGTGGCCCGCATCTTCCCAAGGCTCAAAGCGCTCGAGACGGAAAAAAGCCCGTTCGTCCCTTCGAGCACGGCGCCGGGCAGGCTCCGCGAGGTCCACTGGGTGCGGCCGGAGTTGGTGGCCGAGATTGAATATGAAGGCTTCACCAGCGATGGACTGCTACGGCAGGCGGCATTCAAGGGACTGCGCGAGGACAAGCCCGCAGGCGAGGTGGAGACGGTGGAGCCCGCGCCGGCGAAGACCAGGCTCAAAACCCCGGCCCCGGTCACGCGGGGGGGAACGGTTCGCGCCGGCGGCTCGGCCGTTGTCATGGACGTGACGATCTCTCATGCCGACAAGGCGATGTGGCCGGATGCCGGCGACGGCCAGCCGGTGACCAAACAGGACCTGGCGAGATACTATGAGGCGGTCGGGGATTGGATGATCCGGCACGTTCGCGGGCGGCCGTGCTCGATGGTCCGGTTCCCGGACGGGATCATGGCCGAGGAGCGATTCTTCCAGCGCCACACCGGAAAGGGTCAGTCCAATCTGATCGACTCGGTGACCGTGTGGGGGGACCGCAAACCCTATCTACAGTTCGACCGGGTGGAGGCTTTGGTCGCCGCGGCCCAGGTAGGCGCGCTGGAGCTTCATCCTTGGAACAACCAGCCTTTCGAACCTGAACAGCCTGGGCGCCTGGTCTTCGACCTTGATCCAGGACCCGAGGTTCCGTTCGAGCATGTGATCGCCGGGGCAAAAGAGATCCGCGGCCGGCTCGAGGCTCTGGGCCTCATCGGCTTTTGCAAGACCACAGGGGGCAAAGGCCTGCATGTTGTGACGCCGCTGCAGGCGAAGGGCGCCGACTGGCCCGCCGCCAAGGCCTTCGCCATGCAGGTCTGTCGGGCGATGGCGGCGGACGCGCCGAAGCGGTACCTGATCAATATGGCCAAGGCCCAGAGGAGCGGGCGCATATTCCTCGACTACCTGCGCAATGACCGCATGGCGACGGCGGTGGCGCCGCTTTCGCCCCGCGGCCGGCCTGGCGCTCCGGTGTCAATGCCTCTGGAATGGACGCAGGTAAAGAAGGGGCTCGATCCCAGCCGCTACACGATCCGCACCGCACCCGCGCTCGTCGAGAAGCTGGCGGCCTGGTCGGACTACTGCGATTGCGAACGACCGCTGGTCGACGCCATCCGTCGAGTTGGAAAGTAGAAGGCCTGAAAGGCCATCATGCTAAACGGATTCCGAGGCGGCAGATTTCTCACCTTCAGGTTCGGCGCCTATCCGTCCGTTGGAGGAGACAGTCGCGCGGTTTCGAGCGAAGCCTGGACAGCTTTGGCGGGGATAGTGGATTCTTGGACGCGGCTTTGCTCAATAGCGCGGATGATGGCTGGGAACGTCCCCTCCAGTGCCTGCCACGCGCGTTCATTTCTCCGCCGATTCCAAGGAATCCGGGGTTTGGAAAAGCCTTCCAGACTGCTCATGAGCGACATGGAGAAGGTCTAGTCCACTCGGGCGGTTCCCGGCTCAGCGCCAGGAAACTGATGAACGCCCTATCGGCAAACCCGCAGATCAGCCGAGGCGTTCCACTTTGAGGTTCAATTAATCGTGTCGATTGCTGCTTAAGCGTAGCAATCGGTGGAGGCATAACACGACTGAACCTTTGATAATATTGGGCATGCCTTTTCTTTGGCTAAACGTGACTGTTAGTGGCGATTTCCGACTTAGAGTTCAGCCAGATCCCGCCAAACGACCAGCGAACTCGCGGCCAAATCGTGTCCGGCCAACCGCGGCGCCCGCGACCCGGAGCGATGGTGAGATTTGCATGCGCAAGATTGAACCAAAAGGTCGGTTCAAACGTCTCAGTCATAGTTGCGCCGAGGTCGGGAGCCGCTGAAGGACAGCGGCTGCGAGCAAGGTCGCGCCCGACCGAATACCAAAGTCCATGCCCGGACAATTGAACGAAATGTCCGCTCAAGCGTCTCAGTCAGCGACGACGTCGCCCGGCGGGTCGCCATCTTATGGCGGAAGTCGCTTCGGCTGGACCGTAGGTGGGCCGTTGTCAGTTTGGTCTGGAGTGCGACGCGATGGTCGATGAGGTGTCCCGCACGGCAGTGGGAGCAGGCGAAGGAGGAGGGCCGGCCGAACGGAATATCGATCAACTGGCGATCGACACCATCCGCACCCTTGCCATGGATGCTGTGCAGAAGGCCGGTTCCGGCCATCCCGGCGCGCCGATGGGTCTGGCGCCTGTGGCCTACACGCTGTGGCGCTCGTTCCTCCGCTACGACCCGAAATTGCCGCTTTGGCCCAATCGCGACCGGTTCGTCCTGTCCAATGGTCATGCATCAATGCTGCTCTACTCGCTGCTGCATCTGGCCGGAGTGAAGGACAGCCGCGAGCCGGGCCGCCCGGCCGTGACTCTGGATGACATCAAAGCCTATCGCGAGCTTGGTAGCCGCTGCCCCGGCCATCCAGAACATGGCCTGACGACGGGGGTGGAAACCACAACCGGCCCTCTCGGCCAGGGCTGCGGCAACAGCGTTGGCATGGCCATGGCCGGCAAATGGCTGGCGGCCCATTTCAACCGGCCTGACGGCGCGCTGTTCGATTACGACGTCTATGCCATGTGCAGCGACGGCGACATGATGGAGGGCGTCGCTAGCGAAGCGGCGTCTCTCGCCGGACATCTGAAGCTGGGGAACCTGTGCTGGATCTACGACGACAACCACATCACGATCGAAGGCAAGACCGCCCTGGCGTTCGATGAAGACGTGGCGGCGCGTTTCAAAGCCTATGGCTGGCGCACAGCCTATGTCGCGGACGCCAATGACACCGCCGCCGTCGCCAAGGCCCTGGCGGAGTTCAAGGCGGAACCGAGCTCGCCGATGATGATCGTGGTCAGGAGCCACATCGGCTATGGCGCGCCGCACAAGCAGGACACCAAGGAGGCTCACGGCGAAGCCCTTGGCGAGGATGAGGTGCGAGGAGCCAAGGCCTTCTATGGCTGGCCGCAGGATGCGCATTTCCTGGTGCCCGACGGGGTCAAGGAGCGGCTAGACGCGGAACTCGGCGCGCGTGGCGCGCGCCTGTCAGCGGAGTGGTGTGATCGGTTCGACGGTTATCGCATTGCTCATGAAGATCTGGCCGTCGAGCTTGACATGATCCTGGGCGGCCAGCGGCCCAAGGATTTTGAAAAGGACCTGCCGACGTTTGCCGCAGACGCTAAGGGAGAAGCCACGCGGGCCTCTGGCGCCAAGGTGATCAATGCATTGGCCGAGGCCTATCCATGGCTGGTGGGCGGAGCGGCGGATCTTTCTCCATCGACCAAGACCAACCTGACTTTCGATGGGGCCGGGGGTTTCGAAACCAACGACTATGGTGGCCGCAATCTGCACTTTGGCATACGCGAACATTCCATGGGCGCCATAGTCAACGGCCTGACCATCACCGGCCTGCGCGGTTATGGCGCCACCTTCCTGATCTTTTCCGACTACATGAAGCCGCCGATCCGGCTCAGCGCCCTGATGCAGATCCCGGCGATCTGGGTCTTCACCCACGATTCCATTGCTCTGGGCGGAGACGGGCCCACCCACCAGCCGGTCGAGCAACTGGTCTCTCTGCGCAGCGTGCCGGGCCTGGTGACGCTGAGACCGGCCGACGCCAATGAGGTGGTCGAAGCATGGAAAGTGATCGCGGCCCTCAAGGCGCGGCCGGCCGCCCTGGTTCTCACCCGGCAGAACCTGCCAACTCTCGATCGAAGGGTCTTTGCCCCGGCCGCGGGCACGGCCAAGGGCGCCTATGTTCTGGCCGATGCGAAGGCCGGCGCACCGGAGGTGATCCTGATCGGCACAGGAAGCGAGGTCTCGCTCTGTGTCGAAGCCTATGAGATCCTCAAGAGTGAGGGGATCGCCGCCCGGGTGGTGTCGATGCCATCCTGGGACCTGTTCGAAGCCCAGGACCAGGCCTACCGCGACAGCGTCCTGCCGCCGCATGTCAGTGCGAGGGTCGGGGTGGAGGCGGCATCGCCCATCGGTTGGGACCGATACCTCGGCCGCGCAGGAACCATGATCGGCATGAGGTCATATGGCGCCTCAGGACCCGGCGAAGACGTTATGGAACATTTCGGCTTTACGGCGGAGGCCGTGGTGGCGGCCGCCCGGAGCCAGTTGAAACAAACCAGGGAGAGCACCCAGTGAGTTCGCTGAAGGATCTGGAGAAGTGCGGTCAGTCGCTTTGGCTCGACTACCTCAAGCGCAGCCTGATCGAGGGCGGCGAGTTGAAGACCCTGATCCAGCGCGACGGTTTGAAGGGCGTCACCTCCAACCCGTCGATCTTTGAGAAGGCCATCGCCGAGGGCGACGAGTACGACGCGGCGATCCTCGAGTTCGCCAAGCAAGGCGCGCCCGGTGTCACCGAGATCTACGAACACCTGGCGATCGCCGACATCCAGGCGGCCGCGGATGTCCTGCGCGGGGTCTATGACGCGACGAAAGGCGCGGATGGCTTTGTCAGCCTCGAATGTTCGCCATATCTGGCCAACGACACCAAGGCGACCATCGCCGAGGCCCGCCGGCTCTGGGCCGCGGTCGACCGGCCAAATTTGTTGATCAAGGTGCCGGCGACACAGGCCGGCCTGCCGGCGATCCGAGCCCTGATCGGCGAGGGCGTCAACGTCAACATCACGCTGCTGTTTTCGGTGGAAACCTATCGCAGGGTCGCCGAGGCCTACATTGGCGGTCTGGAGGACCTGAAGTCGTCCGGCGGCGATCCGGCTAAGATCGCGAGCGTCGCCAGCTTTTTCGTCAGCCGCATCGACGTCGCCGTGGATGAGGCCCTCAAGCATCAATCCTCAGAGGGAGAGGCCGTGAGCGGCAAGGTGGCCATCGCCAACGCCAAAATCGCCTACGCCGCCTACAAGGAGATTTTCGCAGGCGATCGCTGGCAAGCGCTTCAAAAGGCGGGCGCCAGGACCCAGCGCCTGCTGTGGGCGTCGACGAGCACCAAGAGCAAGGACCTCAGGGACACGATCTATGTCGAAGGCCTCGTCGGCCGCGACACGGTCGATACCATGCCTCCGGCGACGATGGATGCGTTCCGCGACCACGGGGTGATCGAACCGGACGCCATCGAACATGATCTCGACGCGGCGAAGGCGACTCTGACCATGCTAGCCGGTCTCGGGATCGACCTCGAATCGGTCACCAGCAAGCTGATCATCGAGGGCGTGCAGAAATTTGATGACTCCTTCGATGAGTTGCTGGGCGCGATCGCCAGACGCAGTCGCAGCAAGGACGTCGGCGCCACGCGCGTCGAGGCCGGATCCGGCACTGCCAAGAAGGCGTTCGCCGACGAATTGGAAGTCTGGCGAAAGGGCGGCCTGACCAGACGACTGTGGTCTGGCGACGCCTCCTTGTGGACCGGCACGGACGAAGCAAAATGGTGCGGCTGGCTGACCGTAGTCGACCAGGAACTGGGTGATGTGGGCGACCTGAAGCGTTTCGCCGAACTCGTGAAACGGGAAGACTTCACCGACGTGGTTCTGCTCGGCATGGGCGGCTCCAGCCTTGGCCCGGAGGTGCTGGCCGAGGTCTTCGGTTCGGCCGCCGGCTCGCCCCGTTTCCACATGCTCGACAGCACCGATCCAGCCCAAGTCAAGGACGTGCAAGACGCCGTCCGGCTGGAGAGCACGCTTTTCATCGTCTCGTCCAAGTCGGGCAGCACCCTGGAACCCAATATCTTCGCCGACTATTTCCTCGCGCGTGCCCAAGAGGTCTGTGGGGAGGAGAAAGCGCGGCGTCATTTTGTGGCCATAACCGACCCGGGCTCGCCGCTGGAAAAGCGGGCGAAAGACGGCGGCTGGGCGCAGATCTTCTACGGCGCCCCGCCGATCGGCGGTCGTTATTCGGTGCTGTCGGATTTCGGCCTGGTCCCAGCCGCCGCAATCGGCGTCGATGTCGAGGGCCTGTTGCGCTCGACCACGCCCATGGTTCGCGCTTGCGCCGCCGATGTTCCGCCCGCGGAAAACCCAGGTGTTCAGCTGGGCGTGGCGCTAGGCGTCTCCGCCACAAAGCTGGGGCGTGACAAGGTCACGATCATTGCCTCTCCGGGCGCCGCGCCGATCGGCGCCTGGCTGGAACAGTTGCTGGCTGAGAGCACCGGCAAGCACGGACGCGGGCTGATCCCCGTTGCCGACGAGCCGCTTGGGCGGCCCGAGGCCTACGGACAGGATCGTTTCTTCGCCTACGTCGAGTTGGAGGAGGGCTTCGATCCGAACCAGCGCGCGGCAATGCAGGCGCTGGCCGAGGCCGGCCATCCGGTCGCCACCCTGACGATGAAGGGCAAGCAGGCGCTCGGTCAGGAGTTCTTCCGCTGGGAGATCGCCGTGGCCGTGGCCGGCGCGATCATCGGCATAGATCCGTTCGATCAGCCGGACGTAGAGGCCAGCAAGGACAAGACGCGCCAGCTGATGGATGATTATGAGAAGACTCAGGCTCTGCCTGAACAGGCGCCCGTCTTCCAGCAGGATGGAGTCAGCCTCTATGCCGACCCGCGCAACGCCGGCGAGCTAGGTCGGCACGATCGCCTCGAAGATTATCTGAAGAGCCATTTCGCGCGCATCGAGGGGGACGACTACGCCGCCTTTCTTGGCTACGTCGATCGTAAGCCCGAAACGACCCGTGCGATGACCAAGATGCGAATCGTGGTGCGCGATCACGCCCATGTTGCGACCTGCGTTGGCTTTGGCCCGAGGTTCCAGCACTCGACGGGCCAAGCCTACAAGGGCGGACCCAACAGCGGTGTGTTCCTGCAGATCACCTGCGACGACCCTCATGATCTCGATGTGCCGGGTCACCACTACAGCTTCGGCGTGGTGAAGGACGCCCAGGCCCGCGGCGACATGGCCGTGTTGGTCGAACGCGATCGGCGGGCGCTGCGCGTGCATCTGAAGGACGCTGCTTCCGGGCTCCCGCGGCTGGCCCAGGCGATTCACGACGCCCTCGGCTGACGCTTTTCGGAGACCTCAAATGCAAATCGGAATCACGGGCCTCGGACGCATGGGCGGGAACATCGCCCGTCGACTGATGAAGGCCGGTCACAGCTGTATCGTCTATGACACCAGCTCTGAGGCCAGGTCAGCGCTGGCCAAGGACGGCGCCCAATCGGTCGAATCGCTGGAGGCGATGGTCGCCGCGCTGGAAAAGCCGGCGGCGGTCTGGTCGATGTTGCCGGCGGGGAAGATCACCGAGGAGACGGTCGAGGCGCTCGGCAAGCTGATGCAGCGCGGCGACGCCATCATCGACGGCGGCAACGCGTTCTACAAAGATGACATCCGCCGTGCCAAGGCGCTTGCGGAGAAGGGCATGGATTACATCGACTGCGGCACGTCGGGCGGTGTTTGGGGCCTTGACCGCGGCTATTGCATGATGATCGGCGGCCCAAAGGGCGCCATCGATCGCCTGGATCCAATCTTCAAGGCCTTGGCGCCTGGCCTTGGCGACATCCCGCGAACGGAAGGACGAAACGGCGGGGACCTCCACGCCGAGCAGGGCTATATCCACGCAGGATCCAGCGGCGCCGGCCGCTTCGTCAAGATGGTCCACAATGGCATCGAATACGGCCTTATGCAGGCCTATGCCGAAGGATTCGATATCCTGCGGGGAAAAGGCTCGAACTCGGCGCCCGAGGACGAACGCTTCGATCTCAGCTTGTCGGACATCGCCGAGGTCTGGCGGCGCGGAAGCGTGATCTCGTCATGGCTCCTGGACCTCAGCGCCCAGGCCCTAGCCCGCGACTCCGACCTCTCCGGTTTCGAGGGCTATGTCGAGGATTCCGGCGAAGGTCGCTGGACGGTGGAGGCCGCCATCGCCGAGGCGGTGCCTGCCGACGTTCTGACCAGTGCGCTCTACACGCGCTTCCGCTCTCGCGAGGAACACAGCTTCGCCGAGCGGTTGTTGTCGGCCATGCGCTTCGGTTTCGGCGGTCACAAGGAAGACGGGCCCTCAGCGGCGAACGCGGCGGGCTGAGATGGCCGACGACGCCCGCGTCCAGCTGCAGGCCACCACCAGACTGAAGCCGGCCGATCCGTGCGCCATGGTCCTGATCGGCGCCACCGGTGACCTTGCCAAGCGACTGGTGATTCCGGCGCTCTACAACCTGGAACGCACCAACATCCTGCCCAAGGGTTTTGCCCTGATTGGCGTCGCCCGCAGCAAAGATGACGAGAATGAATGGCGCCTCGCGATGCGCCAGGATCTGGAAAGCCTCGTCGAATCCAAGACCGGAACCTTCAGGGCGGACCATGTCGATGAGGAAGCCTGGGAACGTCTCGGCCGACGAATGATGTTCGTCAAAGGCGATCTCTTGAAGCCGGACCTCTACGAGGAGCTGGGTAAGACGCTCAAGGGCGCCGCCGACGAGCGGGGAACGCAAGGCAATGCGCTCTTCTATCTGGCGATACCCGACCGCATGTTCGGGCCCGTGGTTGAACACCTGGGCGCAGCCGGCCTGACGAAGGAAAAGGACGGCGTCTGGCGCCGCGTTGTGATCGAAAAACCGTTCGGTCATGACCTGGAATCAGCTCGCGCCCTCAACGCGGAGATCCTCAAGACCCTGAACGAGGAGCAGGTTTTCCGCATCGATCATTTCCTCGGCAAGGACACCGTCCAGAACATCTTGGCGCTGCGCTTTGCCAATGGCCTCTTCGAGCCGTTGTGGAACCGCGATCGCATTGACCACGTACAGATCACGGCCGCCGAACTGGTCGGAGTGGAAGAGCGAGGAAAATTCTACGAGCAGACCGGGGCCCTGCGCGACATGGTGCCAAACCATGTGTTGAGCCTCCTCACCCTGATCGCCATGGAGCCGCCGATCTGCCTGACGGCCGACGAGGTGCGCGCCAAAAAGGCCGAGGTCCTGGCCGCCATAGCTCCTGTGCCACCGGAAAAGGCGGCGCGCGGCCAATATGGCCCAAGCCTCGATGGCAAGGTCGTCGGCTATCGCCACGAGCCAGATGTGGCGCGAAACTCGGCGGTGGAGACCTACGCAGCCCTGCAACTTGAGATCGACAACTGGCGCTGGGCCGGCGTGCCGTTCTTCGTGCGCACGGGCAAGCACCTAGCCGCGCGGGTCACAGAGATCGCGATCCAGTTCAAGCGGGCGCCGATGGGGCTGTTCCGCGACACGGCCGTGGAAAGCCTGCGGCCAAACTGGCTCGCGCTACGCATTGCGCCTGAAGAGAACGTTTCATTGCAATTCGAGGCAAAGCGCCGTGGCCCAATCATGGAGCTCTCACCCGTCAAGATGGAGTTTCACTACGACGACTGGTTTCTCGCCAACGCGAACGTCGGCTACGAGACCCTGCTCTATGACGTGATGATCGGCGATCCGACGCTGTTCATGCGGGCCGACATGATCGAGCACGGCTGGCGCATCGTGCAGCCGGTGCTGGACGCCTGGGGCAAGCATCCGCCAACCTTCCCGAACTATGACTCGGGCAGCGAAGGACCGGAGGCGGCCGAGGCCCTGATCGCAGAGAGCGGCGGCCGCACTTGGCGGTCACTCACGCAGCCGGATCGGGCCCCGTCATGATCTCGGCGCGCGACATCAGGCTCTTGCTGACCGATGTCGATGGCACGCTTGTCACCTACGAGAAGGTGCTGACGCCGGCGGTCCGCGCCGCAGCCGCCGATCTTCGCCGGGCCGGCATTCAGATGGCCGTGACCAGCGCCCGCCCGCCCAGTGGCATGCCATGCTGATCGAGCCGCTTGGCCTGGAGTTGCCGTTGGCTGGCTTCAACGGCGGCTTGATAACCGACACTCAACTGAGGGAGCTGGAAGGCCACCCGATCGCATCGGTCGCCGCCGAGGCGGCCTTCGAGTTGCTGAACGGCGCGGGGCTGGACATCTGGATCTACACCGACACGGACTGGTTCGTGACCAGCGCCGAGGGCCAGCATGTGGCGCGCGAAGCGTGGATCATTGAGCTGGAACCCAAGGTGGCCTCGCCTTCGACCGGATTGGGTCGGATCTTCAAGATCGTCGGCGTCAGCGATGATCACCCGAGGATGGCTGCGGCTGAGGACGAGGCGCAGCATCAGTTGAAGGATCCGGCCAGCGCCTACCGTTCGGCGCTGTATTTCCTTGATTTCACCGACATGCACGCGACCAAAGGCTTCGTGGCCCACAGGCTGGCCCGACAGCTTGGCCTGACGCCCCCTCAGATCGCCACCATCGGCGACATGCCCAACGACATCCTGATGTTTCAGGAGAGTGGCTATTCCATCGCCATGGGCAACGCCAGCGACCAGGTGAAGTCGAGGGCCGATATCGCGACCGATAGCAATGAGGACGACGGTTACGCCAAGGCGATTGACCGTTTCCTCCTCTCAGCAACCGTAACCGATGACCGGAGGGCGCCATGACGCCGCGCGTAAAGGAGATCCTCAGCTGGTATGGGGCCGACAATCCGGGGACGCTGACCAACCTTGCCCGCCTGCTGAACCACGGGCGGCTCGGAGGAACCGGCCGGATGGTGATCCTGCCGGTCGACCAGGGGTTCGAGCACGGCCCGGCGCGATCGTTCGCGGGCAACCCGGCCGCCTATGATCCACGCTATCATTTCGAATTGGCGATCGATGCCGGTTGCAGCGCCTATGCCGCGCCCCTTGGATTCATCGAGGCGGGCGCCAGGGACTATGCCGGCGACATCCCGCTGATCCTCAAGCTGAACGACGCGGACTCGCTGCGGGAGGATGCCGACCCCAGCCAGGCGCAGACCGGCGACGTCAGGGAAGCCCTGCGCCTCGGGGCGTCGGCGATCGGGTTCACGATCTATCCCGGATCGGCGGCCCAGTATGATCTGTTCAAGCAGGTTCAAGCCTTGGCCGCCGAAGCCAAATCCCTGGGGCTGGCTGTCGTCATCTGGTCCTACCCGCGCGGGGCCGGCCTCAGCAAGGCAGGCGAGACCGCCATCGATGTCGTGGCCTACGCCGCGCAGATCGCCGCCCAGCTTGGAGCGCACATCATCAAGGTAAAACTGCCAAGCGACCACGTAGAGCTGAAGGCCGACATTCCCGTCTACGAAAAGCAGAGCATCCCTATCGCGACCCAGGCCGAACGCGTCGCGCACGTCGTGCAGTGCGCCTTCGCTGGGCGCCGCATCGTCATTTTCTCAGGCGGCGAGGCGGTCTTCGACGACAACGCCCTGAATGCCGAGTTTCAGGCCATTCGCGACGGCGGCGGCTTCGGCTCGATCCTCGGGCGCAACTCGTTCCAGCGCGCCCGTCCCGAAGCGCTGAAGATGCTGGCGGGGGCCATGGCGATCTATGGCGCGCCAGTGCGGGGAAGCGACGGCCCCCGCGCCGCCGCTCAATAATCGAACCCACGATACCGAAGATGACCGACACATCCCTCTACCCGCTCGGCTTCGAACCGATGTTCCAATACCGGCTGTGGGGTGGCCGCGAGCTCGGCCAGTTCATGAATACGGCCCTGCCAGGTTCAGATCCGATCGGTGAGGCGTGGCTGCTCAGCGACCGAGAGGATTGTGCGAGCAGGATCGCCAACGGGCCTCTGGCCGGGAAGACGCTCACGGATCTGATGCGGGAGCGAAAGGCGGAGCTGCTCGGGGCGCAGGCGGACCGTTTTGACCGTTTCCCGCTGCTGCTCAAGTTTCTGGACGTCGAAGAGATGCTGTCGGTTCAGGTGCACCCTGACGATGACCAGATCGAGCTCATTCCTAAGGGCGACACCGGCAAAACCGAGGCTTGGATCGTGCTCAGCGCGAAACCAAACGCCCGCATCTACGCCGGTCTCAAGCCCGGGACGACGGCCGAGGACTTGCGAGGCCTTACCGCCGCCGACGCCGATAGACGCTTGGCCAGCTTCCAACCTGTGCCGGGCCAGGCGGTGAAGATCGAGGCTGGCACGGTGCACTCGCTCGGCGATGGCCTGATGGTGTTCGAGGTCCAAGAGAACAGCGACGTGACATTCCGCCTTTATGACTGGGACCACGTCGACGCGAAGACGGGCAAGCCACGCCCCCTTCAGATCGATGAGGCCCTGGCCGCCATCGATTTTGATCGTGGGGCGGTGGCGCCGGTAGAGCCGCAACTTCAGACGTCTGAGCCCATTCGCGCCGAAAAGCTGATCCACGATGCGCACTTCGACGTCGTACGCCGCAAGGGATCGCGTCCGTTTCCGGTGGGGGCGGCATCTGAATTCCGCGTGCTGGTCTGCATCGAAGGCGGCGGTGATGTCGAGGCCGGCGCGCAACGGGTTTCGATGAGCCGCGGCAAGGTCGTGCTTCTGCCGGCGGCAATCGGCGTGGGGTCATTCATTCCGAAGGAATCGGCCACCATCCTGGAAATTGCCGTTCCGGTGCGGACATGAAGAAGCTGGCCATATTCGATCTCGACGGCACACTGGCTGAAAGCAAAGCGCCGCTCGACAAGGACGTCGGCGAGTGGCTCGGCAAACTGCTGGACATCTGCCGGGTCGCGGTGATCTCCGGAGGCGCGTGGCCGCAGTTCCAGAAGCAGCTCCTGGCCCGCCTGCCCAGCGGCGATCACCTGAAACGCCTCTCCCTGCTGCCGACCAGCGGCACGCGATTCATGTCGTATGACGGAGAGTGGCGGCAGCTCTACGCCGAAAACTTTACTGACGATCAGAAATCCAAGATCATCAAGGCATTGAACGACGTCTTTCAGGCGTCAAGCTATGTCCCGGACAAGCACTGGGGAGACGTGATCGAGGATCGCGGAAGCCAGATCACCCTTTCGGCCTTGGGCCAGGATGCGCCGCTGGACGAAAAGAGTAAGTGGGATCCGGACTTCAAGAAGCGGAAGGCGATGAAGGCCAAACTCGATCCACTTCTTCCCGAGTTCTCCATTGGGCTCGGTGGGTCCAGCTCCATCGATGTCACCCGTCCAGGTATCGACAAGGCCTATGGCATCGGCAAGCTCAAGGAGGTGTTGGGCATGGATATCCCCGACATGCTCTTCGTGGGCGATGCCCTGTTCGAAGGAGGCAACGACTATCCGGCCAGGCGTACAGGGGTGAGCTGCATTCAGGTCGCCGGGCCGTCGGAGACGCGAAAGGTTATCGAAGCTATCGTTGATTGGCAGGGCGAGGGCGACGGCAGCGTATGAACCCATTTCAGATGATCCGTCTTGGCGTCCTGATGACGCCAGATCCCACACGGCCGGAAGAAGCCGAGGGTATACTGAACCCGGCCGCCACTCGGGGTCCCGACGGCGAGCTCTATCTGTTTCCAAGATGTGTAGGACGCGGCAACCACTCGGAGATCGGCATCGCGCGGGTAAAGTTCGATTCCGCCGGCGATCCGGTGGCGGCGGAGCGGCTTGGCATCGTTCTCAAGCCCGAGATGGATTACGAGCAATGGCCGGACGGACGCGGAGGCGTCGAGGACCCCCGCATCAGCTTTGTCGAGCCGCTGAACCACTATGTGATGACTTACACCGCATGGTCCCAGCATGGGCCACGCATCGCCGTGGCCCGATCGTCCGATCTGCGCAACTGGGAGCGGCTGGGCCTGGCACACTTTACGTCGTTCAAGGACATCCACATCGAGAACGTCGACGACAAGGATGCCGTCGTGTTTCCCGCGTTGATCGAGGACTCTCACCGACGGCCGTCGGTGGCCATGCTGCACCGGCCCCTGTTTCCGGGAACGAGACCCGAGGATATCGCCCAGCCCGAGGGAAAGCCGCCGTCAAAGCCCGAGCTCGAGAGCATCTGGATTTCCTACTGGCATTGGACCGAGGAGCCGCAGCATCGCGCGGCCCCTCTGGGTCGCAAATTCGTCGCTCACCGCCGTCTGGCGCGCCCGAAATTCGCCTGGGAAACTCTCAAGATCGGCAGTGGCGCGCCACCGATCCTGTGCCGTCATGGCTGGCTGTTGATCTATCATGGGGTGCGGCTGCAGGACGATTCCACGCCCGAGCGCCTCAAGTACCGCTACGCCGCCGGCGTGATGATCCTGAACCGCGAGTTTCCACATCGCATTCTCTATCGCTCCCCCGAGCCGATCTTGGCGCCCGAGCTGCCAGAGGAACTTAACGGCGCTGTCAACGGGGTGGTTTTCCCTACCGGAATCGATCGCCGCGATGACATCTCCCAGCCAGACCGGTTCGATGTCTACTACGGCATGGCTGACGACCGCATCGGCGTCGCCACCCTAACCGTGCCGGAGAACCTGCCTCCCATGCCCGACTGATTGACCACAGGTCAGCTCGCGGCGAGACGGCGGCGCCCCTCAACCGGCCTCATAGCGTCCATGAGTTCGTCCAGATCCAGGAAACCGAAGGCCACGTTGCTGTCGGCGATCCCGTAGGGCATGAACAATTTCCGCCCGTGGGCCAGCGCGCCGCACGTGTAGACAACATTCGGCACATAGCCCTCTCGATCCTCGTCCGACGCCGAGACGAGCGGCATGCTCGTGCGGGCCAGCACCTTGCCGGGATCGTCCCTGTCCAGGAGCGCCGCGCCGATGGAGTATTTGCGCATGGCTCCGACCCCGTGGGTCAACATCAGCCAGCCTTCGTCGATTTCGATGGGTGAGCCGCAGTTGCCGATCTGGACCAGCTCCCAGGGATAGAGGGGCGCCAGAAGGGGCTCGCCCTCTCCCCAGGTGAGCAGATCGTCCGACCGCAGAAAGAAGAGGTTTTCTCCATCCTGGCGACCGATCATTGCGTAAGCCCCGTCGATCTTGCGTGGAAACAGGGCCATGCCCTTGTTGCGGGCAGCCGCCCCTTTGATCGGGTGCAGCTCGAAGGAGCGGAAGTCCCGAGTCATCATCATCTCGGAGGCGATGTTGAAGCCCGAATAGGCAGTGTAGGTGCCGCAATAGAGCCCCTCGTCGTCGCCGCCTTGCAACCGCACCAGGCGCAGGTCTTCCAGGCCGTTTCGCTGCTGCTGGGTGAAGGGAAAGATGACCGTCCCGGATAGGGTCGCCTCTTCGAAACGGACGGCGGTGGTGACCTGACCATTGTCCTCCGAAGCGCGGATTTTCTCACTGGCGGCCACCGAGAAGGGCGGCCTGGGCATCAAGTCGAAGCCGCCAAGGTGATTGAGGATCCCTTCGCGGAAGGCGATCGAGGAAATGTGTCCCTCGCCGACTGCTCTCAGCGTCAGCACTACGCGCAGCGATCCCTCGACGAGGCCGGACTGATCCGGGTGGGGCACGATCGAGGGGTTCATCAGGGCCGCCGAGGCGTAGGAATATTCGTGGCAGAAGTAGGCCCCGATCAGCTCCTTGCGCTCTTCCCTGAGGTGACCATCGAGGCGAAGCTCGGCCTTGATTTGGTGGTACCGCTCAAGGAACACCCGCCGCGTCTGCCAGTGGCGCTGCTCGAAATCCCTTGTGACCAGGGCGAGCTCGGCCTGACAGGTGCGCATGTCCATGGCCAGCACCGCGTCGACGATGCGATTCGCACGGGACAAATCCGTGGGATGCAGCGAGCGTGGTTCCGGGGCGATCTGGAAAGGTCGGACGACGACTCGACCGGGCTCCGCCTGCAGCCGGATGGGCAGAATCTCGATCACGTCTACCTCAGCTTAGCTGAGCGGTTGCGCCGCCGTTCTGATGGTCTCCAACCCATATGCGACGACTCTGGCGCGGGCGCAGGTCGCCAGTTGCAGGGCAAGGACCGACTCGGCGCCCATATTCTCGTTCGGGCCCTGCCAGGTCAAACCGTCAAAACACTCCCCGCCCGGTTGAGCCATCCGCACGCCCAGGGAGTTGCCGCCGAAATACCAGGCGAAGGCGCGTTCGCACTCTTTGGCCCACTTCGCGTCCTGGGTGACCACGTAGGCGGCGTCACAGGCGTCGATCGTCGCGGCGGCTTCCACCGGCTGTTGATCGAAGTAGGTGCGGTGGTCATGAGGCAGTCCGATGTCGCAGGTGGCGACCGGCAGGAAGTGTCCTTCCTCCGACGTCTGCCGGGCGCAGAGCCACTTCAGCGCACGCAATCCGCCTTCAACGGCGTCGGAATCGGCCAGAGCGCTCCCGGCGCGCATCATCGCCTCGGGCAACCGGGCATTGTCGTATGAGATCCACGGCTCGAACCAGTGGGCGCCCTCGGCCTCGCGTTCCGCGAGCAGGCGCTTGAACATGGCCAGCTTCGTCTGCGCCAGTTCGAGCACGGATTCATCGGTGAAGCGCGCCTCGACCAACTCGGACAATCCCAGAAGCACGAAGGCGTTCGCCCGAACGGCGCGCAAGCCCTGCAGGTGAGGCAAGACCTGGCGGACCAATGAGTCGGCCCAGCGTCGCAGCGACGGCTCAGTCGAATGGTTCACGGCCTCGGCGATCGACCAGAAAGAGCGGCCGGTGCTGTCTTCGGACCCGGCCTCTTCGAGCCAGGCTCTCTCATAGCTCATGAAATTGCGGAAGCGTCCGACGTCACGGTTCCACGCGTGTTGCACGAAGGCGGCGTAGATCTCGGTCAGCGATCGCCTTTCGTCGGTGAGCGGTCCGGGCAGCCGATTCATCAGCAGGAGCGCGCGGGCGTTGTCGTCGACGCAATAGCCGTGGCGACGGTCGGGGATGCTGTAGAGGCTGTGCTGAAGGATTCCGCAGTCGTCCGTCAGCCGGCGGACACCATCCAAAACGGGAGACGGTAGCGGCGGCGCCTGGGTTGCCGCAGGCGGTGCACGCAAAGGTTGCGCCTTGGCCAGGACCGAAAGTGAGCTTTCGGCAAAGCAGCTCCAGACCGTGTTGCGGGCCTTGCCGTACAGGTTCTCTCGCAGAGATCTGCGCATGTCTGGCTGTTCGAGGAGTTGGGTGACCGCTTCGGCAATGGCGTCGCTGTCACGGAAAGGCACCAGCCGGCCGCCTCCATCGCCGAGAAGTTCCTTCGCGTGCCAATAGGGCGTGGCGACGATCGGAATGCCGAGCGCCGCCGCATAGGAAAGGGTGCCGGAGGTGATCTGAGCCGGGTTGGGGTAGGGCGAAAGATAGACGTCGGCCGCCTGCAGATATTCGATCAGGCGCGGCGTATCGACGTATTCGTCGATCAGCCGCAAATGCTCCTCGACCCCAAGTTCCCGGGCGAGCTCGATCAGGCTCATCCGGTAGCGTTCGCCTTCCCGCGCGATCAGGTGAGGGTGCGTGGCCCCAAGAACATCGTAAATGACGTTTGGCCGGGCAGCGACGATGGCCGGCAAGGCGCGAATGACGCTCTCCAGACCTTTGTTGGGTGAGATCAGGCCGAAACTGAACAGCAGGTCCCGGCCCAGAAGGCCGAGCTTTTCCTTGAACGGTTCGTTCGGATGAAGCGGGCGGTCCGGTGCGCCGTGCGGAATGACGGTGATCTTGTCGTCCGGCACCTTCCAGGTCTCACGCAAGATAACGCGGCCATGCTCGGCCATGACGATCAGCTGGCTGGAACGGCTGATCAGTCGCTCGAACACCCGGCGCTGTTCGGCGTCCGGTCGATCGAGAACGGTGTGGAGGAGGCTGACCGTCGGCGTATCGACCGATTCGAGAAGCAACATGAGGTGCTCGCCGGCCGAGCCGCCAAAGATGCCGAATTCATGCTGCACCAGGATGACATCGGGCTGGGTCCGGCAGATTCGCGCGGCGGCGTTTCGATAGTCGACAGGGTGCTGTTCGGAGAGTTCGAACGCCACTTCCGGCGGATAGGCGTATGGTCCATCGCCATCGGTCATGGCGAAGACTTCGCAGCGAAGCTCGGGGCGGGCCTCTACGAGACACTGATAGACGTCGTGAGTAAAGGTGGCGATGCCGCATCGCCTCGGCGGATAGCTGCCGATCAGGACGATTGAATTCGGTTCCCGAGGGGGCTGACCGACATTCAGAGCGGACGTGATCAGCCTCAGGGGATGGGGATTCATATCCGTCTCGCCTCGTTGCACTCGCCTGCAGATAGGAAGCCTGCGGGATGGGGGCCACGTTGGATGGCAAGGAAAACCCCTGCCCACCCGAACTTCTGCGGGGACTGGTGAGGCAACGCCCGTTTCCGACCGCGGGTTCCGCGTACACGGAAACCTTACCGAGACGCCTCGATTTTGCCCGGTTTCGAAGCAGAAACCGTGGCGCTCCGACGTCGTTTTGGTCAGCGCCCTATTTGTCCGACAGCGGCGGCTTGCCCTGATGCGCAACCAGCAGGTCGCGCATGTCGTCGGCGTGTTCTTCTTCGACCTTCAGGATTGCCTCGAGCATGACTCGTGTTGTCGGGTCGTTTTCTCCGAAATAGCGGACCAGCTCACGATAGTGCTCGGCCGCAATCCGCTCGGCGATCAGGTTTTCCTTGATCATGTCGACAAGGTCATTGCCAGGGGCGAACTGAGAGGCGGAGCGGGAGGCCAATCCCTCCGGATTGAAATTCGGCGTCCCGCCCAATTGCGTGATCCGCTCGGCAACGGCCAGCGCATGGCCCTGTTCGTCCCTGGCGTGTTCCGCGAACTCGGCCTTCACAGACTGGCTGTTGATCCCGGTGGCGGCGATCGAGTGCTGTGTGTAGCGCAACACGCAGACCAGTTCCGTGGCCAGAACGCTTTGCAGGATGTCGACGGCCTTGTCCGGATCGCCGCCGTAGGCGGGCGTTATGGCGCCGTCTGCGATGCTCTGGCGGGCGCGCGCCCGCAGGGTCTTCACATCGCTGATAAAGGGCATTGACGCTTCATTCGTGGACAAGACTGTCTCCCTTGCTCGGAGTGGAAGGGCCGTTGGCTCATTGGGTGTGGTTTCAAGCCGGCCTCAGCCAAGAATCCATGCGAACGGCCGGCCAACCTGGCGCTGGGGCCAGGAGGACCGGCCAATCTCGCGCGGGCGGAAACGTTTCAGGCGTGCAGCGGGTCAGGATTGTCCATTCCGTAATGGCCGTTGATCGTCTCGCCGTAAGCGCGGTCGTATTCCGGCTCGTCGTTGGCGTTGTAGCGAGGTCCGCTCTTCAGCGTGTTCTTGTCTATGTCCACCACGTATCCGTTCTTGTTTGTGTCATAGGTGAGGGACTGCCAGGGCACAGGACAGTAATCCGCGCCCATGCCCAACACGCCTCCAAAAGAGAGGACAGCGTATTTCGCCTGGCCAGACTTCTTGTCGACCATGAAGTTGTGAATACTGCCAAGCTTGTCGCCAGATGGATCAAATACAGACGTGCCCTCGACTTTATCAGATCCGATGAGGGTCGTGGTTTCGTCTCGAGCGATATCGTGTTCGGCCATGCTTGTTTCTCCTGGGGCCCCACGCCCACCGGCTTAAACTACGGCGGTGGCTGAAGGTTCGGCCGAGACTCAGAATTATTTTGGCCATGAATGAGGCAGCCGTGGCGGAACGCATCGAAGGATCGCCGGTTCGGTGCATTGGGCGCGCGATGAACCGCGTCATGGCTCATTGAGGTCACATGTGATCGACTTGGTGACGATATTGGGGGCCGCCGCCGCTCTGTGCTCCACGACAAGCTTCGCGCCCCAGGCTTGGCGGATCATCCGCACCGGTGACACCGAGGCGATCTCACCGCCGATGTACATTCTGACTGTGGGCGCCTTCGCCCTCTGGCTCGCTTATGGCGTCTTGAAGTCTGAATGGACCCTCATCGCCACCAACGCGCCGTGCCTGGCGCTTTCGATGTTCATCCTCACCATGACATTGCTGCCGGGTCGGCGCAGGCGAGCGCTGGCGGCCAAGCTCGATCCCGGTGGCGGGCGCGAGGCCTCCACGGACGATCCAGAGCAAAGGCGGTAGGCTGGATCTCGGAAGCCTTCTGCAAACTCGTCCGTTCCCGCTTTTGCGGCGTCGTCGCCGTGGAGCAGCCGATGTCCGAGAGTTCAGATTCGCCCTGGGGACTGATCACCGCCTTTTGCCTTGGAGCGCTGGCAATGGTTGCGGTGAGACTCGGCGAGTCAAACCTGCAGCGCGAACCGGCCAAGGCGGCTCCGCCTGCATCCGGCATCTCCCGTACGCCAAGCAACTTCTCGGCTCAGGACTGGCGGAATGCGGCGCTCGAAAGCCTGCGGGAATTCAACGGGGATCGGATCCCGGCGGTGGCCGCCGGCGTGGCCTTTTTCTTCCTGCTGGCGATATTTCCTGGCATCAGCGCCTTCGTCTCCCTCTACGGGCTTGTCTCGCACGTCTCGGACGTGCAGCGCGTGATCCAGGGCCTGGCCGGAGTGCTTCCGGGCGGGGCGGTCGAGGTGATCGGCGCAGAACTCATGCGCCTGACGCAAACGGATCACGGGGCCCTGGGTCTGGCCTTCATTGTCAGCCTGGGGGTTTCAATCTGGAGCGCCAACGCCGGAATGAAGGCGCTGATCGAGGGCCTCAACGCCGCCTTCGGTGCGCAGGAACGGCGCAATTTCTTCAGGCTGACGGGGCTGTCGCTCTCGTTCACCCTCGGCGCGATCGCGATCGGCGTTATCGGATTCTACGTCGCCGCCGCCACGCCACGGCTGGCGTCGTCGCTGGCGGCTCAGATCGGCGCGTGGCTGCAGTGGCCGATGCTCTTGATTGTCTCCACCGCGGCGCTGTCTTTACTGTACCGCCTTGGGCCATGCCGACCCGAAGCGGATTGGCGGTGGATCACCCCCGGTAGCGTGATCGCGAGCCTGGCGTGGCTGGGGATGAGCGAACTCTTCAGCTGGTATGTGGCCAACTTCGGCCACTACGACCGCACCTACGGCTCGCTGGGCGCGATCGTTGGCTTCCTGACCTGGGTGTGGATGTCGCTGATGGTTCTTCTTTTTGGCGCCGAACTCAATCGGGAAATCGAGAAGCAGGCCGCCCGCGCGCCCTGATCAGTCGCGCGATTTGACGTAAACCACCTTGGGCCCTGGCGGCAGGAAGAGTCCGCCGATGACAAGGCCCGCCATCGCCGCGACGGCGAGCGACAAGTATGGACGATCCTTAACGAACGGATCGACGCTCTCCGCCATTTCCCGGGCCGCGGCATAGGTGTCGGCGGCGCGATCGGTGGCGCGACTGATGGCGTCGCGGGCGTCGCCGGTCATGTTCTCGGCCGTACGAGCCGCCTTCCGCGCCTTTTTCTCAATCTTGATAATCATTCCACCCGCCTCGTGTCTGCTGGGTCATGTCCTCAATCTTAGAAAGCTTCGTTCGGCGCTTCGGTTCCGGAGACGGTCTGGCGTTTCGCCTCAGCATCGGGGAGGCAAGGAGCTTTTCGATCCGGATGGGCAATTGGCGGGTCCTGACCCCCTTGACGTGGAAAGCGGCGTTGGCGAGCGCCGCGTTCATGCCGACGTTTCCAAGCTCACCAATGCCTTTGATGCCCAGTCACGATGTGCGGATAGGCGCCGCACCGGCAAAGATTGCCGCTCATGAATTCGCGGATCTCATAGTCGGAGCCAGCCCGTTCCTGCTCGACACACGCATTCGGGCCGGCCAACCCCTCGATCGTCGTCACGGGGCCGCGCACCGCCAGAGCCAGAGTAAGGCACGAGAGAACGGGCGCCCCGTCGATCAGGACCGTGCGGGCGCCG
This sequence comes from Caulobacteraceae bacterium, assembly GCA_036491275.1. Classification (GTDB taxonomy): domain Bacteria; phylum Pseudomonadota; class Alphaproteobacteria; order Caulobacterales; family Caulobacteraceae; genus Acaudatibacter. Next base: position 42,501 of record DASXCH010000116.1, read on the forward strand.
CACTGACCGTGGTCGCAGCCCAATTTCGAGCCAGTCAGGCCGATCCGCTAGCGCAAGGCGTCGAGAAGTGTTGTCCGCGGGTCGATGCCGATCTGCTGCTTCGCGCCATTGATCGTCAGACCCACCGACGTCACGGCGGAAGGCTTGCCGGACGCTGGCCCATCGTTTGCCAGACATCCGTCTACCGAAAAGCTAGCCGCCGACAGTCCGGCGGCCGTCAAAACCCTGCGCCGGCTGGGCCGGCACGCTCACGGGTCATGCTGGCCACGACGGAACCGCCCGACTTAGGGAGTCACGTGCCGCTCGTCCAAGCTTCGGCCTTGGCGAAAGTGCGCCAATCCCTTCTGGCCCATGTGTTCGAATTGGAGACCGCCAATGCGGGCGGCCACGGCGGCGATGAAGGCGCTCAGCAGCATGCCCACGGCCGCGAAGAACGCCGCCTGGGCGAAGATGTGGGCGGCGCGGTCCGGATCGGCCGCCATCGACGGCGCTACGGGCGACTGCTCCAGGGTGAGGGGTGCGATGACCACAACGAACAGAATCAGGCTCGCGATGGCCGACAGCGCCCAAACGATCAGGCCATGTGCGGTGTCGCGAAAATGGGCTTCGTCGTGGTGGACGAAATTCCAGGGGTGCCGCAGACGGCCGGCCAGATAACCGCCGAGGCCGGCGGAAATGACCTGAATCGCGATCCCGGCAGCGCCAAGCGAAGGCGTGAACGCGTCGAGCGAGCGTTGCGAGCCAAGGGCGACGGCGGCAAGTTCATAGCCGAAACCAGACGCCAGGACGGTCAGAAACACGGAGGTTGCGACCGCCACCAGGCTGCCTGCGAAGATTGCCGACCACGAAAGGGCGGGGTCGACGGATGTTCGCCCGTCGTATGTCGCAGACTCGGTCATGGAATTTCCTCCTACCGGTCAGAAGTGGTGTGTGCAGAGGGCCAGCAACAGGATGATTGGGATCGGAATCCCTAGGAAATACAAAAGGATTGATCGCATGAATTGCTCTCCCTCACACTGATTTCGGTCCGAACGACTGATGAGACTTGTCGCTACCGCGCCTTTGAGCGGCCCGCGGGTCTCAGAGCCGCGCCGGCAGGCACTCAGCCGCCGCCGCGGATCTGCTGGGCCGCCGCTAGATGACGTTGAATCAATGGCACGGTGTCGCCGGCCGTCTTGCGCAGGACCGGATTGTCGCCCCCGGCGGCATAGGCCTGCAGCAAGTTGAGCGCTCCCTGGTGGGCGATGATCTGCTGGTCGATGTAGGCCGCATCAAACTGCTTCCCGTGGAGTCTGCGAAGAGTCGCCAGCTTGCTTGCTTCATTAGGACTGAGCTGCGGCGGAAGTGGGATCTGCAACCGGGCCCTGCGAAGCGCCGCCTTCAGCACCAGTGTTGTCCGAGCATGGTCTGCAACCATCATCCGGCCGAAGGCGCGCACATGGGCGGTTGAGCCCCGTATGGCCGCCAGGCGACCCTCCTGACGCTCGAAATCATCTGATTGTGCGGCGGCCCTTACAAAGGCCTGGGTGGTGCTGGACGGCATGGGCTGCGCCCATGCAGGCACGACCGCCAGAAGGGCGACCACGGCGACATGTCTTGCGTGGATCATGGAGTGGAACCCTGTTAGGCCCCTTGGCCAACAACAGTTTGGTCCGGCTGAGGTTCCGCCAGCCGCTTTGCTCTGACCTGTCGGAAGCCCCCGAAACCAAAGGAAATCTAGGTCAGATCGACCAATTCGGGCAGAGTTGGAGCGTGGTGGATGCGACAGGGATTGAACCTGTGACCCCCTCGGTGTGAACGAGGTGCTCTCCCGCTGAGCTACGCATCCAGCGCGGGGGAGCGGGCTATAGCCGCTGCGCCGGCCCCGAGCAAGCGGGCCACGACCCCCGCCAATTCCTTGAAATGGCTGATCGTGCCGTCGGGTTCCAGCGCCGCCACTTCGTCGTCACAGTAGCCGAAATCGACTAGGACCAGCGGGACGCCGGCGGCGCGGGCCGCGTCGGCGTCGGTTCTGGAATCCCCGACCATGACTGATCGGTCTGGACAACCTCCCGCGCCGGCTATGGCGGCCAGAAGATGGGCTGGATCGGGCTTGGCGGCGCCGGACGTCTCCGGCGTGGCGACGGCGGCGAAGCGTGAAGTTAGATTCAGCGCCTGGAGCAGGGCGCGGGTCTGTTCCTCCGCCTTGTTCGTGCACAAGGCCAGGACAGCGCCGGAAGCAATCAGCGAATCGAGGGCGTCCATCGCGCTTGGAAATGGCCGGCTCTCGCGGGCGATGTTGGCCAGGTAAAGGTCGCGAAACTGCTCGGTGGCGAGCGTGAGCTCCCTCTCTCCGGCATTGAAGCCTTCACGGCCAAAGGCCTGGAGGAAGAATCCTCTCGCACCGTGGCCGATCAAGCCGCGTACCTCGGCAAGGTTCAGGGAGCGGAGTCCGCGGTCCACGAGGACCTGATTGGCGGCGGCGCGAATGTCCGGAGCGGTGTCAACCAATGTGCCGTCAAGGTCGAACACGACCGTCGCGCCCGCCAATGTCTCCAACCGCCAATCTCCGAATCGATACGCGCCGACTTTTTCGCTAAAGGCTGGCGTGAGGCAAGGATCGGGACATGGCTGAACGGCGACCAAGGGCGGCGGTGATCCTCGCCGCCGGCAGGGGCGAGCGTATGAGATCGCCACGGCCGAAGGTGCTGCATGCCGTCGGCGGGCGGACTTTGCTCGATCATGTTATCGACATCGCCGAACAGCTTGGCTGCGAGCGGATCGTGGTGGTCGCCGGCGCTCACGCGCCGGAAGTCGCCCAGCATGTCACCAGCCGACTCGGGGAAAGTGAGCTGGCGATCCAGGATCCGCCGCTCGGCACCGGGCACGCCGTGCAGGCCGCGCAGGTCGCGCTCTCTGGATTCGAGGGCGATATGGTCGTCACCTATGCCGATGTGCCTCTTCTGAGGGCCGCTTCGATCGAGCCTCTGTTTGCGCTGTTGGACAGCGGCGCGGCGATGGCTGTCCAGGGTTTTGAGGCGGACGATCCGGCAGCCTACGGCCGAATGGTCTTGGGTAAAGACGGCGAACTCGAAAGGATCGTCGAAGCCAGGGATGCAAGTCCGAAGGAGTTGGCTATCCGGCTGGTCAATTCCGGTGTGATCGCCGCCGACGCCGAGCTCCTGTTCCGTCTGCTTTCACGCGTGACCAACGACAACGCCAAGAAGGAATACTACCTGACCTCGGTGGTTGGCCTTGCGCGAGCCGAGGGCATCTCGGTGCGGATCGCCATCGCCGAGGAAGCGGAACTCGCGGGCGTTAATTCTCAGGCCGAGCTGGCTGCCGTGGAGAGTCACTTCCAGAGTCGAAGGCGCGCCGAACTCATGGCGGCCGGTGTTTCCATGGCCGCGCCGCAGACCGTGTGGCTATCCTGGGACACTCGGATCGAGCCCGGCGTGACCTTGGAGCCCAACGTCATCTTCGGGCCGGGCGTCACGATCGAGGCCGGCGCGCAAATCCGCGCCTTCAGCCACCTTGAAGGCGCCGAGATCAAGACCGGAGCGATTGTCGGACCCTACGCGCGTCTGCGCCTCGGCGCGTTGATCGGCGAGGGCGCCCATATCGGCAACTTCGTCGAGGTGAAAAAGGTCAAGGTCGGGGCAGGGGCCAAGGCCAATCACCTGGCCTATCTCGGCGACGGCTCGGTTGGGGCGGGCGCCAACATCGGCGCCGGCACGATTTTCTGCAACTACGACGGCTTCGACAAGTTCGACACTTTTGTGGGCGAGAACGCTTTCATCGGATCCAATTCGGCCCTGGTGGCGCCGGTGTCGATCGGTGCGGGGGCCTACACCGGCTCGGGTTCGGTGATCACCCGCGACGTGGCTCCGGACGCTCTGGCGCTCGGTCGTGGGCTGCAGACGGAAAAGCCAGGCTGGGCGGTCGCCTTCCGCGCCAGGAAGCAACGTGAGAAGGGCCGCATATGAGCGACGCGGAGGCCCAGAAGCAGGCGGCGGGCAAGGCCGCGGCCGACCTAGTCGAGGCCGGAATGACCGTGGGGCTGGGCACCGGTTCGACCGCCACCTGGTTCGTGCGCGCGCTGGCTGAACGAATGCCGCATATCGGCTGTGTCGCCACTTCGGAGGCGACGTCTGCTCTTGCGGCGAGCGTGGGACTTCGGGTTCTCGATTTCGACCAGGTAGGCGAGGTCGATCTGACGGTCGACGGGGCCGATGAGATCGGCCCGGGGCTGGCGCTCATCAAGGGCGGCGGCGGCGCGCTGCTGCGCGAAAAGCTGGTGTGGCTGGCCTCCCGGCGCTGCGTCGTCATCGCCGACGCCAGCAAGGTCGCCGCGGATCTTGGTTCCTTTCCCCTGCCGATCGAGGTGACGACGTTCGGACATCGACGGACGGCCGAACATATTCGCGGCGTGCTGAACGGTCTCGGGATCATCGCGGCGCCCGCCCTGCGGATGGATGGTGACGCACCGTCACGCACGGACGGCGGCAACCTCATCTATGATGTCCCCTGCCGCGTGATCGAATGTCCGGCCGAGGTGGCGACTGCCATCAAGGACCTGACCGGTGTAGTCGACCACGGATTGTTTCTCGGCCTTGCCGAGCGCGCGCTGGTCGCCGGTGACGGCGGCGTGGAGACCATCTGGCCCTGAGCCTGACGCAGGGAACCAGCCCTTTCGAGATAGGAACACCTCTTGGCGCGCTTCGACTATGATCTGTTCGTGATCGGCGCCGGATCGGGCGGCGTGCGCGCCGCCCGGCTGGCGGCGATAAGCGGCGCGCGCGTAGCGGTCGCCGAAGAGAGCCGAGTTGGCGGCACCTGCGTTATCCGCGGCTGCATTCCCAAGAAGTTCATGGTCTACGCCAGTGAGTTCTCCTATCAATTCAAGACATCCAAGGACTACGGCTGGTCGCCAGGCGAAGCCCGGTTTGACTGGCCAACGTTCCTGGAGCGCAAGGACGTCGAGATCGCCCGTCTGTCGGGGCTCTATGTCGCCAATCTCGAAAACGCCGGCGCCGAACTGATCCACTCCAGGGCGGTCATGGCAGACCCCCATTCGATCGATCTGGGCGACGGTCGGCGTGTCACGGCCGGCCGTGTTCTTGTCGCAACAGGCGCGTGGCCGACCCTTCCGGAGGAAGTGGAGGGCGTCGAGCATGCCATCACCTCCAACGAAGCCTTCCATCTGGAGTCTCTGCCCAAGAGCATCGTCGTCGCCGGCGGCGGATATATCGCCGTTGAGTTCGCCGGAATCTTCAATGGCCTCGGTGTCGAAACAACGCTCGTCTACCGCGGACCAATGATCCTGCGTGGTTTCGATGACGATGTGCGAGCCCACCTGACCCGCGAAATGGAACGACGCGGCGTCAAGATCATTGCCGGCAGTCGGCAGACGCGGCTCGAGAAAACGGCGAGCGGCGTGCGCAGCCATCTCTCGAGCGGCCAGGCGATCGACAGCGACATAACCCTGTTCGCCACCGGCCGCGCACCCAATACCACGGGACTTGGCCTTGAGGCCGCAGGCGTCAAACTGAATGAGCGTGGCGCTGTCGTGGTTGATGAATTCTCAAGGAGCAGCGTCGAGAACATCTGGGCGGTGGGCGATGTCACCGATCGGATCAACCTGACGCCGGTGGCGATCCGTGAGGCGGCGGCGTTCGCAAACACCGAGTTCTACGAACGGCCGACCCGCTTCGATCACGATACCGTGGCCAGCGCCGTCTTCTCCCAGCCGCCGGTTGGCGCAGTTGGGCTAAGCGAGGCTGAGGCGCGCCGCGGCGGGCGAAAGGTAACCATCTATTGCTCGAGTTTCCGACCGATGAAGGTCACCCTGTTCGGCGGTGAGGAACACATGATGACCAAGCTGGTGGTCGATGCCGAGACCGATCGCATCCTCGGCTGCCACGTGGTCGGATCCGATGCGCCGGAGATCATCCAGATGGCCGCGATCGCGGTCAAGATGGGAGCGACCAAAGCCGAGTGGGACGATACATGCGCCGTTCATCCAACCGCGGCGGAAGAGCTTGTCACCATGCGCGAGCCAATCGTCCGCATGGGCGCTGACGCCTGACAAAACGGCGGATCTCTTTGCCTTTCCATGCGGGTTGGTCTAAGCCCGCGCCTCCCATTTCAGGCCCCGAGCATCTCTGCGATGAGCGAGCGGTGGGCGCCCGGCTCATGGCGAGCCCGGACCGCCCGGCACATTCCCGCCGACTATCCTGACCCGGCCGACCTCGTCCGCGTCGAGGGCGAGCTTGCGCGTATGCCGCCGCTTGTTTTCGCTGGCGAGGCGAGGCGCCTCAAGCACCTGCTGGGCGAAGTGGCCGCCGGCCGTGCCTTTCTGCTACAGGGAGGCGACTGCGCAGAGAGCTTCAAGGAATTCTCGGCCGACAATATCCGCGATACCTTTCGCCTGATCCTGCAAATGGCGGTGGTGCTGACCTTCGCGGGCGGCAAGCCGGTGGTGAAAGTCGGTCGCATGGCCGGACAGTTCGCCAAGCCGAGGTCGGAAACGACCGAGACTGTCGGTGGTGTGACCCTGCCGTCCTACCGCGGCGACATCATCAACGGCATGGATTTCGATCCGGCGGAGCGGACGCCCGATCCAGAGCGACTGCTCAAGGCTTACGGCCAGTCGGCGTCGACGCTCAACCTTCTGCGAGCCTTCGCCGGCGGTGGCTATGCCGACCTGCACAATATCCACCGTTGGACGCTGGGCTTCGTCCACGACAGTCCGCAGGGCGCTCGTTACCGGGAACTCTCCGACAAGATCAGCGAGTCGCTGACGTTCATGGAGGCGATCGGGGTGACGCCCTCCAGCCACCAGGACCTTGCCCGGGTCGAGTTCTTCACTTGTCACGAGGCCCTTCTGCTTGGCTTCGAGGAAGCCCTGACCCGCGTCGATTCCACTTCGGGCGACTGGTACGATGTCTCTGCTCACCTGTTGTGGATCGGTGAGCGAACCCGCCAGCTCGACGGCGCCCACGTGGAGTTCGCCAAGGGGATCAAGAATCCCGTGGGTCTGAAGATCGGGCCGACGCTGGAGGCGGGCGAACTCTTGGCGCTCGTGGACACCCTCAATCCGGACAACGAGCCAGGTCGCCTGACCCTCTACGGCCGTTTCGGTTCAGATAAGATCGAAGCCCGTCTGCCTGGCCTGATGCGGGCGACCAAGGCCCAGGGCAAGGCGGTGGTGTGGGCGATCGATCCGATGCACGGCAACACGTTCAAGGCGGCGAACGGCTACAAGACGCGCCCCTTCGAACGGATCCTCTCTGAGGTGCGAAGCTTCATCGAGATCGCCCAGGCGGAAGGGGTTCACCCGGGTGGAGTCCACCTCGAAATGACTGGGCGCAATGTCACCGAGTGCGTCGGCGGCGCCAGGGCTCTGGCCGAGGGCGATCTCGCCGACCGCTACCACACCCACTGCGATCCAAGGCTCAACGGCGAGCAGTCACTGGAACTGGCCTTCCTCGTCGCGGAGAAGCTGAAGGCTCAGCGGCCGTCAGGCCTTACTCAGGCGGCCGAATAGCAAGCCGGGACGCCGGCCGGCGTCTGGCCCGCAATCCAGCCATCGAGATCCCCAAGCGCCCGCTCGGCGAGCGCGCGCCGCTTGGCGCAGACACGATCCCCGCGGGCGCGGGGCGTACCGGGCTCCCTCGCGGGCGCGTCGATCGGTGGAAGAAGGCCGTAGTTGACATTCATGGGCTGGAAAGCACCGCCCTGGTGTCCTCCGGTGATGTGGCTCAGCAGCGCGCCAAGCGCGGTGGTGGGCGGCGGCGCCTCGAGATGTCGGTGCTGGGTCTCGGCTGCAGCCAGGCGTCCAGCAATCAGGCCTATGGCGGCGCTCTCGACATAGCCTTCAACGCCAGTGATCTGTCCGGCGAACCGAAGGCGCGTTTCGGCTTTCAGCCTGAGGCGGCCGTCGAGGACTTTAGGGCTGTCGATGAAGGTGTTGCGGTGCAGCCCGCCAAAACGGGCGAAGACGGCGCGCTCCAGGCCGGGGATCGTGCGGAAGATATCTGCTTGTGCGCCATGCTTCAGCTTGGTCTGGAATCCGACGATGTTCCACAGCGTCGCAAGGGCGTTGTCCTGACGAAGCTGGACCACGGCCCAAGGTTTTTCCGTCGGACGATGCGAATTGGTCAAGCCCACCGGCTTCATCGGACCGTGGCGCAGCGTCTCTCGGCCGCGCTCGGCCATCACCTCGATCGGCAGGCAGCCGTCAAAATAGGGTGTTCCTTCCCACTCCTTGAACTCAGCCTTCGGGCCGGCCAGAACCTGGTCGATGAACTGCTCATACTGTTCGCGGTTCATGGGGCAATTGATGTAGGCCGCCTTTTCGCCGCCCGGTCCGGCCTTGTCGTACCGCGACTGCCGCCAGGCGGTGGACATGTCGATGGTCGCGGCATGAACAATCGGGGCGATCGCATCGAAGAAGGCGAGCGAGTTCTGGCCGGCGATCCTGGCCACGGCGTCGGCCAGGGCGGACGAGGTGAGCGGCCCGGTGGCGATGATCACATTGTCCCATTCCGCTGGAGGCTGAGCGACTTCGCCGCGCGCGATGTGAATGCGCGGGTGAGTCTCGAGCGCCGCGCTGACCGCCGCCGAGAATCCGTCCCGATCCACAGCCAAAGCCGCGCCGGCCGGCACCTGATGCAAATCGCCGCATGCCATGATCAGCGAGGACGCGTGTCGCATCTCTTCGTGGAGCAGGCCCACCGCTGAGGAATCCCGGTCGTCGGACCGGAAGGAATTGGAGCAGACGAGTTCGGCGAAGCCACCGGTCCTGTGGGCCGCGGTCTCGACAAGCGGGCGCATCTCGTGCAGCACCACCTCGGCGCCCGCGTTGGCCGCTTGCCAGGCTGCCTCACTGCCCGCGAGGCCGGCGCCGATGATGTGAACGACGCGTTCCTGCATGGCCGGTCAGGCTTAGACCGCCGATGGAATGCGCGAAAGTGGCGTTCTGTGCCGAATTGTTGCTAACTGACCTCGAACGCTTGGGGATCCGACTCGCATGCCGACGTTCAACATCGAAGACGCAGCGTTCGCCGGCGTTGGTCTTTTGGGCCGCAAGCCTATGGCCGCGCTTATTTGGGCCGTGCTCTGGGCAATACTCATTGCGCTGGTCACCATCCCCTTCGTCGGCATCCTCGCCAATTTCGTCACCCTTTTGGTGCGCTTTCACGGGCAACCCGATCCCTCGCTGGTCGCCCAGCAGTTTCCCGGCCTCTTCGCCTTCATCATCCTGGCGGGTCTCTGCGCTCTGGTCCTGGGCGCGGTGATCTCCTGTGCAGTGTATCGTGCGGTCCTGACGCCGGAGAACTCGGCCTTCGCCTACCTCAGAATGGGCGAGCAAGAAATCCAGGTGCTCATCGTCAACTTCGTGAAGGCTTTGACTATCGGCGCGGCCAGCTTCGGAATGGCCATGGTGCTGGTTGCTGTCGAAGTGGCTTCCTCGAGCGGCGCGATGGGCAGCCCGCTCGACCTCGTCGGACGACTGATCATCCAGTGCGTCGTGTTCTGGCTACAGCTTCGCCTTTCCATGGCCGGCCCCATGACGTTCGCGGAGCGCCGCTTCCGGTTGTTTGAGTCATGGGCGCTCACCCGCGGAATCGTTCTACGCCTGCTGGCGGTGGGAGTGATCCTCTTCTTCATCGGGCTGGTCGTTTATCTCGGGTTGGCGACAATTGGCGGAGCCGCCGGCCTGGCAATCTGGAACAGTGCGCCGCGTCCGGCGGATCTGCAGGCTCTGCTCAGCCAATCCCCGGACGTCTGGATGGGACCGCTGGCGCCGTTCATCGCGCTCAGCGTCATGCTGGTGATCATCGGTGGCTCGATCCTGACCCCGATCATCATCGCGCCCTGGGCCTACATCTATCGGGAACATGCTCTGAGCAGTGAGGGCGCAGCAGCGACGTACGCCTGATCGTGATCCGGGGGGAGTGGGAATGGGGCAGATAGTCATCGGCGAGGCGATCGGCGAAGGGTTCGGTCTGATCGCCAAGCGTCCAGTCACAATCCTTGCTTGGGGTCTGGCGCGGACGGTTGTGGTGGGCGGCTACTTTGCGGCGGTGGCGCCCTTCTATTTGACGATCCTTTATCAGGCCGCCAAACGAGCGGCAGGCGACGTCACCACTCCCCCAGATCTCACGCAGATGATGTCCTTGCAGGGCCTGATGTGGCTGATGTCGCTCGTGACCCAATTCGTCGGAGCGGTGCTCTATTGCGCGGCCCTGCGCGCGGTCATGTTCCCCGAACAGCGTTCTTACGCCTACCTGCGTATTGGCGCAGCGGAGTTGTTTCTCTTCCTGCTCATTTTTGGCGGCTCGTTTGCCGCGGGAATCGGTTTGGTGATCGTCGCCCTGCCCGTCATCATCGTCGCGGCCATCGCCTTTGGTGTCCACGCGATTGCCGTCGGTGTGGTTGTTGCAGTGGTAGGCGGACTTGCGGTCCTCGCGCTGCTCATCTGGATCCTCTGTCGATTGTCGCTTGTGGCGCCGATGATGGTTGAGGACGGGAAGTTCCACCTCACAGATGCATGGGCGCTTACCAGCGGTCAGTTCTGGCCCCTGTTCGCAATTGGCGCCCTTCTGTTCGTGATCCTCCTGGTCATCGAGGCTGTCGTCGGGGTTGTCGTCCTGGCTTTGGGCTTTGGCTATATCAGCCAACTGGCCGGCGGCCCGGAGGGTCTGAAGACATTCTTCACCCGTCCTCCTGCAGAGATCATGGCGAGCCTGGGACCGGTTCTGCTGGTGGCCCTGGTCGTGTCGATCCCGCTCTACGGCGCGCTTAACGCCGTCCTTATGGCGCCATGGGCCAGAGCCTATCGAGACCTGCGTCCGCCGACGGACGTGGCCGCAACCTTCGCCTGAGCGTGAATGGCTTGATCGCCGGAGGCCTGGCGGCGGCCGCTCGCTTCTTGATGCGCGCCTGGAGCGCGGCCTGGGCAGCCCTGACGTTGGTCGTGGTTACGCTGATCCTCGCATTTTCATTTGAGGAACTGGGCTTCTGGATCGCGGCGTTGGTCGCATCGCTCGTCGCGCGCGGGGCCCTTTGGCGGCTGGCGAACGGGCGTGATCGCCTGGGGCCGGGCGGCTTGCAGCTTGGCGCCATGGAGACCCGACTTGCGGGCGTATGGGTCCTCTCCGGCCTGTTCCTAGGAATCATCGCGCTGCTGGCTCTGGTTATTCTGCTGTGCGGCGCCTACGCCGTCGCCTCGGCCGGGCGAGGATTTGATCCGGCCCAGATCGCCACCTGGGCTCCGGCCATCACCGGAAGGGGACGCTTTGTGCTGGGAACCGTCGGCGTCTTCTGCTCGGTCGGCTTTGTCTATGCCGCCGCGCGTATTTCCCTGGCTGAGGCGGCGACAGCGAGCCGGTCGAGACTGCAGGTCCTGTCTTCCTTCGCCCTCACACGGGGACGGGCGCTTCCCCTGGCGGCCGCTCACATTTTGCTGGCCTCACCGGCGATCGGCCTATCAGCCTGGGGAGCGGGCCGCAGCTACAGAGGCGCCTGGGTGGTGGCGGAGGGTTTTGCGATCGGCGGCGTATGGCTTCCCCTGAGCGTAGGACTCATGGCCTATGCCTATGAGTTGTGCGCCCACCAGACATGAAACCACTCGCTCCCTATGAGGCTGTCGGCGAAGGCTTTCGCCTGATCCGGCGCGAGCCTCGCGCCTTCTTTGTGTGGACGGCGATCTGGTTTGCGACCTTTTCCCTGGCCGCGTGGACGGTGGCGACGAGCCGCCACGTGGCGCTCGCTGGTCCAACCCCGGCGAACCTCCGCGGCATTTCCGAGCGTTTCGGTCCCTATTCCGGACCCTTGATGATCCTGTTCTGGGTGGTTTGGCTGTTGACGGCGGTGGCCGCCTTCCGCGCCGTTCTAAAGCCCGGCGATCGACGCGCCTTCTTCTTGCGCTTCGGCATGGACGAACTGAGATTGGGCGGCCTAACCCTTGGGGCGTTTTTCGCGGCGATTCCGTTCGGCGGCGCCCCAGCCTATCTCGTCTTTCTACTGGCCACGCCCTTCATACATGCGATCCCCACGGCGGCCGGGATCATCGGCTGGATCGGCGTATTTCTGACCGTCGGCCTCGACATCTGGCTCGGCGTGCGGCTCTCCCTGATCGCCGTGGAGACGTTCTCGGAGCGCAGGTTTCATCTGACGGCCTATTGGCCGGTGACCCGAGGGCGATTCTGGTATCTGTTGGCAGTCTATTTCATCTTCTTCCTCGTTTTCCTCGGCCTGACCGTGATCTTCGCGCCGTTTGTCGGCCTGGCCTCGAGCGTGGGTGAGGGCCCTTCGAGGGGCATGGCGGCCCGCGGCGGTCTCCTGGTCCAGGCCGGTGTCCTGACCATACTCATTTCCTTGTTCTGGACCCTTACCTCGACCGTCTTCTACGCCTGTCAGGCACACGCCTTTCGCGAGATCATCGGTCAGGGCCGGGCGGGGGTGCCGCCGGCCTGAACTCAGGCGGACCAGCCGCCGCCAAGCGCCTTGTAGAGAGACACCAGATCGGTCGCCGCCGCAGCCTGCGACTGGACGAGCTGATCGCGCGCGTTCATTTCGGCCAATTCCGCGCTGTAGACATTGGCGAATGTGACCAGGCCCACCTGGTATTGATCCCGGGCGATGGCCAAGGAGTTTTGCGTGGCGCCGACTGCCTGCGTCAGCTGGAGCTGGCGCTCCTGTTCGGAGCGATAGCGGGCAAGAGCGTCCTCGACGTCGCGTAAACTGACGAGGACGGTCTTGCGCCAGGCCAGGTCGGCCTGGATCGCACCCTCCCGAGCCGCTCGGATGGCGGCGCGGCTCTTGCCGGCGTCGAACAGAGGCTCTGAGGCCATGCCGAGGGCCGCCGAAGTGAGGTTGGCGGCGGAGAAGAGATTGCCGAGGGAGGTGCTGGCAAAGCTCGCCAGGCCGATCAGATCGAGCTTCGGATACAGGTTGGCGGTCTGCACGCCGATTTCCGCATTGGCTGCGGCCAGTTTGCGCTCGGCTTCGCGCACGTCGGGGCGGCGACGGATCAGGTCTGCCGGAAGACCGACCGGCAGACTCGGCGGCGAAAGCGGCAGGGCGCGCGGCTGGGTAAGCTCAGGTTCGAGGCTTTCCGGCGGTTCGGCCAGGAGAATGGCGAGGGCGTGGATCTGCACCCGCTCTTCGCCCTCAAGCTGATGGAGTTGGGCGGCGGCGGAGGTGATGACCCCTGTCT
>DASXCH010000117.1:0-2874 GCA_036491275.1 Caulobacteraceae bacterium
ATGCCGGATGGCATCGACGGCGCTCAGAACTTCTTCCAGCGTCATTCCGCCAAGGGGCAGTCGTCGCTGATCACCGAGGTCGAGGTGTGGGGCGACCGCAAGCCCTATATCCAGTTCGATCGGGTGGAGGCCCTGGTGGCGGGGGCCCAGACCGGCGCTCTGGAGCTGCACCCCTGGAACTGCGAGCCGTTCGAACCCGAGCAGCCTGGGCGGCTGGTGTTCGACCTCGATCCCGCGCCCGACGTGGCCTTCGAGGTGGTGATCGAAAGCGCCCGCGAGATCCGCGAGCGGCTGGAGGAGCTTGGGCTGGTCAGCTTCTGCAAGACCACGGGCGGCAAGGGGCTGCATGTCGTCACCCCGCTCGACGCCGAAGGCATCGACTGGTCAATCGCCAAGGCGTTCGCCCGCGACGTGTGCAAGGTCATGGCGGCTGAGGCGCCGGATCGCTACCTGATCAACATGGCCAAGAAAGAGCGCACCGGGCGTATCTTCCTGGACTATCTGCGCAATGACCGGATGGCGACCGCCGTGGCGCCGCTGTCGCCCCGGGGCAGACCGGGCGCGCCGGTCTCGATGCCGCTCACATGGAGCCAGGTGAAGAAGGGGCTCGATCCAGCCAAATACACGGTGCGAACTGTGCCCGCCCTCGTCGGCAAGCTGACCGCCTGGGAAGACTATTGCGACGGCGAGCGCCCCCTGGCCGGGGCGATCAAGCGTCTGGGCAAGGTGAGCTGATCGGGTGGCGATCAGCGCGGGGCTTCTGGTCTATCGCATGCGGGACACGCGAACCGAGTTCCTGCTTGGTCATCCAGGCGGTCCCCTGTGGTCCCGCAAGGACCTGGGGGCTTGGATGGTGCCCAAGGGGATGATCGAGCCCGGCGAGGCGCCGATCGACGCGGCGCGCCGCGAATTTGAAGAAGAAACGGGCATCACGGCCCCGACCGTCGGCCGGCCCCTGACGCCTCTGCGCCAGGCCGGCGGCAAGACGGTCCTGTGCTGGGCGGCCGAGGCTGACCTGGATCTGACGGCGTTCACCCCCGGGACGTTCGAGATGGAATGGCCGCCGCGGTCGGGACGCCGGGCGACCTACCCGGAAATCGACCGGCTCTCCTATTTCGTGAGCGCCGAGGCGCTGACGCGCATCCTGCCCTCGCAGGCGGCGCTCATCGCCGAGGCCCTATTGTTCCTGGGCGAGGCCGTCCGGCGATGAGGATCGCCACGCTCAACATCAACAACATCAACAAGCGACTGACCAATCTGCTGGCCTGGCTCGACGCGACCATGCCCGACGTTGTCTGCCTCCAGGAGCTGAAGGCGGAGGACCGGGCCTTCCCGCTCGCCGCCATCGAGGCGGCGGGCTACGGGGCGGTATGGCGCGGGCAGCGGACCTGGAACGGCGTCGCTATCCTGGCGCGAGGCGCCACCCCGGTCGTGACGCGGCGATCACTACCCGGCGATCCGGCTGACGACCAGGCGCGCTACATAGAGGCGGCGGTCAGCGGCGTGTTGGTGGCCTCCATCTATCTACCCAATGGCAATCCTCAGCCCGGACCCAAGTTCGCCTACAAACTCGCCTGGTTTGAGCGGCTGATTGCCCATGCCGCTGAGTTGAAGGCCGCTGGCGTGCCCGCGGTTCTCGCCGGCGATTACAACGTCGTGCCGACAGAGGCGGACATCTGGGTCGGACACCACGAGCACGACAACGCGTTGCTGCAGCCCGAAAGCCGCGCGGCGTTTCAACGTCTCTTAGACGAGGGCTGGACCGACAGCCTGCGGACACTGCAGCCGGAAGGTCCGCTTTGGACCTTCTGGGGCTACCTGCGGCATCGCTGGCCGAACGATAAGGGCATGCGATTGGACCACCTGCTGCTCAGTCCAGGCTTGGCCGCGGGCTTGCGTCGCGCCGGCGTAGACCGCGACGTGCGGGGATGTGACGGCGCCAGCGACCATGCCCCGGCTTGGATCGAGGTCGCGACCCCGACCAGACGCCCGTCACGCCAAGCCCCGCCCGCGCCCTCACAGCGGCGAAAGCGGCCGGCGCGTTAGGGCGGGCAAGATGAAACGCGGGATCGAAGCGTGGCTGCAACAGTCTTGCCGATCACAGCATTTCCCAACGAACGTCGCGAACCGGGGCAGCCTCGCCGCGTTGAGGACTGAGTTTTTTGTGAGTAGATCGCTTGGCGAATGATCTGACCCCTTCCCCCGGACTGCGAAGCCGCCCGCCCGCGGCGGCGAGCCCGCAGGCTTTGCTTGATCGACTGGAGTTGGCGGCGATCGCGCTGGATCGCACGAGCATGCCGATGGCGGTTACCGATCCGCGCCAACCCGACAACCCGATCGTGCTCGCCAACCAGGCGTTCCTCACTCTTACGGGCTATGGCGCTCACGAGGTCGTGGGCCGCAACTGCCGTTTCCTGCAAGGCAAGGAGACGTCTGCGCAAGCGATCGCCGAAATTCGATCCGCCGTCGCCGAGCCGAAAGACGTCACCGTTGAACTGTTGAACTATCGGAAGGACGGTACGGAGTTCTGGAACCGGCTCTATGTCAGCCCGATCTATGGCGACGAGGGCGAGTTGCTCTACTTCTTCGCTTCGCAGGACGACGTCACCGATTTTCGTCGGATGCAGGCCCTTGAGCTGACCGAGCGTCGGCTGCTCAAAGAGGTGGATCACCGGGCCCGCAACGTGCTCGCCGTGGTCAGCGGCATCGTTCGCTTGAGCCGGTCGGATGACGCCGCCGTCTACGCCGCCTCGATCCAGAAGCGGGTGCACGCGCTGGCCGCCGCCCACACCTTGCTGGCGGAGCGCGGCTGGCAGGAGGTCGCCCTCGATCAGATCGTTCGCCAACAGCTCAACCTTCTGAGCTCACACCGGA
>DASXCH010000118.1:0-11541 GCA_036491275.1 Caulobacteraceae bacterium
GCCGAGGACCCGGCCTATGCCGATCTCGACGCCGCGCCCTTGCGCCAGATCCTCGAGCGCCTGTGCTTCGATCTCAACATCAATCCCGACTGGACGGCCTGGACCGGGTCAGGCTGGACCTGCACGGGCTTGCCCCGCCACGGACCCCAGGCCCGGCCCCGCTACTCACGCTTCGGCCACACCAGCTCCCGCCCCATCTGGGACGACGAACCCTCCCACGACCTGGAATGAGGGGCGCGTCCAACCCTGGCGCCGCGCCGCCGTCCGAAGTCTGAAAAGACCGTGCCTCTAGCCCTTATCCCGCATCAGCCGGCCCTGCTCGCGCTTCCAGTCGCGGTCGGCCTGCGTCTGACGTTTGTCCGGCGCGGTCTTGCCGCGGGCCAGCGCCAGTTCGAGCTTGGCCAGGCCCTTCTCGTTGAAATAGAGCCGCGTCGGCACGATCGTGCGGCCCTGGCGGCGAACGGCGCCGATCAGCCTGTCGATCTGGCGGCGATGCAGCAGCAGCCGCCGAGGCCGACGCGGCTCGTGGTTGAAGCGATTGGCGCCGCTATACTCGGGGATGTAGGCATTGACCCAAGTGATCTCACGGCCCTCCGGCGCGGCGTAGGATTCGGCGATGTTGGCCTTGCCCGCGCGCAGGGATTTGACCTCCGAACCGGTCAGCGAGAGGCCGGCCTCGAAGGTCTCCTCCAGGAGATAGTCGAAGCGCGCGCGCCGGTTCTCGGCGATGACCCGGCGGCCGCCTTCCATGTCAGAGCCCTTCCGCCTCGGCCATGGCCGCCAGGATCTCGTCCTTCACGGCCTCGGCGCAGGGGGCGATCGGCAGCCGCGTCTCCTCCGAGCAGAGCCCGAGGCGGGCGAGCGCGAACTTGGTCGGGGCGGGCGAGGCGTCGAGGAACAGCGCCTTGTGCAGCCGGATCAGCCGGTCCTGAAGCGCCAGGGCCCCCGCCCAGTCGCCGGCGAGGCACGCGTCATAGAAGCGCGCGCAGGGACCGGGAGCGACATTGGCCGTGACCGAGATGCAGCCATGCCCGCCATGAGCCATGTAGCCGAGCGCCGAGGGGTCGTCGCCGGAGAGCATCAGCCAGTCCTGGCCGCAGGCGAGGCGCTGCTGGCTCGCCCGGCCCATATCGCCGGTGGCGTCCTTGATGCCGACGATATTCGGAAGCCTCGCGAGGCGCGCCAAGGTGTCGTTGGCGATATCGACGCTGGTTCGCGAGGGCACGTTATAGACAAGGATCGGCAGGTCGACGGCCCGGGCGATGGCCTCGAAATGGCGGAAGAGGCCCTCCTGGCTCGGCCGATTGTAGTAGGGCGTGACGACGAGGGCCGCATCGGCGCCGGCCTCGCGCGCGTGGTCCGCCAGCGCGATGGCCTCGGCGGTGGAATAGGAGCCGGCGCCGGCGATGACAGGCGCCCGGCCGGCGGCGACCTCGACGGTCAGGCGGACGACCCGGCGATGTTCCGCGCCGCTCAGCGTGGCGCTCTCGCCCGTCGTGCCGACAGGAACCAGGCCATGGACGCCGGCCGCGATCTGGCGCTCGACGAGCGCGGTCAGGGCCACCTCGTCCAACGCGCCCTCGCGAAAGGGCGTCGCCAGGGCCGTGAAGACGCCCTTGAAAGGGATTTTCGTCATCGAAGGGAGTTAGCCGTCATTTCGCCGCTTATCATCGCGACTTGGAGGGCGAACATTATGCGCCGGACCGAAGCGAATCAAACCAGACATCCGCACATGGGCGAGACCTCGACAGAGCTGAAGCCCGTCCGGGGCTATCGGTTCGTGGCTCTCATCGCCGCGGTTTCGCTGGCGAGCCTGGCGGCCGCCCAGACGACGCCCGGCCAGACCACGACGGCGCCCGCGACACCTGCTCAGGGCGTGAGCGGCCAAAGCACGACAGGCCAATATTCGACTGGCCCGGTCATGGCGCCGCCCGCCGCGCCTGTGCCCTATACCTCCCTGCCGCCGATCCCGGCAGGTCCCTCGACCGACGCGGCCAACGTCAACGCCGCCCTGGCCGCAGCCAAGCAAGGCGACGCCTCACGCATCCGCGCGGCGATGAACCAGATCTACGATCCCGTGGCGCGCAAGATCGCGCTCTGGGCTCTGATCGACGGCGCGCCGACCGCCGTCAGCTTCGCCGAGGCCGACGAGGCGCGTCGCGAACTCGTCGGCTGGCCGAGGGAGCTGCGGCGCGAGGAGACGGCCGAATCATCCCTGCCCCTTTCCGGCTTGCCACCCCCCGCCATCATCGCCTGGTTCGGCGCCAGTCAGCCGCGCACAGGCCCTGGAGTCCTGGCGCTGGCCGGCGCCCTCGAGACCGTGGGCCGGACGTCGGAAGCAAGGGACCTCATCCGCCTCGCCTGGCGCACCCGACTGCTCGACCAGCCGATCCAGGACGCGATGATGGCCCGCTTCGGCGCGGTGCTGACGGCCGACGATTACGCCGCGCGGGAGGACCTGCTCCTCTATGGCGCCCACGACGGCCCGGCCCAGGACCTGCTCCGCTTCCTCACCCCCGATCAGCAGGCGCTGGCCCAGGCGCGAATGGCCGTCCGCCGGGGCGATGCCAATGCCGACACCCTGATCGCCGCCCTGCCGCCCATGCTGCAGACCGCGCCGGGCCTCACCTTCGAGCGGGTGATGCGGCTGCATGAACAGAGCCAGGATCTCGCCGCGCGCCAGCTGGCGAGCGGCCTCGCCGAGGTCATGCCGGACCAGGCCGCCGCCACCAAGCTGTGGCGGCACGGCTATTACGCCATCGAGGCGCTCGAGCAGGGCGACGCCGCCGGGGCCTACGCCGTGGCCGCCCATTCGGGCCTGACCACCGGGCCGGACGCGGCCGAGGCGCAGTTCCTGGCCGGGTGGATCGCCCTGTCCCGACTCAAGGACCCGCGCCTGGCCGACACCCACTTCGCCAGGATCGCCGACGCCGGCGGTTCGCCGCTGACCCAGAGCCGCGCCTACTACTGGCGCGGCCGGGCGGCCGAGGCCGAGGGGGACGTCGTCGACGCCCAGCTGTTCTACAGCCAGGCGGCCTCGCACACGACCGCCTTCTACGGCCTGCTGGCCGCCGAAAGGAACGGCGTCAAGACCCTGAGCCTCGGCCACGACCCGGCGATCACATCCGCCGATCGCTCCGCCTTCGACGCCCGCGACGAAATCAAGGCGATGCGCTACCTCGTCGGCATCGGCGCGCGCGATGAGTTCAAGACCTTCGCCGCCGATCTCGCCGAAATCCTGCCGACGGCAAAAGACGAGGCCATGCTGGTGGACCTGGCCCGCGGCTATGGCGACCAGGAAGCGGGCATGAGAGTGGTGCGCAACGCCGCCAAGCGCGGATTCATCCTGCCCGAGCGCGGCTATCCGTTGGTCGCCTCGCCGACGACGCTGGGCGGACCGGAGCCCGCCCTGGTGCTGGCCGTGACCCGCCAGGAGAGCAGCTTCGATCCCTACGCCCACTCGCATGCCGGCGCGCGCGGGATGATGCAGCTGATGCCGGCGACGGCCGAGACCCTGGCCCGCCAGCTCGGCATGTCGTTCTCGGCCTCGGAGCTGGAAGACCCGCAGTACAACATGCGCCTGGGCGCGGCCTATCTCTCCGATCTCGTGAGTCGCTTCAGCGGCTCCTACGTGATGGCGGCGGCGGCCTACAACGCCGGGCCCGGCCGGCCCTCGCAATGGACGGCCGTGTGCGGCGATCCGCGCAGCGGCGCCAGCGATCCGCTGGATTTCATCGAATGCATCCCGTTCTCCGAGACCCGCGACTATGTGATGCGGGTGCTCGAGGCGACCCAGGTCTATCGCGCCCGGCTCGAAAGCGGCCAGGCGCCGCTGACGTTGGGCCGGGACCTCAGGCGCGGCGCCTACGGCAACCCCTGATGGCGCTCGCCGGTGAGCCTCTCGGCCGCCAGGACGACGCCGGCCGGCGATGTGATCAGCTCACCCGCCAGGCCGAACGCCTCGGCCAGGATGGGCGCCGCGAGGGCCTCGGCCGGCGCCGCGGCGGTCAGGATCCGGCCCACGCTCATCACCGCCAGACGGTCACAGGAGCGGGCCGCGAGGGTCAGGTCATGCAGGGTGACGATCACCGCCGCGCCGGCCCCGGCCCGAGCCCGCAGGACGTCCATGACCCGGAGCGCCGCTTCGGGGTCGAGGCCGGCCGTCGGCTCGTCGGCCGCGAGCACCGGCGCGCCGGTGGCCAGCAGCCTGGCGATCAGGGTCCTGGCCCGCTCGCCACCCGACATGTCGCGGACGCCGCGTTCGGCCAGATCCAGCACGCCGACCGCCTCCAGCGCCGCGAGCGCCCGGACGTGCGCCTCGCTAGGCGGCCGATGAACCGCGCCCAGCGCCGCGATCCGCCAGGCCGGCATGTTCCAGGCGACGCGCCGCTC
Organism: Caulobacteraceae bacterium; assembly: GCA_036491275.1. Classification (GTDB taxonomy): domain Bacteria; phylum Pseudomonadota; class Alphaproteobacteria; order Caulobacterales; family Caulobacteraceae; genus Acaudatibacter. Next base: position 4,393 of record DASXCH010000118.1, read on the forward strand.
CTGCGGCAGATAGCCGGCCAGGGATGCCCGCTCGAGGTCGGAGAGCCGATCGACCGGCCGGCCGCCGAGCCGCGCCTCGCCGCCGGAGAGCCGCGCCAAGCCCAGGAGGGCGCGCAAGAGCGTCGTCTTGCCGGCCCCGTTGGCCCCGACGACGCCCAGCACCTCGCCCTCGCCGATGGCGAGATCGGCGTCGAACAAGGCGAGCCGCCCGCCAAGCTGGACGGACGCGGCGATCAGTTCGGCGGCGATCATGAGCGCCAGCTCCGCGCTGCCCGCCAGGCCAGCAGGGCGAAGACGGGCGCGCCGAAGAGTGCCGTCACCACCCCGAGCTTGAGTTCCTCCGGCGTCGGGACTACCCGCGCCGCCAGGTCGGCCAGGACCAGGAGGATGGCGCCGGCCAGAGCCGAGGGGGCGAGCGTGCTCGCCGGCTCGTCGGCCACCGAGCCGCGGACCAGATGCGGGGCGGCCAGGCCGACGAAACCGATCACCCCGGCCATGGCCACCGCGGCGCCGGTCAGCAGGGCGGCGCCGGCCACCGCCGCCGCCCGCAGCCTCGCCATCGGCAGGCCGGACAGCTGGGCGGTCTCCTCGCCGAGGCTGAGCATCGAGAGGCCGCGGGCGGCGTAGGCGCAGAGGGCGGCGCCGGCGAGCGTCGGCAAGGCCGCGGCGGCAATGTCGCCCCAGCCGCGCCCGGCTGCCGAGCCCAGCAGCCAGTTCATCACCTCGGCGGTGGTGATCGGCGAGGGCGAGAGGTTGAAGATGAGGGCCGTCGCCGCCCCGCCCAGGGCCGAGAGTGCGACGCCGAAGAGGATCAGGGTCTCGGGCTCGCGGAGCTGGGCGGCGAGCGCCGCCACCACCGCGCCGGCCCCGAGCGCGCCGGCCATGGCCGCCAGCTCGATCGCTCCCGGGTGTCTGGCGAGGCCGAGCGCGATCACGGCCGAGGCGCCGAGGGCCGAGAAGGCCGACACCCCGAGGACGCCAGGATCGGCCAGGGGATTGCGCAGCAGGCCCTGCATGACGGCGCCGGCGAGGCCGAGCTCGGCCCCGACCACCGCCGCGGCGCAGGCGCGCGGCGCGCGCAGGCTCCACAGGATCTCGCCGGTGGCCGAGCCCGGATCGCGGAGCGCCGCGAGATATTGCGCGGCCGAGAGCGGCGTCTCGCCGAGGCCGATCGCCAGGCCGACGCAGACCGCCAGGACCATCACGAGAGCGAGGATCAGGCGCACGTCTAGCCGCCCCAAGGATGGGCGCGGGCCCAAGCCGCCAGGGCGGCGGCGCCGTCTGCGGCGAACCAGGCCGGGCAGCCGAGGATCGAGGCCGGCAGCGAAACCGACTGCCGCCCCCTGACCAGGCGGCGGAGCGCCGCCTCGCGGCCCACGCTCCAGCGCTCCGAGGCCGCCATGTCCTGATCGAAGAAGCCGAGCACGAGGAGGCCCGGCGGATGGAGCAGCAGCCCCTCCAGCGAGATCACGCTGTAGCCGGGCCGCGTATCCAGATTTGCGAAGCCTGCGGCGCGGATCATGGCGCCCACGAGGACGTCCGGTCCGGCGGTGTCGCCTCCGGAGGTCAGGTAATAGACGCCGCGGCCCCGCCCCGCGCCGGCGGCGGTGGCGAGCTCGGCGTTCATCCGGCGGATAAGGCGCTCGCCGGCCGGGACGGCGTTCAACCCGGCCGCTACCCGGCGGATGTTAGCGGCGACACCCGCGAAGTCTGTCACATCCTCTATATTCAGTATACGGATTCTCCGACGCTCAAGGTCCCTCAGCAGAAGATCGTCACCGCCCCAGTTCCGGACGACAATTTGGGGCGCGGCGCCCAGGATCGATTCCGCGGTCGCCCGCCGCTCCGGCAGCCCAATCGCCTCGGTTCTGAGGTAGGAATCGGCATTGCGCGCTCGGGTCGACAAGGCGACGATGTCCTGCCGCGGACTGAGCGCCAGGACGTATTGATCCGCACACTGATCCAGAGACATCACGCGCGGGCCAGCGAGACCGAGGCCAGGCGAAAGAGAAAGGATCGCGGCCAGCGCGGCGGCCGCACGCATTCTAGTCGGCGATGATGCCGTGGAGCAGCCCGTCCAGCATCACGCGGGTCAGCTCCTCGGCGGGTTTCCACTCGAAGTCGGGCTTGGTCAGCATCAGGGTGACCAGGCCGTGACAGGCGGACCACAGGACCTGATGAACCGTCTCGGGGTCACCAGTGCGCAGACGTCCTTCGGCGGCGATTTCGCGCACGACCGAGGCGAACCGGTCCAGGCACTCATTGCCGAGCCGCATGGTCTGGTGCTGGCGGCGGATCGTATCCACCTCCGGGCCGCCGCAGAACACCAGGCGATAGGCGTTGGGGTGGCCAAGGGCGAAGCGGATATAGCCTTCCAGAATCAGCCGCACGCGCGCCACCGCGTCGATCGGCATGGCCGAGACCTGGCGATTGCCGGCCAGCAGCTCTTCCATGGCTCCGGTGCAGATCTCCAGCAGGATCTGATCCTTGTCGCGGAAATGCATGTAGAGGGCGGTCGAGGACACCCCGACCTCGTCGGCGATCTTGCGGATGGTGGCGGCCTCGTAGCCCTGGGCCACGAAGATGCGTTCGGCGGCTTCGAGGATCTCCGCGCGGCGCAGATAGCCGTCGCCCTTGGCCTTGCGCGCCGAGCGGCGCGGTTCGTTCAAGATTGCGGTCACTCAGGGCCCTTCGTGCGACAAATCGGAAACCGCCAATAAACGGGAAACGGCGCCTCGGGGCAAGCTCTGGGCCGCCGCGACCCAGACGGTCGGCGAGGAAGCTATCGCAGGCGCGGGTTGCGCGACCGGCCATGGCGCCTGTGAGAAGCGGACTTCAGATTGAAGCGACAGCGGCTGGCGTGACCATTCCCCCTCCCCTCCCACCGCAAGGCGCAGGCTGCTAATCGTCCGGCTGATGAACCATCCGCCCCGCCTGGCGTCATCGCCCGCCGCGCTCAGCGCCAGCCCGTGGCCGGACCACGCCCTGGTGGACAGCGGCGGCGGCCGCAAGCTCGAGCGCTATGGCCCTCGTCTCATGGTCAGGCCCGAACCGCAGTGCCTGTGGACCCCGCGCCTCACCGAGGCCGACTGGGACGAGGCCTTCGCCATCTTCGACCCAGCCGACGAAGACGAGGCGGGGCGCTGGCGCTTCCGGGGCGAGGCGAACGAGGCGAGCGCGGCCTGGCCGATGGCCTGGCGCCAGACCCGTTTCCTCGCCCGCTTCACCGCCTTCCGGCACCTGGCCGTCTTCCCCGAACATGCGGCCAACTGGGAGTGGATCGTGGGCCGCCTCGCTGACCGCCCTGGAGCCAGGATGCTGAACCTCTTCGGCTATACCGGCATCGCCAGCCTCGCCGCGGCGGCGGCCGGGGCCGCCGTCACCCACGTGGACGCGTCCCGCCGCGCCGTCGGCTGGGCGCGGGAGAACGCCGCCCTCTCCGGTCTTGAAGCCGCGCCGATCCGCTGGATCTGCGAAGACGCCCGCAGGTGGGTGGCGCGCGAGGTCCGCCGCGGCGCGCGCTATGACGCCATCCTGTTGGATCCGCCGAAGTTCGGCCGCGGGCCGGGCGGCGAAGCGTGGCGCCTCTACGAGGACCTTCCGGAACTGATGGCGGGCTGCGCCGCCTTGCTCTCCGACGAACCCTTGTTCCTGATCCTCAACGCCTATTCCGAGCGCCTGACGGGCCTCGCCCTGGCCAACGTCGTGGCGGACGCCTTGGGGGCCCGGGGCGGCGACATCGACTGGGGCGAACTGACCCTGACCGAAGAAACCGGCGGGCGGGCGGTGGGGCTCTCCTTCTTCGCCCGCTGGAGCGCGCCGTGAAGATCGTCACCTCGCTGACGAACGAGACGGTCAAGGCCGTCCGCGCCCTGCACCTGAAGAAGGCGCGCGAGGAGAGCGGCCTCTTCCTCGCTGAGGGCTTGAAGATCGTCGCCGAGGCCGTCGACCAGGGCCACGCGCCGGCCATCCTGCTCTACAGCTCCAAGGCTTCGGACCAGCCGATGCTGGCGCGCGTCGCCGCCGCGGCGCGCGAGGTCATCGAGGTCACGCCGGCGGTGCTGGCCAAGATCTCGCGGCGGGACAATCCGCAGACGGTGCTGGGCGTCTTCGAGCAGAGCTACGCCCCGCTCGCGGAGATGAGCCGCGACGGCCTCCTCCTCGGCCTCGAAGAGATCCGCGATCCGGGAAACCTCGGGACGATCCTGCGCACCGCCGACGCCGCCGGCTGCGCGGGCGTCATCCTGATCGGCGAGACCTGCGATCCGTTCTCGGTCGAGGCGGTGCGCGCGACCATGGGCTCGATCTTCGCCACGCCCATCGCCCGGGCCAGCGCGGCCGAATTCCTGGCCTGGCGGGCAGGCTGGCCGGGGTCCGTGGTCGGGACGCTGCTGACGGCGAGCACCGATTTCCGCGCCTTCGCCTATCCGCCGGCCAGCCTGATCCTGCTCGGCAACGAACAGGCCGGCCTGACGCCCGAGTTGGCCGCGGCCTGCGACGTCACGGTGAAGATTCCCATGCGGGGCGGCGCCGACAGCCTCAACCTCGCCGTGGCCGCCGCGGTGATGATCTACGCCGCTACGGGCGATTGAAGGCCAAGAGCGAAGGCCGACCCACTCCTCCGATCCCAGGAGAAGAAGGCCGGCGAAACGCCGGCGATACGAGCTGACCCCGTTTGCGATCCTCCCGCGTAGTGAGGATGGAACCGGAGCGGTCGGGCTTCGGTATCGAGGTCGAAAACGAGCATCGGCTCAGCTATTGCTTGACGCCAGGGCAACTTCGTGTTTTTCCTTATGCGTCAGAAGCTTGGAGAGAAGTGGCGTTTCAAGAGGCATCGCAGGATTCAGCTCTGAAGGAGACGGATCATGATCGCTTACCTGTCACCCCACGAAGCTTTTCAGCCGCACACGGTCCATCGCCAGACGCGGGCGCGCGCCGCCGGCATCCTGCTGGCGGCGGCGGGTCATGGCGTCCTCCTCCTGTGGCTGCTCGGCCAGACTTTCCGCCAGCCGGACCTGGTGGACAACACCCCGGACCAGCCGCCGATGGTTGTTCAGAACGTCGATCTGACGCCGCCCAAACCCTCGCCCACGCCCCCAACGCCAACGCCGTCGAGCAATGTCCATGCGGCGCCCACGCCCCTCACCAAGCAGGTCGACACGCTTCCGGTGAACGTGGCGAGGGTGAAGACAGCCGGCTCGGTGTCGGTCAATCCCTTCGTCAACCCGACCGGAGTCGGCGGGCCCCTGACCCTTGGGACACCGTCGATTGCCCACACTCTGACCAACCCTGACTGGATCTCGCGGCCCACCGCCGATCAGGTCGAGAAGATCTATCCGCAGGGTGCCCTGCGCGAAGGGATCACCGGCTCGGCGACGCTGAGTTGCCAGGTCACGTCCGCGGGCGGAGTCGTCGGCTGCAAGGTCAACGTTGAAACGCCTGCTGGGCGAGGCTTCGGCCGCGCCGCGCTCGGCCTCACGCCGTTTTTCCGAATCCGGCCAGGCACCGACAACGGCCAGCCGATCCAGGGCGCCTCGGTGCTGATCCCGATCCGCTTCGCGATCAGCGGCTAAGGGACCGCCTTAGGTCATCTGGTAGCCGATCGGCAGCCGCTTGGGGCCGCCGACGAAGGCCGCCGCGGCGCGGCTGGGCTGGCCGTTGAATTCCAGGGATGAGAGCCTGGGCACGAGCTCCTCCCACAGGATCCGCATCTCCATCTTGGCCAGATGCTGGCCAAGGCAGAGGTGGGCGCCGTAGCCGAAGGCCAGATGCCGGTTGGGCGAGCGCTCGGGGCGGAACTCGTCGGCCGCCTCGAAGACCTCCTCGTCGCGGTTGCCGGACGGATAGCAGAGCATCAGCCAATCTCCCTTGGCGATCGCCTGGCCGCGCAGTTCCGTGTCCTCGGTCGCCGAGCGCATGAAATGCTTCACCGGCGTCACCCAGCGGATCGACTCATCGACCAGGCCCGGAATGAGCCCCGGGTCGGCCTTCACCCTGACGAAGGCCTCGGGATATTCGCACATGCCCCAGATGGCGCCCGCCGTTGACGACGAGGTGGTGTCGTGGCCGGCCGTGGCGACGATCACGTAGTAGCACATGGCCTCGAAGTCGCTCATCGGCGCGCCGTCGATCTGGCCGTTGGCGATCACGGTCGAGAGGTCCTCGTTCGGCTTGGCCTTGCGCTCGTCGGTAATGCCTTTGAAGTACAGGAAGAAGTCGGCGATCGTCGCCTGCAGGGCGGCTAGATCCGCCCCCTCCCGCTGGTCGGTATCCTCATGGCTGCGGTTGAGGTCCGGATCGGCGGCGCCGAAGAGCTCCTGCGTCAGCTTCAGCATTCGGGGCATGTCACTCTCGGGAACGCCGAGAATCTCCATGATCACCCGCAGTGGATAGCCGAGCGCCACGTCGCGGACGAAATCGCAGCTCCCGCCCAGCGCCGCCATCCGATCGACGTGCTCGCGCGCGATCTGGCGGATGCGCTCCTCGAGTCTGCGGATATTCTGCGGCAGGAACCAGGACTGGGTGAGCACCCGGTATTTGGGATGGTCCGGCGCATCCATCTGCACCAGCGAGCGGATGAGGTGCGGGCTGCCGCCGGTCATTTCCCGAACCTTGGCGTCGCCATCCAGGGAGGTGAAGGTCGTCGACAGGTCACCATTGTGGAAGAGGGCGTTCTGGCGGCTGACCTCGAGGATGTCGGCATGCTTGCTGACGATCCAGAAGGGCGAAAAGCCGTCGAGTTCGGCCCGGCCGAGCGGCGCATTGGCCCTCAGCCAGCGGAAGGCCTCGTGGACCGGCCTGTCCTCGGCGTAGGCCTTTGGCGAAATCACTGTCGCAACGATCTCGTCAGGCGCGCGGATCGCGGTCATGTCGATTTTCCCCTGATCCAGAAGGCGGCGCGAGCCTAGTCCCCTGCCCTAGCGTCAGGAAAGACGGGCCTTTTTCTCAGTGCCGGATGGGCCCCGCCATGTTGGGTGAGGCCTCGCTCAGCACCTGGCAGTTGTGATCGAGCAGGTCTTCGCTGGCGCCCTGGGGATCGGCGGGGATACCGCCCGTCGCCGCCAGCAGGATGAACCCCGGCCGGCCGTGGAAATCCCAGCCGATCACCGCCAGGGTCTGCCGGCCCATGTCGCCCCGCACCTTGGCGCT
>DASXCH010000119.1:0-6502 GCA_036491275.1 Caulobacteraceae bacterium
CCGGACCGATCGACCCGGGCGATCAGTTCTGGGAAACCTACCCGATACTGGACACCTCGCTCTACGGACGGGGCGCTACGATCGCCGGATACAGTGCGCTGCTCAGCCCGGCCTGCGCCGGCCTGCAGTGCGCCTCCCCCACTGGGCAAGCCTGCAGCGCGGCAGTGGACAGCGCCGTCGCGCCGGTCGCGCCCACCGGAAGGAGCCTCATCGATCTGATGGGCGTGGGCGAGGTCGACATCGAGCGGGCCGACGACGCCGCGCGGTTCGTCGCCCGCGCCGGGGACAGCTGGACCCCGACCTCGGTTGCCGGCGGTGGCGTGCGGTATTCCAGGCTCTCGCGGGAAGGTCAGGTGACCTGGGCCTCTCCCGGCGCATTCGCGGTTACCCGTCAGGCCGATCCCGCCCGTATCGTGATCGAAGCCCGCAACGACGCGGCGCAGCCCGGCCGGCTTGTCGTGGCTCGCGCCTGGTATCCCGCTTGGCGGGCGACACTCAACGGAGCGCCGGTGCGCGCCGCGCCCCTCGACGGCGCCCTGATCGCCGTCGACCTGCCGCCGGCCAGCCGCGGTACGCTGGTCGTGACGTACTGGCCGGAGGGCCTGACGCTCGGGCTCGTCCTGGCGGCGATGGGGGCCTTGGTCCTTGCCATTTCGGCACTCATGCCGACGCCGTTCGAGAGGGCAGCAATGATCCTGGAGAAGGGACTGAATCGCCGCCAGCCCGGGACGAGCGCACAGGCCTGACGCCGATCATTTCGGCGTCGTGAGGCAGATCCGTCTTTGGTACAGGGTCCATGCGCCTGCTGAGCCGACAAGCGTCGGGGGGCAATCGGCTCCGACGAACAGGCCTGGAGGAATCGGCTGAGTGTGGCGAACGAAGAAATAGGTCCACTGGCCGCCGTCATCCCGCCGCCAGTCAAAGCGCGATGGATCGCCGGCGAAGACGGCGTCGTCGTAGAGCCCCGGCGGATTTTGGCGATAGCGCACGATCGATGGCGGCGAAGCGGCGAAGCTCGGGTCGACGAGACCGCCTTTCTCTGCCTGGTACCAAAGCGGAAAATGCCGATAGACGTGCAAGTCGACGTCCGCCACGCTTGCTTCATCGAGGACAAGCTCGAGCGCCCTACGGCCCGGTCGCGCCATTGCCATGACACGGTCGAAGTTGGCCGTTTCCCGCGAAAACGCTATCGCCTCGCTGACGTGCTGGCTAACAATCAACGCCGCGAGCACAGAGGCTGCGAGATCGAGATTCGGGCGGACGAGGCGAGTTAGACCGCTAGAGGGCGCGTCGTCGTGGGTGAACAGCCAAGCCCATGCCGCCGGGGCGAAGAGCGCAAATCGCCGATAGATCCCGCTCGCCACCCAGGCCCAGTCGGGACCTAGCGCAAGCGCAGCAAACACCGCGCCGGCGATGATCAGCCGCTCAATCGGCCGCACGGTGATCCTGAGACCAGCCACCAAAGGCAGAGCCAGCAGAACGATCAACGCCAGGATCGTCCAAGGCGACGGCCGATCGTCAATGCTGGCGAGAGCCCCCATGACCCGCAGGTCCGGCGGCCCGAAAGTAAGGCCGCCGCCAGCTACGCCGGCGACGCCGGCCCGAGTGGAGAGGAGCATCGCAGCGCAGGCCGCCAGCGGCAGGGCGAAAGGCCAAGCGCGGCCAAACGCGCGCCCAGGGCCGCCGGCCCTGGCGCCCATCAGCAAGAGGCCGACCCCCGTCGCGAAAATGAAGACAAGGCCGTGAGCGAAAAGCAGCAAAAGCCCCGCCGCCGAAACCGCCAGTCCTCGCCGCAAGTCGGGCGAGCGAGCGTAGCGCAAGGCGAGCCAAATCAGGAAAAGGCCCAGTGGCGCGGCGACGAGAAAAGTGTAGAGGCCCCAAGCGTAGACGAAGCCGAAGAAGCCGATGAGCGCATAGGCGTCCAGTTCACGCGCCGCGCCAAGCTCGCGCCGGATCGCCGCGGCGCCCAGTCCAAAGGCGGCAAGCGTAGCGGTGAGAACCAGCTTGAGCGCGGCAGCCACCGGCAGGATGAAGGCCAGCGGCAAAGCCAGGGCATAGCCTATAAGGTACGGCGTCACGACATCGAGGCGCAGGTTCGGCGCCCACGGCGTGGACCCGGTCAACATACCTTTCAGCAAGGCAATCTGGCCGGCGAACTGCGGCAGGTCGATCATCGGCGGCCGGGGCGGCAGCCAGATCGCCACAACGCCGATGGCGAAGACGATGAGCGGCCCGAAGGCCGACCAGCTGGCGGTCGATCGAGTCGCCGGCGCCGCCGGGGCGGCGGCGTTCATCGAGAAGTCTCCAGGGGTCCGACGCCGAAGCAATGTCGATCCATCGGCGGCCCTTAGAGCGGCCCGACAAGGCGCTCGATGAGTTCACGCACCGCGCCATGACCGCCTGGGCGGGAGAGCTTCACCTTGGCGGCGGCCAGCGCCGCCGGCTGGGCGTCCGCCGGCGCGGCGGAGAGGCCGGCGATGGCCATGGCCGCGATATCGTTGATGTCGTCACCGACGAAGCAGATGCGCGCCAGCGGGATGCCGCGCGCCTCGGCGATGGCCCTCAGGGCCGCGGCCTTGTCCTTGCAGCCTTTGTGAACGTCTTCGATGGCGAACTTGGCGGCGAAGCGGTCCACCAGCGGGCTATCCTCGCCCGAGACCAAGCCGAAGACGAGCCCCGCCGCCTTGCCCCTGGAGACGCCCATGAAATCGGCGAAGCCGAACCGCTTCCATTCCGCGCCGTCCGGCCCCCACCAGACGCCGCCGTCGGTGAGCACGCCGTCGACGTCCATCACCACCGCGTCGATCGCCCGCCCGTCCATCCGTCAGTCGATGCCGTCGCGCGGACCGTCCACGCGGCGCAGCTTTTCCATGATCGGCACTTCGCGGTCGAGGAGGCGCTTGACCCCGTCACCCATGGCCGCCTCGATCAGGCGGATATCGCGCACCAGGCGGGAGATGCCGTTGGGCTCCAGCGAGGCGGCCTGGTCGCTGCCCCACATCGCCCGGTCGAGGGTGACGTGGCGTTCGATCATGCAGGCGCCAAGGGCGATGGTGGCGGCGCTGGAGGGCAGGCCGGTCTCGTGCCCAGAATAGCCCACGGGAACCTCGAACCGGCTCTGCAGGACCGGGATGACCCTCAGGTTCAGCTCCCCGTAATGTGCCGGATAGGTGCTGCAGGCGTGCAGGATGACGAGATTGTCCCGGCCCAGCACTTCGACGGCGCGATCGACCTGCTCCATGGTGCTCATGCCGGTAGAGAGGATGATCGGCTTGCCCGTGTCCTTGGTGTGCCGCAGCAGATTGTCGTCGGTGAGGCTCGCCGACGCAATCTTGTAGGCCGGGGGATCGAAGCGCTCGATGAAGTCAACCGAGGCCTCGTCCCAGCAGGAGGCGAACCAGGCCATTCCCTTATCCCGGCAATAGGCGTCGATCGTGCGATAGGCGTCCTCGCCGAATTCCAGCGCCCGCTTGAGATCGCCGTTGGTGGCCCCGAAGGGGTTCTCCCGTGGCTTGCCCAGCTCCTCAGGCGTATAGACCACCTCCACGGTGCGCTTCTGGAACTTGACGGCGTCGCAGCCGGCCAAGGCCGCGGCATCGATCAGCCTCTTTGCGATATTGAGATCGCCGTTGTGGTTGATGCCGATCTCGGCGACCACGTAGCAGGGATGGCCCGCGCCGACCGGTTTGCCGCCGATGGTGACCGCGTCCCCGATTTTACCCGCGCTCATCCAATGCCCTCCACCACGCCCGGTCGAACCTGACCTGAGGCGCTCAAGAAATGCTTAAGCCTCGTCGCCATGCGCTTGCGAGGCCTATTTGACCGGCGCCGCCTTCGGCGCGGCGAAACTGAGCCCCTTCAGGTCACGCAGAACCGGCCTTCTGCGCCAGACCCGCAGCCCCGTGAGGCGCACCTGACTCCCGCTCTCAGCGGACTTTGGCCGGCCCGGGCTCATGCTCGAAATTGATCCGCTGGCCAAAGCCATGATCGCCGCAAATAGAGAAATGGCCGCGCCGACTGATCATGAGGCACGTTTTTCCGCCTTGGAAGCGATCCAACCAGGAAGCAACGGACGAATGACATCGAACGCCTCCGAGGTCTCAGCGAAGACGATCAGCACGGCGGCAAGATTTGCGACCACCCACCACCAAAGAGCCTCCCGCAACAGCAGGTACACCGCTGGAATTCGATGATCGGGGAAGAGGGACTTGTGCACTGCGCCCTCCCACATGATGACAAGCGAGGCGCCTATCAGCAACGCGAGCCGGGAGCGAAGTCCAGGACGAGGAGCTGCCCTGCGCAAGGCGCATAAGCCCCCGACCACCGGAATGAGAAAGATCGCGCGGTAAATGATGCTCTGCCCAGCGAAGAAACATCCGACGACGACAGCAGATGCAATTACGAGCGCAGTGCGGTCTCGCTCCGCCGTCCGGAAAAGAGCGGAGACGAAGCCGCTGTTACGCCCAAGCGAAAGCGCCGCCGCCGACGCACATAAGCCAAGAAAGGCGAATGCGAGGATCGATACTGGCTTTGAGGCCCCGACTCCTTGCAGAAGGTAGATGACATTACTTGCCCCAAATGCGTCGGAGCCATAATGCCCGCCAGGGAGATTAGCGGCGAGCGGGGCGAGGTCGGCCCGCATGTACAGGAGCAATGCGGCGAGCGCCGCCATGGCGACAATCGCGATGCCAACGAATCGGAGCGTGCGCTCGCGTAATGCGACGGCAAATGCGGCGAACGGATAGAATTTCAGCAGACCGGCGAGGAGGATCAAGAGATAGCCACCGACCCGGCGCGCAGGCTCCCTCCCGGCCAATGCCGCGCCTACAATCACCAGCACAAAAATAATCAAATCGATGTTCGCGCGCTCGGCCCCATAGATCGAGGCCGTCGACATTGACGCGACGACGAATACGGCGGCGTCTCGCCAATTCTCCGGGCGGCCGGCGAACCACAGCGAAGCGAAGAAACTGGCATCGATGGCAAGGCCGAACCCGTCGCTCCAGACCGGCCCCCGAGGAATCAGGTGGGCCCACGTCCAGAGCGGTGTGTAGATGAAGGTCCCGCACTGGTTTGGTCCGTAGACGTTCATGCCCCGATGGGCGCATTGCATGAAATTGACCACATAGTTCCAGTCGGCGAACGGACTGGGAAGGGCGGGCACACCCCAGAGGCCGAGAAGCTGGAAGTAGAACGTCCGGTCAGAATGCCAGAGAAGCACCCCAATCAGCAAAAGAAGAAATCCGCTTGCGGGCGCGCACAGTCGCAGTAGCGGGATCGCGTCCACCGAGGGATCGTCGGAGAGATCGGGCGGTGTGGTCGAGGCGGTCAAGGGAGCCTATCGGCAGCGCCGATCCCAAGGCAGTCCACAATCCAGGGACGCAGGAGGCCGAGTGATTTCGACCGGACCCCAAAGATGATCAGCAAGGTCAGAAGCGAGGCGATCACCCACCACAAAAATGGCTCGCGCCACCAGGTCATCACGACAAGCTCCCGGGGCTTGCCAGCTCCTCAGGGGTATGGACCGCCTCCACCTTCCGCATTTAGAACTTGACCGCGTCGCACCCGGCCAGGGCCGCGGCATCGATCAGCTTCCTGGCGATATTGAGATCGCCGTTGTGGTTGATGCCGATCTCGGCGACCACGTAGCAGGGATGGCCTTCGCCGACCGGCTCGCCGCCGATGTTGGCCGGGTCGCCGATCTTGCCCGCACTCATCTAAAATGCCCTCCACACGCCCGGCCGAACCTGACCTGAGGCGTTCAAAAAATGCTTAAGCCTCGTCGCCATCCGCTTGCGAGACCTATCTGACCTGCGCCGCCACTCAACGGATTCTGGCCGACTCGGGCTCATGCTCGAAATTGATCCGCTCCCGCTCGATCGCCCAGAGTCGCTTGGAGCTGGGTGTGGATGGCGCCGACATATTCGCCCAGCATGCCCATGAAGAGGAACTCGAGCGCGAATCCGAAGAACATGCCGATGACCAGGGGCGCGACACCCGGCTGGAAGTGCTCCAGAATAACAGCTTGTACGCTAGGAATCCCACGCCAACGAAGAACGATGCCGCCGACCCGAGAAAACCGGCAATCGTCATCAGCCTCAGCGGAACCTTCGAGCAGTTAATCAGCCCCATAAGCGCCAGGTCGAACAGGGTGAACAGGTTGTTCTTGGTCTTGCCACGCACGCGGGCGGGCTGGTCGTAGTAGAGAGTCTTATGCGGAAAGCCGATCTCGGCGATCATGCCACGGAAGTAGCGGATTTCATGTCGATGAGATCCTAATCTTGACTGGCGATTCGGCGCGAGTCGACAAGGAATTGACGACGATGGCTGTCAGCCCGATCTCAAATCGGCCGACCTGTTCGGTCCTGAGTCACACCCCTGACCAGGAGCTCCGCGCCAGGCATCGCGAACCCGGTGGTTTCGCATTTCTGGCGGCGGGCGCCAGTTCGTCTTGAATGGCGCTCTTCGTCCAAGCAGCGAATAATCTCCTGACTCCTTAGAT
>DASXCH010000120.1:0-11665 GCA_036491275.1 Caulobacteraceae bacterium
AATCCTACGATTCACAGAAACCTCAACCCGCTCTAGGCGATTGAGCGGCCGCGCGTTTCGGGGATCAGGAACGGCAGGGTGAAGACGCTCAAGGCCGTGAAGATGAATGCGTACCAGAGCCCGGCGAAAATATCCCCCGTCGCCGTGACAATGGCGAAGGACGTGACCGGAACAAAACCCCCGATCCATCCGGTGCCGACATGGTAGGGCAGGGAAAGCGCCGTGTAGCGGATATTGGCTGGGAAAAGCTCCACCAAGGCCGTGGCGATGGGCCCATAGAGCGCCGTGCAGGCGACGACGAAAACCATGAGAACGGCGAACAGGCCCCAGAAGTTGAGCTGGGCCGGATCAGCTTTGGCCGGATAGCCAGCCGCCGTCAGCGCGGCGCGCACGCGCGTTTGGACATCGGATTTGGCGGCCGCCAGGGCGGTCGGCGAAAGGCCCGTTCCATCTCGAGAGGCGACGGTCGCATCCCCGATTCTGACGACGGCTTGGGTTCCAGCCGGCGCGGTCTCATTGGTGTAGCTGACGCCGGCATTGGCCAGGGCGCTCTTGGCGAGGTCGCACGGGGTGACGTAGTGCGCCGTTCCCAGCAGGTCGAACTGCAAGGAGCAGCGGGCTGAATCGGCGACCACGGTGATGGGCGTCCTCTGCTGCGCCGCGACCAGCGCTGGATTGGAAAGCGACGCCATCAAATGGAACGCCGGGAAATAGGCGATGAGCGCCAAGGTCATGCCGCCCCACATCACCCATTTGCGGCCGACCTTGTCCGACAGCCAACCAAAGAACATGTAGAGCGGCGCGCTCGCCATGGTGATCAGAATGAGCAGTTGTTCGCCCGTCTGCGGCGCGACTTTCATGAACCGCTCGAGAAACACCTGCTCGGCGAAGAAGAATACAAGGTACCAGGCCGCGCCCTGGGCGCTCATGATGCCCACGAAGGCGGACAGCACCAACTTCAGGTTCGGCCAGCGGCCAAAGGCTTCTGCGTAAGGCGCTTTGGCCCGGGCGCCTTCCTGCTCGAGCGCGGCGAACACCGGGCTCTCGGAAAGCTTCATGCGCATCCAAAGCGACATGGCGAGCAGCCCCGCCGAGAAAAGGAAAGGCGCCCGCCAGCCACCTGCCCAGCCTGAGTCGGCGAAGCGGGCATCGCCGACAGCTCCGCGTACTGCCAGGATCACCAGCAGAGCGCCGATCAGGCCGAAGGCGGCGGAGGACTGCACGGCGCTTGTCAGCGTCGCCCGACGCCCGGGCGCGGCATGCTCGGCGACGTAGATGACCGCGCCGCCATACATGCCGCCAAGCGCCGTTCCCTGGACGATCCGCATCAGCACCAGCAGGAGGGGGGCGAGCGCCCCGACCATGGGGAAGGTCGGTAGTAGGCCAATCGCGACGGTCGCGCCGCCCATCATCGACATGGTGATAAGGAAGGTGCCCTTGCGGCCGGTCCGGTCGCCCAGGCGGCCAAAGATCAGCGCCCCGAGCGGACGAAAGAAGTAGGCCACGCCAAAGAGGGCCAAGGCGGCCAACAGGCCAGCCGTGGAGCTTAGCCCGGAAAAGAAATTCTTGGCGATGATCGGGGTCAGGGCCCCGAAAACGAAGAAGTCATACCATTCGAAGGAGGTGCCGGCCGCCGAGGCAATGACGACGGTCGCCATCGAGGCCCTGCGCGGCAAGGGCGCCGCTTTCGATTCGATCGCCACCTCGCTCATCGCCGCCCCTTTTCGCCCCTAGAACGCATTAAGACCGGTGATCGCACGGCCGAGGATAAGGGCGTGAACGTCGTGCGCACCTTCGTAGGTGTTGACCGTCTCCAGGTTCGCAGCGTGGCGCATCACATGGTACTCGCCACTGATCCCGTTTGCGCCGTGCATGTCGCGGGCCGCGCGGGCGATCTCCAGCGCCTTGCCGCAATTGTTGCGCTTCATCAGGCTGATGGCTTCGGGAACCCACGCGCCTTGATCGATCAGACGACCCAATGCCAAAGCGCCCTCGAGGCCCAGCGCGATCTCTGTGGCCATGTCGGCCAGCTTTTTCTGCACGAGCTGACGGGCCGCCAGGGGCTTGCCGAACACCGACCGGGTCTGGGTGTAATCGCGGGCCGCATGCAGGCAGAACTCGGCCGCCCCCATGGACCCCCAGGCGATTCCGAAGCGGGCCTTGTTGAGGCATGAAAAGGGACCCCGCAGTCCGCTGACGCCCGGAAGGATCGCGTCCTCCAGCACAAAGACATCGGAGAGCGCGATTTCGCCCGTAACCGACGCGCGTAATGAAAGCTTGTTCTTGATCGTGGACGTCTCGAAGCCAGCGGCGCCGCGCTCCACCAGGAAACCGCGAATGACGCCATCAAGCTTGGCCCAGACCAGGGCGACGTCGGCGATCGGCGCGTTGGTGATCCACATCTTGGCGCCATTCAGCCGATAGCCGCCCGGCGCCACCACCGCGGTTGTGAGCATGGAAGCGGGGTCGGAGCCACCGTCCGCCTCGGTGAGACCAAAGCAACCTACGGCCTCGCCATTGGCCATGACGGGCAGCCAGCGGCGGCGCTGCGCCTCCGAACCGAACGCGTGAATTGGGTACATGACCAGGGACGACTGCACGCTCATGGCTGAGCGGTACCCGGAATCCACCGCCTCGATCTCGCGCGCGATGAGGCCGTAGGCGACGTGGCTTACTGCGGCGCAACCATAGTCTTCCGGCAGGGTCGGGCCGAGAAAGCCCAGCGCGCCCATCTCTCTCATGATCTCGCGGTCGAAGCGTTCCTCCGCGAAGGCGCTGACTACCCTCGGAAGCAGCTTTTCGCGGGCATAGGCGCGAGCCGCTTCGCCGATCAGGCGTTCATCCTCGGAAAGGCGAGACTTGAGGTCGAGGGGATCCTCCCAGTTGAACGTTTTGGCGGGGGCGGCGGCGTCTAGCGGCATGTCGGAACTCCCATAGCGGCCTTATGACCTCTGGTGGCGCCCGGCGCAAAACCTCGCTCGAAGTCGTGAGCGGCCGGGTCGCCAAGGCGCCTTCACCATCAGCGATTTCGGCGTAAGTCTTCACCTGTGGAAGTCATCGGTAAGGGGAGGCAAGTCAATGTCACTGACCCAGCGGCTGGCCGGCGAATTCATCGGCACTTTCTGGCTCGTGTTTGGCGGCTGTGGATCGGCAGTCCTGGCTGCCGCATTTCCCGGTCTTGGGATTGGCTTTGCCGGTGTGGCTCTGGCGTTCGGGCTGACTGTGCTGACCATGGCCTACGCCCTGGGGCACGTATCCGGCGCACATTTCAATCCAGCCGTGACGGTTGGGCTTTGGGCCGGCGGCCGGTTTCCGGCCAAGGACATCCTTGCGTACATCCTCGCCCAGTGTGTCGGAGCAATTGTTGCGGCGGCCATTCTCTATGTCATCGCCAGCGGAAACCCGGATTTCAGTTTGGCGGGCGGATTCGCCTCCAACGGTTATGGCGATCACTCGCCCGGCCACTATACGCTCCTCGCCTGCGCCCTGTGCGAGATTGTCATGACGTTCGGCTTCCTGTTCGTGATCCTGGGCTCGACCCACGGCAATGCGCCCAGAGGCTTCGCTCCGCTCGCCATTGGCTTGGCCCTGACGCTCATTCACCTGGTCAGCATTCCGGTCACCAACACCTCGGTGAACCCGGCCCGCAGTCTGGGTCCTGCCCTTTTTGAAGGCGGCTGGGCCCTTCAGCAGCTGTGGCTGTTCTGGACTGCGCCCTTCGTCGGCGCGCTGATCGCAGGGTTCGTCTACCGCTGGGTTGGCGGCGCTCAACCCGCGCCGGTGGAAATTCGCGGCGAGGTCTGAGCCGCATCTGGACTTATGCTGAGGACGCGCTCGCGGTTGATCCAGCCGAGTGCGCCATCGTATGGACTTACGAGGCGTTAAAACGGAAGGAGCGGGGCGATGGAAGTCAACGGCATTGCCCACATCTTCATCACCGCGGGCAACTTCGAAAAATCGCGCGAGTTCTATCGGCGCCTGCTGCCGTTCCTCGGCCTCAAGCAGGTGATGGACGCGGCTGGCACCTACTACTGCGTCGGGGGTCGCACCGGTTTCGGCGTGCGCGCACCACCGCCGCCGCACGCTGGCGGGCGATTCGAGCAAGGCACGGTGGGGCTCCACCACATCTGTTTCCGGGTGCGCGAGCGCGAGGAGGTCGATCAGGTCCACGCCTTCCTGGGCGAGATCGGCGCCAAAATCGTGCATCCGCCACAGGACGACAGCTGGGCGCCCGGCTACTACTCGGTGCTGTTCGAGGATCCTGACGGGGTGCGTCTGGAGATCAATTACGTTCCTGGCAAAGGCCTGCTGGCCGCCGGCGGCTCGGGCCACCTGGGCGCGCAGCTCGGCTGATGGTCCAGTCCTGGAAAGAGGTGGCCCCCCATCGATATCGCGAAACCTTCGGCCGTTATTACGAAGACTTCGAAGTCGGCGATGTCTATGAGCACCGGCCTGGTAAGACGGTGCTTGAGGCGGACAACCACTTCTTCACCCTGCTCACCCTCAATACTCACCCGCTGCATTTTGACGCCGAATACGGGCGGGGTACCGAGTTCGGCCAAAACCTGGTGGTCAGCACCTATACCCTCAGCCTGCTCATCGGCATGAGCGTCAGCGACTGTTCGCAGAAGGCGATCGCCAATCTCGGCATGGACGAAGTGCGGTTCACGAAGCCGGTGTTCGCCGGCGACACGCTCTATGGCGAGAGTGAAGTGCTGGCCAAGCGTGAGTCGAAGAGTCGGCCGGGACAAGGCATCGTCACCATTCGCACGATCGGTAAGAACCAGAAGCGCGAGATCGTCTGCTCGTTCAAGCGCGACATGCTGATCCCCGGTCGCGGCGGCGCGGTCGAGGACCGCCTGGGGACCTACTGATGAGCGCGGCCCTGAGCGACGCTGACGAGCGCGCCCTGCTCGATTCCATTGACCGGTGGCTGGAGCGCAAGGTTGCGCCGGTGGCGGCCCGCTTCGAACAGGCCGACGAGTATCCGCACGAGCTCGTCGCAGACATGTGCGAAATGGGACTCTATGGCGCTCTGATCGACCCTGAGTGGGGCGGCCTTGGTCTCTCTGCGCTGACCTACAGCCGGATCGTCACCCGCATCTCCGAAGAATGGATGAGCCTCACCGGTTTCTTCAACAGCCACCTGATGATGGCTTTGATCGTCCAGAAGTTCGGCACCGAGAAGCAGAAGGTGCACTGGCTGCCGAGATTCGCCACGGGCGAGATGCGTGGCGGGCTGGGCCTCACCGAACCGGACGCCGGCACCGACCTGCAGGCCATCCGCACGCTCGCCCGACGGGATGGCGATGATTACGTCGTCGACGGCGCTAAGCTGTGGATCACCAATTCGATCGAGGGCGATGTCCTCGCACTGTTGGTCAAGACCGATCCGGAGGCGAAGCCCCGCCACCGCGGCATGACCATGCTGATCACGCCCACGCGCGATCTGCAGACCAAGGCGGATCTCCCCGGTGTGCAACGGGGCCGGAAGCTTCCCAAGCTCGGCTATAGGGGAATCGACACGGGCGAGATCGGCTTTGCTGGGTACCGCTGCGACGCCGAGTTCTGTCTGGTGGGCGGCGAGGAGGGCAAGGGTTTCGTCATGGCCACCGGCGGACTGGAGATCGGTCGGGTCAATGTGGCGGCCCGTGGCGTCGGCATCGCCCGGCGGGCGCTGAACGAGTCGGTGGCCTACGCCCAGGTCCGCAAGACCATGGGCAAGCCGATCGCGGAGCACCAGGCGATTCAGCTCAAGCTCGGCGAGATGGCGTCCAAGACCCGCGCCGCCGAGCTTCTGGTGGAGGACGCGGCGCGAGCCTACGATTCCGGCCGACGGGTCGATCTCGAGGCCGGCATGGCCAAGTGGTTCGCCACCGAGACGGCAGCCGAGGTCGCGGGAGAGGCGATGCGCATCTTCGGCGCAAACGGATACTCCAAGGACTATCCCATCGAGCGACTGTACCGTGATGCGCCGCTGCTGATCATCGGCGAGGGCACCAATGAGATGCAGCGCATCATCATCGCCAGGCGATTGATCGAGCGCAATCCAGTCTAGGCGTGAGCCTCTGATCTGACCGCGCGTCGCCACGCTGCGATATAGGAGCGCGCCCGGCGTTCGACTCCTTCGGGCGAGCGTCCTCGAGACCAGATGGCGCTGCCGATGCCAAATCCCGCGGCGCCGGCGGCGCGCCAGGCCGCCATTGAGGCCGTTTCGATCCCGCCCACCGGTAAGACATGGGTCTTGGCGGGCAAGACGGCCAGCAAGGCTTTCAACGACTGAGGCGAACTGGCATCGGCAGGAAAGAGCTTGAGCGCGTCGGCGCCAGCCGCAAGCGCCGTGAAGGCTTCAGTCGGAGTGAAGACACCCGGCAGGGAGCCGAGGCCCGCAGCGTTGGTAGCGGCGATAACCGCGGGATCGGCGTTGGGCGAGACGATGAATTGGGCCCCGGCCGCAGCGGCCTCCTTCACCTCGTCCTGCGTAAGTACAGTTCCGGCACCGACCTTGGCGCGTCCGCCCAGCTGCATGCGCAGCGCAGCTATGCTCATCAAAGGAGTCGGCGAATTGAGCGGAATCTCGAGGCAGCAAAAGCCGGCCTCGAACAACGCTTCTCCGATTTCCGGAGCTTCAGGCGTCGTCAAGCCGCGTAGGATGGCGATCAGCGGCGGATCGCCGACCATGTCCTCGAAATTCATGCCGCTCCACGCGCAATAAGGGGCCCGTTTCGGAAACCGGCGGCAGCCTTGCCGTAGAGGAATGGATCGCCCTCCGGCGTCGTCAGACGCCCTCCCGCGGCCGCGAGCACCGCATGGCCGGCGGCGATGTCCCACTCCATGGTCGGGCCTCGCCTGACGTAGATATCCGCCTCGCCCTCGGCGATGCGGCAAAGCTTGATCGAAGAGTCCATCGGGAGGGTAAGGCTGACCCCGAACTCCGCCTTCAGCGCCGCCTGGGCTTCCGGCTTCATGGAGTGGCTGACCAGGGCCACGGCGTCGCCGGTGTTCCATGGCCGCGCGCAAATCCGGTGGGTGGCCGAGCCACCGACCCGCTTCCAGGCGCCGCCCAGGCCCGTGAACCAGGTTTCGGCGGTCGCCGGCGCGTTGACTGCGCCCGCGACCGGCCGGCCAGCGTCGATTAGACCGATGTTGACCGTGAAGCTTGGATCGCCACGCACGAAGGCTTTGGTGCCGTCCAACGGATCGACAGCGAAAAAAATAGCGCCAATCCTGTCCGGCGCTCCATGGTCGCTGCAATGTTCTTCGCCGAGCACGGGCGTATCGGGAAAGGCCTCTGCCAGACGTTCCAGGATCAGAGCCTCGCCACGGCGGTCGGCTTCGGTGACCGGGCTCTCATCGGCCTTTGCGATGACCTCAAGGCCCGATTTCCAAAGGGGCAGGATGAGGCGAGCTGCCTCCTCGACGATGTCGGCAAGGCGGGCCCCGAGGTCGGGATCGGCGAAGCGGGTCACAGTCATCGGCCCTGTTTAGGCGTGGTTTGCCGACGCGCCAAATCAGGCGATCCTCGGTACGTGGATGACGTCGTCGTGACCCTGACCGAGCGCCTGGCGGACGGCCTTTGCCACGACTTCGCCAGCTCGGCCCAGGCGGTCGCCTCCGGCCTCGATCTGCTTCGCGAGGCGCAAAGCCCGGCAGAGCGCGAGGAAGCCGAATCCTTCCTCGCCGAAGCTGTCGCCGCCCAGAAAACCAAGGTCCGCTTCGCCCGCCAAGCTTATGGCCCCGTCGCCGGAGCCGTGGACTGCGCCGAACTGGAGTCCCTCATCCAAATGCTCTTCGAGGATATCCGGCCGAACTTCGATTGGCGGGTGAGGGCGCCGACGCTGGGGCCCTCTGCCGCGCGTGGCCTCCTCGTCCTTGCGCAACTGGCGGCCGATATCCTGGCGACCGGAGGCATGGCGCGACTGGATGCGCGAACGGAGGGCGAAGTCCGTGTCGTTGAGCTCGATGCCGACGGACCGCGCGCCATGCTGCGCGAAGAGGTCCGCTCAGGGCTTACCGGCGCGCCGAACGAGGCGACTCCGAGCGGTCGATGGGCGCAGGGGGCCTTCGTCCGGGCCCTGGTCAAGGCCGCCGGCGGAGACATAGGCATCGAGGATCGTCCGCACGGCGTACGGGTCTGGTTCAGCCTGCCGATAGATGCCTGATCATCCGCCGCGAAATACGGCGCGCGCCTTCGTCGTCGAGCTTGGCGAGTTCCCCCGCGATCCGCATGGCTACGGCCGTGGGCTTATTCTGGGAGAGTTTGGTCACCCCTTCGAGGCGCTCGATCCTCATTTCGAAGGCCACAATGCCTCCGAGCAAAGCTTCGAACTTGGCGGGAACCATCTTCGCACGCGTCCAAGGTGGCTTGGGTTTCAGCCAGGCTTCATAGCGGTCGGCGAGATCGTCCAGCAGGCGAGTCGCCTCGTCGCGGCCAAGAACCCGAACGGACCCCTCGATCTCGACCGAGAGATAGTTCCAGGTCGGGACCTGATCGGTGATCTCATACCAGTCCGGACTGACGTAAGCCTCATCGCCGGTGATCACCGCCAGCGCCCAACCGGCATCCTGCACGGCGGTCGACAGCGGGTTGGCCGCGGACAGGTGGAATCGCATCCGGTCCCCGTCCAGCAGGATCGGCGCATGGGCGATGCGTGGTCGACCCTCGGCGATGCCGATGATGACGGCGAAACCGCGCTCGCCGACGCGCTCAGCAAGTATGGTCCGATCCGTCTCGCGGAAGTCCTTCGCAGGGTGCAAGGCTTTGGCTATTCCGATCCGGGTGAACTCGAGACCTAGGCGTCAGGCGTCGAGACGCCGGGGTGTGGGAAATGAGAGCCGCGTCGTCAAGCCGCCGGTCTTGTTGGCCTGGAAACAGACTTCGCCGCGAAGCTGGCGGGCGAATGCGGTCATCAGCGTTCGGCCGACACCCTCGCCCACTTTTGGCGTCGGTGTCCCCGGCGCGCCAGTGTCGCAGATGGAGAGTTCCGCCTTCTCGCCGGAGACATGGAGGGAGACAGTCAGGACTCCGCCGCGATCGAGGCCATGCTTCTTGGCGTTGGTGACCGCTTCCACGGCGAATAGCGCGAGCGGCGCCAGATTGTCGGCATCCATCTCGAGGGGTTGGATATCGAACTCGGTCCGGATCGGCGCCCCGCCGATGCTCTCGCTGAGCAGGGTCTGGGCGATCAGTTCGTCAAGGAAGCTGCGCAGTTCAACGCGCTTGAGATCGGGCCCCTGGTAGAGCGTGCGATAAATCAGAGCGAGTGCGGAAATCCGCTGGCGCGTGTCCGACATCGCCGTGCGCGCCGACGGGTCGCTGAGCGACCGCTCCTGCAGATTGAGTAGAGACGAAATGACCTGAAGGTTGTTCTTCACCCGATGGTGGACCTCCCTCAGAAGATCCTCTTTTTCTTCCAGCGACTGCCTCAGCGTCGCGTCGCGGGCGGCGATGGTTTCGGCCATGGCGCCCATGGACTGGGCGAGTTGGCGAAACTCGGGCGGCGCCGACTCGGTTCGCCGGGGCCGCACGGTATATCGGCCTCGGGCGTAGATCGCCGAGATCCGACGAAGATAGTCGACCCAGCGGACAATTCCCCGATCGGCCACGAAACCGACCGCCATCAGCGGAAGCAGGAAGGCCAGCGCCGGCAGGATGATGGCCGAAACCGGATTGAACTCCGCCCAGGAAAGGGCGCCTTGGGATGGCGCCGAAAGAACCACATAGGTTTCCGAGTCCACCAGCGGCGCCGATGTGAAAATCCTCTGGCCGCCGCCCCTGTCCGTCTCCAACCACATTTGCGAATCGCCAGCAGATGCATGGGACAGATGTCCGCTCAGATCGTTCGGAAAGGCCGGGGTGTTGGTGGCCGAAAGGATGTGTCCGGTCGCATCGGTGATCGCCACCTGCGACGTTGCTGGCAGAAAACGGTCGAGCGTTTGCGGCCGAAGACTTGCGAGATCGATGACGGCGGTGAGCACGCCTTCGAAACGGCCTTGATCGTCCAGAGCGCGGACGCTGGCCAGGATCGCCGGACGATCGGCATAGGGAACGCCGCCCTGGCTGGTGACGGTGATTGGCGCACCTGCCGCAAGCGCCGCGAACCATGGCCGCGACGCCCTCGACGAATCGGCTGGCGCGCCCGCGGCGGAGCACACCACACGCCCCTGTTCGTCAAAACGAATGAGGTTGTCGTATCCAGGAATGCGCCCCTTGATTTCCGCCAGTCGCGTTGCGCACTGATAGCCGACCGATCCCGGAGTCACGGTTTGTAAAAGGACTTCAGCCGCCGCGATCCGGGCGCGGGCTGTGGCGGCGCTGCGCTCGGCAGAGGCCGCGAGCTCGGCCTGGAGTTCGTGCGATTCCCGGCGGGCGGCGAGACTCGACTGGATTGCGGCGACGATCAGAACCGGCGCGAGAGCCAACACCAAGGCCAAGCCCAAGCGGGCGCGCACAGGCATCGCCGCCCAGCCCCCCACCCGGACTGCGGAATTCACCTTGTTCCGCTCAGGCGCTCCGCTTGCGCGAGAATCGAGCCCATCGCGTCGCCAGCAGCCTTCCCATCCCGATCGTAATCGCCACGCTCAAGGATTTCATGTAGGGCGCGACGCGCACGGCTGACTCGACTCTTCACCGTACCTACCGCGCAACCGCAGATCGCGGCCGCCTCGTCATAGGCGAATCCGCCTGCCCCCACCAGGATCAGCGCCTCCCGTTGTTCCGGTGGCAACATCCCCAAGCCCTGACGGAGCTCGTCCAGAGCCACAGGCGCGGACGGATCATCCGCCGCCACCAGCGTCCGCTCGGCGGCCTCCTGGTCAAGCTGCGACTGGCGCCACGATCTGCGCTTCTCGGAATAGAACTGATTGCGCAGAATCATGAAGGTCCAGGCCTTCATGTTGGTGCCGAGTGAAAAGCTCTCTCGGGCGTCCCATGCCTTCATCATTGCGTCTTGCGCCAGGTCGTCGGCCGCGGTGGGATCGCCCGTCAAGGTGCGGGCAAAGGCGCGGAGCTGGGGGATCAGCGCGATAAGCTCATCACGAAACGCGCGATCACGTTCCGCCTCGGTCGCTGAAGCCGGATCTCGCATCAATCCTGGTCCGCGGCTTTTCCGTCAGCCCGCTTCAGGAGATCGAGAAACTCGATCGGCACCGGTTCGTTCACCACGTCCTCGAAAATTCGACGCAGCTGCGCCCCGATCGCTTGCTGACGCAGGCGAGTCTCATCGAGCGCTGGAGAGCGCTTCGTAGGCGCCCGTTTGGCCATCGAAAGGATAATGCCTCCCTCGTGGCTCGAAGGCCACCGCTGTGTGTCGGTGCTCAGACGGAATTCCCCATCATTCGAGCGCAACGCCAAAGATGCATGGGCGGTTCCCCGCGACGCGCCGCGTCAAGCGGTCTAGTATATTCTGGCGACGCCGTCGGAACCCGCTAACCGGTCCCGCGTTGCTCGCCTGACGGGACCTGGCGGAGCGGGGTCGCGTGTGCAGAGGAGGGCCGATGAGCCTGTCATCGCGACTTTCACCCCACCTACCCTTTATCCGTCGTTACGCCCGGGCCCTGACCGGCGACCAAGCAACCGGCGACGCCTATGTACGAGCCTCCCTTGAAGCCCTGGCCGCCGGGCATGTGCTGAACGAGGCCTTGTCGCCCAGAGCGGCGCTCTATC
>DASXCH010000121.1:0-49232 GCA_036491275.1 Caulobacteraceae bacterium
GCCTGCGCATCGGAACCAAGCTCGGCCAGATCCTCGCGAACAAAAGGCGTCGTGGCGCTGACGACAAAGGGACCGGGACCGGCTTCGGCGGCGTGTCTGGCGGCAAGAAGATGAGCTTCGGTCACGTCCTCGATATCGCCGCGGCGGTAGAGGAACTCGTTGAGCCTGACGTTGCCTTGGGCAAAGGCGGCGGCGACACTCGGATCGTCGTCCTCCTCGGGGAAGAAGCGCGCTGTCCGCAGACTGATCGTCGCAAGGCCAGTTTCCTTCCGGGCCAGATTGCAGAGCCCTTCGGCGGCCAGCTTCGTCAGGCCATAGATGTTGCGGGGCTTGGGATTGAGCGACTCGTCAACCCACACAGCCGGCGCGCCGGTCTCCGCGCCCATGGCGTCGCCGAATACGCTGGTGGTGCTGGTGAAGATGAAGGCGCGGAAGCCAGCGCGAAGGGCCGCATCCAGAAGAATGTTGGTTCCGGTGATGTTGGTGTCGATGAAGGCCTGACGGGTGTGGCTGGCGATGTGCGGTTTATGCAGGGTGGCGGCGTGGAACACGACTTCGGCGCCGACCAGGGCCCTGGCGACGAGATTTGCGTCGCTGATATCGCCGACATGGCGCACGTAGGGCGTCGAGAGACGGTCCAGACCGATGACTTCGTCGCCGCGCGCGGCCAGGCGCCGGATCAACGCCTCGCCCAGGTGTCCCGCGGCGCCGGTGACGACCGCCTTCATTCTGCTAGTGGGCCTTGAGACGCATGACCAGCATCAGGATCGGGATCAGCGGCAACAACAGCACAAACCACAGCGCCCAGAAGGTCCCAGGGTTCTCGTCCCGGTGGGTGACCGCATATTGCGAATGGATGTTACCGGACACGACCGCGCGCACCAGGATGAAAACCAGCGCCACGCTGCCGGCGATGAGCAGGAGTCTGAGGTAATCCATGCCGGCGCCCCTTATCTGGCAAAAATGCTCCGGGTGAGACAGGAGAACACCAGCCGGCCAGCCTCATCCAAGAGGTCGTGCTGGGCGATGACGATACCCTTGCCATCGCCGACAGCGTCCTTGCCCATCACAGTCATCCGCCCGCGCAGCAACTCGCCGGGCGGCGGATTGCGCACCCAGCGCAGCGCGTCAACGCCAAGCCGCTTGGTCTGCGGCCAGCCAGCCGACGCCTCCAGATCGAGCTTGGCCCAAATGGCGTAAACCATGGCGTCCGGCGCCCCTCGCTCGATGTTCCAGGCCGGAACGAAGGCGGCCACGAAGGTCTTCAACGCCGCCTCGTCGACGACCGCCACGCCGAGCGAAACGACGGATCCGATCTCGATGCTGTCGAAGGCGGCGGGCATGGCTCCTCCCCGGACGGTGAAGCCATCATGGTCCGCCCCGATACGAGGGCGCAAGCGGCGGCCCGGTTTCGCCCAAGCCTTGTTCACTCTAGATAGAGGCCGATGAAGGCCTTCCTTGCTCTCTTTGCCGCGCTCGTTTTCGGCGCAGCAGCGTTGGCCCAGCCTGTGCGGACGCCGCACGTGACGACCGAGCTGGTTTCGGAGACCGTTGGCGTAGCGCCCGGCTCGACGGCCTATGTTGCGGTGATCCTCACCGCTGACAAAGGCTGGCACACCTATTGGCGCAACCCCGGGGACGCCGGTGAGGCCACCAAGATCACCTGGACGACGCCGGCGGGCTGGAAGGCCGGCGATATCGTCTGGCCAGCGCCGTCACGTCTGCCGGTCGGACCGATCATGAATTATGGCTATGTGGGTCGCGCCGTTTTGGCCGTGCCGATCGAGGTCCCCGCCTCGGCTCAGACGGGACAAAACGCTCTACTGGCGGCACGTGTCGATTATCTGGTCTGTGCCCAGGTCTGCGTGCCGGGGACCAGCAATGTCAGCCTCGCCCTGCCGGTCGTCGCTGGGAAGCCGCCGCTTGATCCGACGGCCGGCAAGACCGTAGCCGGCGCGCTGTCCGCCGCGCCGAAGCCCGCGGGCCTAGTCACCGCCTTCCAATCCGCCGGCGGGAAGTTCCGTCTGGCGGCGGTGGGCGCGCCGCTCGCTGGCGCCGCCGACGCCGACGCCTATTTCTACCCCTACGATGACAGCCTGATCGACCAAGCGAAGCCGCAAGCGGTCGATCGCGGCCCGAAGGGTCTGACCCTCACGCTCACACCCGGCGCGGCCTACGCGGCGGGCAAGGCGTCTCCGGCGAAGATAGCAGGCGTGCTGGCCGTTGATGGCGGCGCCTGGGAAGTCGACGTGAACCAGGGGTCGTTGCCGGCGGCGGCCGGCGGCCTGGGGCCGCCCGAAGCCAGTGGCGGAGGCGGACTGCGTCTGCCGCTCGCCATCGGTTTCGCATTCCTAGGCGGCCTGATCCTCAACCTGATGCCGTGTGTCTTCCCAATTCTAGCCATGAAGGCGGCGGCCCTGGCGCGCAGCGCCGGTCAAACCGGGCGGCGGGAGGGAATCGCCTTTTTCGCCGGTGTGGTTGTCTCCTTCACCCTCCTGGCCGGCCTGTTGATAGCCGCCAGGACCGCTGGACAGGCGGTCGGTTGGGGATTTCAGCTGCAGTCTCCGCTCACGGTCGCCCTGCTCAGTCTGGTGATGCTGGGCGCCGCCCTCAACTTTTCTGGCGTCTTCGAGATCGGCGCCTCGCTGCAGGGCCTTGGCGCCGGAATCGAGTCGCAGGGACAGGTTGTCGGATCCGTTCTGACCGGCGCGCTGGCGGTCGTGGTGGCCGCGCCCTGCACGGCGCCCTTCATGGGTCCGGCGCTCGGTTTCGCCCTGACTCAGCCGCCCGCGACGGCAATCTCCGTATTTCTGGCCCTGGCGGCCGGATTCGCCGCGCCCTTCACGGTTCTCTCCTTTTCTCCCGCGCTCACCCGCCGCCTCCCCAAGCCCGGGGCATGGATGGACGGACTGCGGAAGGCCCTGGCCTTCCCCATGTACGGGGCGGCGGCATGGCTTCTGTGGGTGCTTTCGCAGCAGACTGGCCCTATGGGCTTGGCAAGGCTGCTGACCGCCGGCGTTGCGCTGGGCGCCTGCGCATGGTTGTTCGGCGTCGGCCAGAGACGTCGAATCTCAGGCGGGCGCAGCGCCTCTCCCTTGCTGAGTTCGGCGGCCTGCTTGATCCTCGCCCTTGCCGCGGTCAGTTTCGGCCCATTCGACACTGACGCCCGCGCCGGGCAATCCGCCACAAAGAAAACGGGCGAACTCACCGCACAGCCGTGGTCGCCGGAGCGCCTGGCGTCCCTGCGCGCCGCCGGCACGCCGGTGCTGGTCAACTTCACCGCTGCATGGTGCGTCACCTGCCAGGCGAATGAGCAAGTGGCGTTCTCAAGCGCCGAGGTGGGATCAGCGATGAAACGCGCCGGCGCAGTCTATCTGGTGGCCGACTGGACCAATCGCGACCCGGTGATCGCCAAGGCCATCGCCGATCAGGGCCGGGAGAGCGTGCCGCTTTACCTGTTCTACGCCAAGGGCGCGGCGCAGCCGAAGGTGTTGCCGCAATTGCTGACCCCAGACATGGTTGCGTCAGCGGTGACGAGTGGCGGCGCCAGCTGAGCCGCCTTGCTCCGCGCCCTGAGGGCGGCTAAGCGCGCGCCTCATGATAGAGGAGTCACGCCCCCAAGCGCGCGCCGTGCGCGGCTTCCAGGACCGGCGCGCCGATGTGCTGGCCGCCGAACGGCGAATCGTGACGGCGGTCTCGGAGGTCTATGAATCGTTCGGTTTCGAACTGCTGGAGACTCCGGCTTTCGAATATGCTGACGCGCTTGGAAAATTCCTGCCGGACGCCGAGCGGCCGAACGCCGGGGTCTTTGCGCTGCAGGACGACGACGATCAGTGGATGGCGCTGCGGTATGACCTGACCGCGCCCTTGGCCCGATTCGTCGCTGAGAACGCCGTGGGGTTGCCCAGGCCTTTTCGCCGCTACGCCTTCGGCGCCGTGTGGCGCGATGAGAAGCCGGGTCCCGGTCGCTATCGGCAATTCGTCCAATGTGACGCCGACACCGTCGGATCGGCCAGGCCCGAGGCCGACGCCGAGATCATCGCCATGGCCGTGGCCGGCTATGAAGCCGCCGGTCTGGCCCCTTCGCGCTATGTCGTGCGGGTCAACAGTCGCAAGTTGCTCAACGGTCTCATGGCGGCCCAAGGGCTGGGTGACGTGGGCCAGAGGCTGGCTGTGTTGCGAGCGGTAGACAAGCTCGATCGCCTTGGCGCGGCCGGCGTCGTCGATCTGCTGGGGGCTGGCCGCCTCGATGAGTCCGGCGCATTTACAAAGGGTGCGGGACTGAAGCAGGCGGCGATAGACGCCGTGGTCGCCTTCATCTCGGCTCGACGCGAGACTCGCAGCGCGACCATCGACGCCCTCTCCAGCCTCGTCGGCGGCTCCGCTGAGGGCGCGGCAGGCCTCGAAGAGCTGGCGCGCATCGGCCAGGCTCTGGCGGCGCTGGGCGTCGCCGATACGGCTGCGGTGATCGATCCGGCGGTGGTGCGGGGCCTCGAGTACTACACCGGGGCCGTATTCGAGGCCGAGCTGGTCGGAGACGGCGACGGAACGGCGCGTCTCGGCTCAGTGGGCGGTGGCGGGCGGTACGACGACCTCGTGGCCCGATTCACCGGCGAGCCCATGCCGGCCACCGGCTTTTCGTTTGGAGTCTCACGCCTTGTCGAGGCTCTCGCGGCGGCCGAGCTGACCAAGCGGGAGCGCAAACGCGGTCCGGTGGTGGTGATCGCCTTGGAAGCGATGCGCATGGCTGACTATTTCGCCGCCGCCGCAGAGCTTCGGACTGCCGGGATCGCCGCTGAGGTCTATCTCGGCGAGAGCGGAATGCGGGCGCAGATGAAGTACGCCGATCGCCGGGCGTCGCCGGCCGCCGTGATCATGGGCGAGGACGAGATCGCCGTCGGCCAGGTTACGGTCAAGGATCTCGATCTCGGTCGCAGACTGGCCGAGGATGTGGCCGACAATCGCGCCTGGCGAGAGGACCGGCCCGGTCAGGTGACTGCGCCCAGGGCCGAGCTCGCCGCCACGGTGCGACGGATCCTGGATTCCCAGTCGTGAGACTGGAGGCGCCGGTCCCCGAGGCGATTCTCGCCGCCATTCGCGCACCGTTCGAAGCCGCACGAGGGATCGCTGTCGAAATCCCGCTGGCAGAGCCCCTGAGCGTCTATCTCGATCTGACAGGCGAGGCGTTGCGCGAGCGGCTGTTCCTGGTCCAGGGTCCCGAGCGTGAGGATCATTGCCTCCGGCCCGACTTCACTGTCGGCATCGCAAGAAACCATCTTGAACGGTCGGCCGTCGCCAGTGAGCAGACGTCGGGCCGCTACATCTACGAAGGGCCGGCCTTCCGCGTCGCTCCGGCGGGCTCGGCGCGCTCCGAACAGTTCCTGCAGATCGGCCTGGAAGCCTTCGAGTCGGGGGATGCGGCTGACGCTGACGCCGAGGTCGTCCTGCTGGCCTGGCGCGCCGCCACTGCGGGTGGCCGCGCCGACCTCAGTCTCGCCCTGGGCGACATCGCGTTATTTCGAGCCTTCCTCGCAGCGATTGGCGCCAATGATGATGCAGCGGCGCGTCTCACGCTCGCCTTGGCGCATCCCGCACGCCTCGAACGTGAACTCACCGGAGAAGCGGCGCCCGCCTCCAGCCCGCTTGCCGGACTCTTAGTCGGTCTCGACGAGGCGAAGGCCATCGCCGTGTTGGAAGATATCTGGAGTCTATCCAGAATAGAGCCCGTTGGGGGGCGTGGCGCGGCCGATATCGTCCATCGCCTGACCGCCCGGGCTACGTTGGCCGCCGCGCCGAGGCTTTCGAGCGAGGCGCGCGAACTCGTCCGCCTCTATCTGACGATTGAGGACCAGCCAGCCGCGGCCTTTGAGGCCATCGGACGCTTGGCGCGCGGCAAGGGGCTTGACGAGGCCTTGACCGCCTGGTCGCGGAGGCTCGCCGCCATGGCCGAGATCCCCGCCGCACGTATGCGCTTCGCCGCCGGCTTCCATCGCCCCTTCGGCTATTACGATGGAGCGCTGTTCGAGGTCCGCAGCGCCGCACTCGGCGAAGATCAACCAGTGGCCGCGGGCGGCCGTTATGACAACTTGCCCGCGCGGCTCGGCCGGCCGCTGAAGACCGGCGCGGTCGGCTGCATGGTGCGTCCCGCGCGGGCATGGAAGGAGTGTGACGCTTGAGCAGGCGGATCATTCTTGCTTTGCCGTCGAAGGGACGGCTCAAGGAGCAGACCGAGGCCTGGCTCGCGGACACCGGCTTGCGTCTGGAGATGAGCAACGGCGCGCGCGGTTATCAGGCCACATTGACCGGATTCGATGGCTTGGAGGTGCGGCTGGCATCCGCCGCGGACATCGCCAACAGCCTATCGGCCGGCGAGATCCACCTGGGCGTGACTGGCGAGGATCTGTTGGGCGAAGCCGCCGCGGGCGCCTTGCCGCTGCTGGCTCTGGGCTTTGGCCGAGCCGATCTCGTCGTCGCGGCGCCGCGCAGCTGGATCGACGTCGAGACCATGGCCGATGTCGATGACGTCGCGCACGACATCCTTGCCCGCACTGGCCGTCGCCTTCGGGTCGCCACCAAATATGCTCGACAGACCCGCAAGTTCTTCGCCGCGCACGGCGTCGCCGATTACCGCATCGTCGAGTCTGGCGGGGCCACCGAGGGCGCGCCCGCGGCTGGCGCGGCCGAACTCATTGTCGACATCACCACCACCGGCGCCACCCTCACGGCCAATGGACTTAAACCCCTGGTCGACGGTCTGATCCTGAAAAGCCAGGCGCAACTGACTGCGGCGCTTGGCGCGCCTTGGGATCAGTCGGCCTTGGCCGTGGCGCGCCGGCTGCTGTCGGTGTTTGAGGCTGCGGCCCGTGGCAAGACCATGGCCCGCCTCGCTTGGCCGGCCGATCAGGACAAGTCAGCGCATGAAGCTTTGCGAGGCCTTACCGTCCATGGACTGGGCGTCGGATCCGGCCTGATTGCGCGCGCCGAGATTTTCATGGCCGCCGAGCGCCTCGCCGCTGTCGGAATCGGCCCGGTCGCCGTCGAAGAGCCGGCTTATGTCTTCCAGCCAGCGTGCGAAGCGGCCGATCGACTTATTGGGGCCGTCCGGGACCGGAGCACTTCGCGGAATTCCCTGTGATCAGCCGGGGGCGGGAATGTCGCAAGGTTGACACTTACGGCAAAGCCGGGCTTGTTCCGATTGCCGGATCGTAAGCGGGCTAAAGACTTTGCCCGATCCAGGCATTTCGGGGAGATACGCCCGATAGATTTGGATCTTGGTCGGCGCCCGCCATGGCAGATGTCCGGCGGGCGCTTTCCGTTTCTAATCTAACTTCAACGCCGCCATCGCCAGCGACTTCATGGCCTTGTAATCGAGCTTGCCATTGGCCGCACGATGGACCGGCGAGAGCACGAGTTCGCGCGGCGACTTGTAGCCGGCCAGGTGCTGGCGCACGTGAATTGAAAGCGTCTCGAGTGTTGGTTCCTCACCGGCCGCGGCCTCGACCACGGCGCAGATGCGCTCACCGAAACGCGGGTCGGGCACGCCGACGACGGCTGCGTCGCGCACTCCTGGACAAAGCTTGATCGCTTCCTCCACCTCTTCCGGAAATACCTTTTCCCCGCCTGTGTTGATCACCTGCGACCCACGACCCAGGAGCCGAAGGCTGCCATCGACGTCCACAGTCGCCCAGTCGCCGGGCACGGACCAGCGCCGGTCTTCCACCTCCCAGAAGGTGCGTTCGGTTTTGTCCGGGTCCTTGTAGTAGCCCACTGGCAGGAAACCGGAGGTGGCGAGCAGGCCGCGCTCGCCGGAGCCGGGCTCGACGCGGCGGCGGTCCTCGGTGAACACCGCGGTGTTCAGGCCCAGCATGAACCGGGCTGTTTCGCTCGCCGCCCCGGCGGCTGAGGCCGAGGCGCCCAGGCCGACCGCCTCGGACGAGCCCAGGCTGTCGAAAATTCCCATGTGCGGGATATGGCGCAGCAGGCTCTGCTTGTTTTCCATGCTCCAGACCGTCCCCGACGAGCCGAGCCGGATGAAACTGGTAAGGTCCCAGCGGCCGGGATGAGCATCCAGCGCCTCCAGGAGGGGCTGGGCGAAGGCCATGCCAACGATCGCCGCAGAGGTCGCGCGGGTCCGCTCAGCCTCTTGCCAGAACTCAAGGGCGTTGAAGTGGGTCGAGGGCAGCTCAACAACCGTTCCGCCGTTGGTGAGCGTCATCAGCGAGGTGAACTGACTAGT
The DNA here is from genome assembly GCA_036491275.1 of Caulobacteraceae bacterium. Classification (GTDB taxonomy): domain Bacteria; phylum Pseudomonadota; class Alphaproteobacteria; order Caulobacterales; family Caulobacteraceae; genus Acaudatibacter. The sequence goes on from DASXCH010000121.1 coordinate 8,237, forward strand.
GCCATGCATCAACGGCGCGGCGGCGATGGTGACCGGCGGCGCCATGGTCTTGGCGCGCTCGGCCGCCTCCTCCAGGGTCGACAGCGGCGGGATTTCCAGAAGCAGGTTACCGCCGCCGCCCAACACGTTGAACAGGTCGTCCTGACGCCACATGACCCCCTTCGGCATCCCGGTCGTGCCGCCGGTGTAGAGGATGAGAAGGTCGTCGCCGGAGCGCCCCCAGGGCGCTGCGGTCCGCCCGACGGAGCGATCGACGAGCCTCTCATAGTCCACCGCAAAGTCCGGGACCGGCGAGCCCGGCTGGGCGACGCCAATCCACAGCTTCACCTTGGGCAAATTCCCGCGGATCTGCTCCACCGTGGAGCTGAAGGCGGCGTGGAACACCACCGCCTCGGCGTCGGCATTGTCGAATAGATAGAGGAGTTCGTCGGCGACGTAGCGATAGTTGGTGTTGACCGGAACGAGGCCTGCCTTGAACGCGGCGAAATAGGTCTCGAGGTACTCCGGCGCATTGTAGAGATAGGCGCCGATCTTGGCTTGGCGTTGCAAGCCGGCGTCGAGGAAGGCGCGAGCAAGGCCGTCTGCGCGCCGATTGAAGTCGAACCAGGAAACCTCTCGCGTGCCCTGGATCTGCGCGGCCCGATCAGGAACGCCGCTGGCGATGCTTTCCCAGATGTCCGCGTAGTTCCAGGTCACCATCCTTCCCTCACATTTTCATGCCTGTTGCGGCCGCCGGTCCGGCGCGGACGGTGAACCAGACGCGCACCGGCCCGGCTCGCTGGAAGAAGAGCGTCACTGGCGCGCGATCACCGGGGTGCAGGGGCCGTTTGAGACCCTCCAGCATCAGATGGAAGCCGCCGGGCGCGAGGCTCGTCCGGCCGTGGGATGTCACCTCGATCCCGTCTATCGGCCGCATGATCGAGACGTTCCCGACCATGCGGCTCTGATGCAGGCTGACGCGGGCCGCGATCGGACTGGCGGCGCCGGTCAGGCGATCCGGGAAAGGTCCGCGGTTAGCGATCGTCATGTAGCCGGCGGCGTTCATGCCAGGCGCCGCCGGGCGGGTCCAGGCGTCCGCCACCACGAGCCGAAGCGCTGCGGCCGAGGCGCTGGCGGCGGCGAGGAGTCCGGCCAATACAAGCCGGCGGCTCAAACCTTGATGGTTCATAGCATGGACGCTTATTCCCGTGACGCGTCGGAAAGCAAGGCGGTCGGCTGCCGTCCCCCGCCGCTGACGAACAGCAGGCCAAGGAAACCGACGCCGAGCAGCAGGGTGATGGAGGCGAAGCCGCCCTGCTGGCTGTGGAACAGGCGCGTGCCCTGGTTGACCAGGAAGGGACCGAGCCAGCTTGTCGCCGTGCCGGACAAGGCGAAAACGCCGAAAAAGGCGCCCGTCTGGGCCGGTGGGGTCAGGCGCGTGAGCAAGGTGCGGCTCGAAGAAAACTGCCCGGTAATGAAGACGGCGTTGGAAAAGCCGATCAGAAGGAAGATCCACTCTGGCAGGGTGCGGAAGAACGGACCATGCCACAGCGGCGCGTGCGTCGCCGGATTCCACGACCAGAGATAGAGGATGCGGTCGGGGGCCATGCCCAGCATGGCGAGAATGCCCAGAAGGCTCATGCCGATCTGGAGCTGCACCGCCCGTTTCGGACCGATTTGGTGGTCTAGCCACAGACCGATCATGCCGCCCGCGGTCGCCAGGACCGACAGGATGATGCCGAAGAACAGCATCTCCAGCGCGCCCCATTTCATCACGCCCACGGCGTAGATCCCGGCGTAGATCAGGATCGAGGTCATGCCATCGTAGTAGAACATGCGCGAGATGAGGAAGACGGCGGCGTTCCGGATGCGGCCGACCTGGCGGACCATGGCGGCCAGCTCCCGAGCGCCGCCTCTAAGCGCGTTCAGGACCGGCACGCCGGTGGGTTCGGCGTCTGGCGTAAACAGGAACAGCGGTAGGGCCCCGGCGGCGAACAGGCCCGCCGCTATGAAGGCGACGACGCGTTCGGGCTCGTGCCGCGCCCGGCTGAGGCCAAACAGGGGCTCATGCGGCAACCAGGCCCAGTCGGCCGTTGACTTGAGGCCGGGCAGGGCGAAGGCCCAGGCGGTGAAGCCGAGCGCCAGGACGGCAAAGAGGTTGGCGAGCGCCAGGGCCAGGCCCGAAGCCTTGTGGGCCGCTTTCAGGCCTGCGGCCCGCACGAGCAAGGAGTTGTGCAGGACTTCCGACCAGCTGAACAGGATGCCGATGGCGGTGGTCAGAGCCATGGTCGCGGTGACCGAAAGCCCCGATCCGTCCGGCTTGGTCCACCACAGGGCGGCTATCATCGGGATCATCAGGACGGTAGCCGCCCCCAGCCACGCCTTGCGCCGGCCGAGCTTGTCGATCGAGGCGCCGAGGAAGGGGGCAGTGGCCATCACCGCCCAGCCAGAATACTGGCTCCATTGCGAGATGATCTCCTGGCCGCGCACCGGATCCCCGACGACCGTGGAGGCCACATAGGGCATGAAGATGTAGATGGTGACGAGGATCACATAGGGATCTCGCACGCCCTCATAGAGCGACCAGCAGACTCCGCCGAGTGGCAGACGGGCCCCGGCCGAGGAAGGTGCCGAACCGGCCGGGCGGAGATCGGCCTCCTGGGGCAACTCGGTCAATGTCGCGTAGTCCTCTCGAAGGATCGAACGCGACGCGCCCGAATTTCCATAATCTCACCTTAGTCGCGGGATTCTGTAGGAGGAAGGCGGGTGGAATGGACCATCGCCGCCCGCTATGGTGCTGGCTGACGATCCCGCCGAGGGCGACCGCAGGTTCAGCCGGAGGGTGCGTGCGCGCAATTTCCGCCATTGCCATCGGCCTTTTCGCCTTCGCGGCAACCGCTAGGGCGGGACCCTATGAGGATGCCCAGTCGGCGCTCGCCAAGGACGATACGGCGACGGCGATCCGCCTTTTTCAGACTGCCGCAGGAGAAGGCAATGCGGCGGCGGCCTACAACCTTGGTCGGATTTTCAGTCGCGGGACGGGCGTCCCGGCAGATCCCAAGACGGGCGTCATGTGGTTTCGCAAGGCTGCGAACGAAGGCAATCCCGGCGCTCAGTACAACCTCGGGCTTGACTACCAGGAGGGCCTGGGCGTTCGCCGCGATATCGGCGAGGCGGCCAAGTGGTATCGGAAGGCCGCCGATCAGGATTACGCCGACGCGCAGGCAAGGCTCGGCGCCCTCTACGCCAAGGGCCAGGGCGTGGGGCAGGACTTTGACGAGGCCGCCAGATGGTACCGGGCCGCCGCGGCCCACGGTGACGCCAGAGCCACGCTCGATCTAGCGCTGATCGATGCCGAGGGGCCAAGACCGGCGGCGGTTGGGTCGGCCACCAAACAGTCTGAATTCAACCTGCGAATGAACGAAGTCTTCGGCGCCGGTCGCTGGCGCGAAACCGGCGGCTATCGCACCCAGGCGCGTGAAAACCAGCTGAGGGCCGAGGGCGCGCTCACCGTGAAGCCAGGCGCGATTTCACGGCACTCCATGGGCACTCCCGATGCGCCCGGGGCCTATGACATCGTCGTCGCCGGCATGTCGCCGGGCCAGGCGGCGGTGAAGATCGAGAAATCCGGCATCGCCTTCCACCGCCTGTTCCCGGAGGGCGGCCACGGAACGCAAGGCGCACACCTGCATGTCGAGCCATTCCTCGCGCAGCTGCGAGAAGCGATCTGGCGAAAGAATGTCGCTGGGCAGCCGAAGCTGATCGAGACGGCCGCCAAGGCTGGCGGGCCGGATTCAACGCCAGCCCGCGACAAGGCTGAGGCTCTCAGCTTGCTGAAGAGCGCCGCCGCTCGCGGCGATTCCTGCGCCCAGCGCGCGCTCGGCAAGAATGCGGTCGATGGAGAGGCCTCAGCCCGCGCCTATCTCACGCTCCAGAAATCTGGATCCTGCGGCTAAGGGCCGATTTCAGAGTCCGGGCAGCTTGACCTTGCTCGATTGCGCGCGGGAGATCACCACCTGCTGATTGCCCGTAAGGCTCGAGATCCGCTTTTCTTCGGTCGCCGGATCTATGGGCGTCGAGGTGTTGGCCTCGATCGCCGCCTCAGTCGGCTCCGGGCGATTTCCCTTGTGCCAGAACATCACCCAGTCGGCGAAGCTCTTGTCCTTGTGGGCGACGGCCCCGAACTCGTCGTCGACGACATAGCGTACGAGCGGGTCGGCCTTGTCGCCGCCTGCGCGCGTGTCGAGCAGCTTCTCGCCTTCACTGCGGTCGGAGGCGGCGCGCTCGCCCAGAAGGGCGACGCGGGCGGCGCTCTCGGGTTCCAGCTCTTGCGGCCTGGGCTCGCCGGGAGCCGGCGGGCGCAGGGCGAAGTCTGGCGGCACGGTGAGCGGCGCCTTGGTCACCACCCGGAATTCGTCTGGCGTGACCTTTGACATGCCAATCGATTTGGAAAGGCTGTTGCAGCCGCCGAGCGAGGCGACACCGGCCAACGCAACGGAAACGGCGACAAGTTGAAGGCGCATGACTGTCAAGAATCCCATCGCGGGCCGCCCCGGCCACCCTTCGATAACCCATTCGCCCTTACCGCGCCAAGTAAGATCATAAAAGCACCTTGGGGGGCGACTTGCGTGCAGGGATCAGGCCCTCGGCGAGAAGCAGGACCACACCAATTGTGATGGCGCTGTCAGCCACGTTGAAAATCCACGGGAAGTGGAGCGCCCGTACGTCCAGGAAGTCGATCACCTGGCCATCGCGGATCCGGTCGAGGAAGTTGCCGAGCGCGCCGCCGATGATGAGTCCCAGCGCGAGGCCCGTGTAGAGCTTCGGCGCCTTCCTGACCCAGATCGCCAAAGCGATTGCGATGCTGAGCGAGAACGCGGCCAGCGCCCATCGCGTCCATGACGCGTCGCTCTGGAAGAGGCCGAAGCTGACGCCGTTGTTCTCCACCAGGGTGAGGCGCAGCGGACCCCAGACCGGATGGGATTCGCCTGGGAAGAGCCGCAGGCCGCCCAAGATCCAGGCCTTGGTTTCCTGATCCAGGGCGGCGACGGCGGCCGCAAGGGCGAGGGCGAAGGCGCCCGAGCGTGAGATGAGGGTCATCGATGTTGCGCATCCCACCAGGCGACGGCGTCGGCGTCGCGTAGGGAAAGATCCGGGTAGCGCGGGTCGGATCCGACCTCGGGCAGGATGCGCCAGGATCGGGCGCACTTGCGACCCTCGGCCACGAGCGGCTCAGTGGCGACGCCCGAGATTTCGGTAAGCCGAAAGGCCTCGGCGGGGCCGTCTCCGCCGAGGAGGCTCGCCTGGCTGGTGCGGAAGACCTCGGCCGCGTCCAGGCCTTCGAAGGCCGCCGCCAGATTGGCGTCGCTTATGTGGACCACGGGCGCCGCTTCCAGAGCTCCCCCGATGCGTTTCTCGCGCCGCTCGATCTCCAACGCCCCGGTAACGACACGCGTAACCTGCTCGACTTTAGCCCAGCGCTCCGCCTCGGCGTCGTTGCGCCATTCGGAGGGCGTATCGGGGAATATCCGGGCGCTGTTGCCGCCATTCTCGTCCGGAAAGCGGGTGCTCCACGCCTCTTCCATGGTGAAGGGGATCACAGGCGCCAGCCACGCGGTGAGGCGCTCGAAGACAAGATCCATCACCGTCCGGCAGGCGCGCCGACGCAGCGAATCCGGCCTGTCGCAATAGAGGACGTCGCGGCGGATATCGAAGAACCACGCCGACAGGTCGTTGGAGCAAAGGTCGGAGAGCGCACGCACCGCATCGGAAAAGCGGAACGTCTCGTAGGCTTCGCGAACAAGGCTATCCAACTCCCACATGCGGTGCAGGATGAACCGTTCCAGGGGCGGCATGTCGGAGAGTTCCACGGCCTCGGCAGGCGTGAAGCCGTCAAGGGCGCCCAACAGGTAGCGCAGGGTGTTGCGCAGCTTGCGGTAGGCGTCGGTGGTGGTCTGAAGAATCGTGCGACCGATCCTCTGGTCCTCGGAATAATCCGCTAGCGCGGCCCACAATCGAAGGATCTCGGCCCCGCTCTGCGCGGCAATCTCCTGCGGCTCGACGCTGTTGCCGAGCGACTTGGACATCTTCTCCCCCTTCTCATCGAGGGTGAAGCCGTGGGTCATGATCGCTCGGAATGGCGCGCGGCCGCGCGTGCCACACGCTTCGAGCAGCGAGGACTGGAACCAGCCGCGATGCTGGTCGGAGCCTTCGGAATAGAGGTCAGCCGGCCAGTGGCTGTCGGCCCGCCCTTCGATTGCGAAGGCGTGGGTCGAGCCGGAATCGAACCACACGTCCAGGATGTCCTCGACCTTTTCGTAGCGCTCGGGGTCATGGTTCCCGAGGAAGTCGACAGCCGGCCTGGTGAACCAGGCGTCGGCGCCTTCGCGAGCGATGAGATCGAGGATGCGGGCGTTGGCATCCTCGTCGGCGAGCGGCGCCCCGGTCTCCTTGTCCACGAACATGGCCAGTGGCGAGCCCCACGCGCGCTGACGGCTGATCAGCCAGTCGGGGCGGCTCTCGACCATGGCGCGTATGCGATTGCGGCCGGACTCGGGATGGAAGGCGGTTTCGTCGATCGCCGCCAGGGCGGTTTCCCGCAAGGTGCGGCCGCCGTGAGCCTCATCGGCGAGGGGCTCGTCGAGGCGGATGAACCACTGCGGCGTATTGCGGAAGATCACCGGCGCCTTCGACCGCCAGGAATGCGGATAGCTGTGCTGGAGCCGGCCACGCGCCAAGAGGCCGTCGGCCTCGATCAGTTTCTCAACGACGGCGTTATTGGCCGGTCCGAACTTGCCAGCCCGCTTGCCCTCGGTCTCCAGCACCTTGAGCCCGCCGAAGAGGGGCACATGAGGGTAATAGGCGCCGTCCTCGTCGACGGTCTCAGGGATTTCGCGCTGGCCCGCGGCGATCCAAAGGGCGTAGTCGTCGGCGCCGTGGCCGGGCGCGGTGTGGACGAAGCCGGTGCCAGCGTCATCGGTGACATGGTCGCCCGCGAGCAGCGGTACGTCGAAGCCATAGCCAGAATCGAGACTGGCGAGGGGATGAGCTGCAATCACGCCTTGGAGGTCGCCCGCTGAGCCAAGCTTTCGCCAGCGCCCCACTTTTGCTGCGGCGAACACCGTTTCCGCCAGGGCTTCGGCAAGTACCAGGCGCTCGCCCGGCCGGGCCCAAGGCTGGAACGCGAGATCCTGCTCCAACGCCTCGACCTCGTAGACGGCGTAGTCGATCTTCGGATTGAACGCGATCGCCCGGTTGGCGGGGATCGTCCAGGGCGTGGTCGTCCAGATCACCACGCTGGCGCCGTCGAGCGCCTTGGGACCGCGCACGACTGGGAAACGCACCCAAACCGTCGGCGAGACATGGTCGTGATACTCGACCTCGGCATCGGCCAGAGCCGTGCGCTCCACCGGGCTCCACATCACGGGCTTTGAGCCGCGGTAGACCTGACCCGCGGCGACGAACTTCATGAACTCGGCGACGATCGCCGCCTCCGAGGTGAAATCCATGGTGGCGTAGCGACGGCCCCAGTCGCCGAGCACGCCAAGGCGCTGGAATTCGCGCGATTGCTCCTCGATCCAACCAGAGGCGTAGACGCGGCATCTCTCGCGGAACTCGGCCTTGGAGACTTCGTCCTTGGCCCGGCCTTCGGCGCGGAAGGCCTCCTCGATCTTCCATTCGATCGGCAGGCCATGGCAGTCCCAGCCCGGCACATAGTCGACATCAAAGCCGAGCGCGAAGCGCGAGCGGACGACGAAGTCCTTCAGCAGCTTGTCGAGGGCGTGGCCGATATGAATCGCGCCGTTGGCGTAGGGTGGGCCATCGTGCAGGACGAAGAGCGGCGCGCCCGCCGACTGACGGGCGCGACGGATGTCGCTGTACAGGCTCTTCCAGCTAGCCAGGATTTTCGGCTCGAGCTGGGGCAATCCCGCCCGCATGGGAAAGGGCGTCTGCGGCAGGAAGACAGTTTCGCGGTAGTCGCGCTTGGCGGCATCGTTGGCCATTTGAGATCCATTGAGGCTCGGAAGGGGAGAAACGGCGATCATCCCGGCGCGCGCCGGCGGCGTCACGCCGGGCGGTTAATTCGCGTCCGCAACCGAACCCAGGCCATGCGCCGCCCATATCAGAGGCCAGCCTGCGCCGATAGGGGTCGGACCTCAGGTGTCAGAGGCGACCATTTGCCGGGCGCGGCCAGCGTCCCGCCAGATCTGCTCAACCATCGCCGGGATCGACGGGAATTTCTCTTCCGGACGCAGGAATTCAATCAGCTCGGTCTCGATCACCTCGCCGTAGATGTCCTCGTCGAAGTCGAACAGCCACACCTCCAGCCGGGGCTCGACGACGCCGGTTGTCGGATTGACGCCGATATTGGCGACCCCGCCCAGCCGCCGGCCGTCAGCGAGGCGGGTGCGCGTGGCGTAGACGCCGAATTTCGGGGCCACATAATCGGCCAGAAGCACATTGGCGGTGGGAAAGCCGAGCTTGCGTCCGAGCTGGCGTCCCTTCTGGACCACGCCTTCGATAGCGAAGGGGCGGCCGAGAATGGCGGCGGCGGCGACGGGTTTGCCTGCGCTCAACGCCTCGCGAACCGCAGTGGACGACAGCTTGACCCCGTCGACACTGACGGCATCGGCCACCGACACCGAAAATCCCATCTTCTCGCCAAATCGGCGCATGGACGAGGGATCGCCGGTGCGGTGCTTGCCGAAGGTGACGTCGAAGCCGACCGCCACATGGCGGACGCCCAGGCCATCGGCGAGGACGACCTTGGCGAAGTCGTGGTCGGAGAAGTTGGCCATCTCGACGCCGAAAGGCAACAAATAGAGCCGATCGACGCCTAGGGCCTCGACGGCGCGAGCCAGCTGGTGGGGGGTCATCAGCCGGAAGGGCGGCGAATCAGGCGCGAAGTGCATGCGGGCGTGAGGTTCGAAGCTGATCACCCCGAGCGGCGCCGAAAGGCGTCTGGCGGCGACAGCGGCGTCGGCGATCACCCTCTGGTGGCCAAGGTGAACGCCGTCGAAGTTGCCAAGCGCCACCGCTGCGCCGCGTTCCGCGTCGTCAAGGTGCTTCCAGCCGTGGATGATCTTGAACGCCACGCTTGCTCCCAATCCGCCGCCGCTTTTACCGGCTTCGCCGGCTTTGGCGAGACCTCACCATACGAGCGCGCGAAGCGCGAACGCGGGGGGCGCCGGAGCCAGCAACGCGGCGAGGCTTGCCGCATCGATCTCGCCGTCTGGCGTCAGGGCTTTGGCGGCGTGGATGCCGTCTGCGACGAAAAGTGCGTCCAGCCCCTGCTCGCGGGCGCCGGCGAGATCGGTGAGCAGGCCATCGCCAATGGCCAGCACGCGGCGGCGCTCGGGTCGCCCAGCCTTTTCGTAAGCCAGGTCGTAGATCGGCGCGTAGGGCTTGCCGGCCCAGATGACCTCGCCGCCCAGGGCCTCGTAGAGCTTGGCGAGCGCACCGGCGCAATAGATGAGAGCCTCGCCGCGCTGCACCACAAGATCGGGATTGGCGCAGATCATGGTCAGGCCGCGGCTGGCGGCGATGGTCATCACGGCCCGGTAGTCCTCCGGCGTCTCGACGTCCTCGTCGTTAGGACCGCTGCAGGCGATGAAGGCGGCCGTTTCAACGGAGGCAAATTCCAAGCCGAGGCCGGCGTAGAGCGGGTCGTCCTTGGCCGGGCCGATGCGGAAGGCTGGACCGGGCGCGCGCGTGGCCAGCAATGAGCGGCTGACATCGCCCGAGGTGACGATGGCGCTCCAAGAGCTTCGCGGGACGGCAAGGCCGTCGAGCTGGCGCGCGACCGCCTCGGCGGGACGCGGTGCGTTGGAGATCAGGATCACGGGTCCGATCTGTCCGCGCCAGCGGGCAAGGGCGGCGCAGGCTTCGGGGAAGGACTCGCGGCCGTTGTGAATCACGCCCCAGACATCGCACAGCAGGGCGTCGAAGCGGCGCGCCAGCACGCCGAGGCCGGAAATCACGTCGGTCATGGGATCAGCGCGTCGGCGCCGGATGCTCGCCGCGGTAGTCGTAGAATCCGCGCTGGGCCTTGCGGCCGAGCCAGCCGGCCTCGACGTATTTCACCAGCAAGGGACAGGGGCGGTATTTGGAATCGGCCAAGCCTTCGTAGAGCACATTCATGATCGAGAGCACGGTATCGAGCCCGATGAAATCGCCGAGCTCCAGCGGCCCCATGGGGTGATTGGCGCCCAGCTTCATGGCTGTGTCGATGGCGCTGACCGTGCCTACGCCTTCGTAGAGGGTGTAGATCGCCTCATTGATCATCGGCACCAGGACGCGGTTGACGATGAAGGCCGGGAAATCCTCGGCGTTCGCTGTAGTCTTGCCGAGCGACTGAGCGAAGCCGACCGCCGTTTCGTAGGTGCCCGCGTCGGTTGCAATGCCGCGGATGATCTCCACGAGCTTCATCACCGGCACTGGGTTCATGAAGTGCAGGCCGATGAACCGCTCAGGCCGGTCGGTCGCCGAGGCAAGGCGGGTGATCGAGATCGAGGAGGTGTTAGAGGCCAGGAGGGTTGCCGGTCCCAAATGGGGCGTCAGGGCGGCGAAGATCTTTTTCTTGATGGTCTCGTCTTCGGTGGCCGCCTCGATAGCGAGATCTGTCTGACCCACCGATTCCAGGTCGAGGACCGGCTGGATGCGCTTCAGCGCCGCCGTCATTTCCTCTTGCGAGATGTGCCCGCGACCCACTTGCCGGGCCAGGTTGTGGTCGATGTTTGCGAGGCTGTCGTCGAGCCTCTCCTGCGACAGGTCGCTGAGCCGCACCTCATAGCCAGCCAGGGCGCAGACATGAGCGATGCCGCTCCCCATCTGCCCCGCGCCGATAACCCCCACCACGCCGATTTTCGTCATTCAGTTCGCCTTGAACGTCTTTGCCGACGCCACGCATACGCTCCGGTGCTCATGACAATTGTTTAACACGAAGCCGGCGATCGACGCCAAGCATTTGCTGCAATGCAGCGAAAGCGTCACTTCCCGGCGTTGGCGAGGGCGGTCATCAGCTCGGGCACGGCGGTCTTGTAGTCTGACACCAGACCATAGTCTGCGACTTGAAAGATCGGCGCATCCGGATCCTTGTTGATGGCCACGATGACCTTGGAATCCTTCATGCCGGCCAGGTGCTGAATGGCGCCGGAGATGCCAATGGCCACGTAAAGCTGCGGAGCCACAACCTTGCCAGTCTGGCCGACCTGATAGTCGTTGGGGGCGTAGCCGGCGTCCACCGCCGCCCGAGAGGCGCCGACAGCCGCGCCAAGCTTGTCGGCCAACGGCTCGATCACCTTGTGAAACTCCTCGGCCGAGCCCATGGCGCGCCCGCCGGAGACGACAATCCTGGCTCCCGCCAGCTCTGGCCGATCCGACTTGACGATCTCTTCGGAGACGAAGCGCGTGTGCGGGGCGCCGGGGCCGGCGTTGATCGCCTCGATGGAGGCCGAACCGCCCGCCTCGGCCGCCTTGAATGCGGTGGCGCGGACGGTGATCACTTTCTTCGCGTCGTCGGAACTCACTGTCTCGAGGGCGTTGCCGGCGTAGATGGGCCGCACGAATGTGCTGGCGTCGACGATATCGAGGACTTCGGAGAGCGGGGCCACATCCAGCAGCGCGGCGACGCGCGGGGCGAAGTTCTTGCCCACGGTGGTGGCAGGGGTGAGCATGGCGTCGTAATCCGCCATCAGCGGGACGACGAGAGCCGACAAAGCCTCGGCGATGTGCTGGCCGAGAGCGTCGCTCTCGGCAGTCAGCACTTTGCGCACGCCGTCGATCTTGGCCGTCTCGGCGGCGACATCAGCAATTCCCCTGCCGGCCACCAGCACGTCGATATCGCTGGACAGCTTCAGCGCCGCGGTGACGGTCTTGTTGGTGGTGTCCTTGAGTTCGGCGTTGTCGTGGTCCGCGACGACGAGGACGGCCATGTCAGATCACTCCCGCTTCAGTCTTCAGCTTGGCTACCAGTTCGGCGGCGTTTTCCACCTTGACGCCGGCGACACGCTTAGGCGGCTCGGTCACCTTGACCACTTTCAGATGGCCGGCCGCGAGACCGCCGAAGTCGTCGGTGCTCTTGATGTCGATGGTCTTGCGCTTGGCCTTCATGATGTTTGGCAGAGAAGCGTAGCGCGGTTCGTTCAGGCGCAGGTCGGCGGTCACGACGGCAGGCAGGTCGAGCTCGAGGGTCTGAAGGCCCCCGTCGACTTCGCGGGTGACGCGAACGGTTTCGCCGGAAACCTCGACCTTGGACGCGAACGTCGCCTGCGGCCAGCCGAGCAAGGCGGACAGCATCTGACCGACCGCGTTGTTGTCGCCGTCGATGGCCTGCTTGCCCATTAGGATCAACTTCGGGTCCTCGGCTTTGGCCACGGCGGCCAGAAGCTTGGCCACCTCCAGCGGCTCGGGATCGGCGTCGGTCTGGATAAGGATCCCGCGCTCGGCGCCCATGGCCAGGGCCGTGCGGATGGTTTCCTGGGCCTGGACCGGCCCTATCGAAACGACCACCACCTCGCTCGCCACGCCCTTCTCCTGCAACCGCACCGCCTCCTCGACGGCGATCTCACAGAAGGGGTTCATCGACATCTTGACGTTGGCGAGGTCGACTCCTGACTGGTCGGACTTCACTCTGGCCTTGACGTTGTAATCGATCACCCGCTTGACCGGGACCAGGACCTTCATCGGCCGCTCCGCTCGAAAAACCGTTCCGCGCTTGCGAAAGGAATGGAGGCAATAACGCCTTGAGCGCGGTTTGCAAGCCGGGGCCGGTCTGGCCCGAACGGCGCCGGAGCTTTAAGAACGCGCGGCCATGGAACGCGCCTTCCTGATCGCCCGGATCATCGTCTTCGCCGTATTCCTCGTCGTGAGCGTCGGCGAGGTCGGCTATCAAATGCTTTATGTGTGGCCGGCGCAGAAGTGCGATCGCCAGGGCCTGTGGTGGGATCCCAAGGACAGGCAGTGCCTGACGCCGATCCCAATCGAACGGTTCACGGGACGCAACTTCGGGGCCTACAAGCTCATGCCCGCGTTGCCGCCGGCGCCCACAGCTCATCCCCCGGCCCCTTTGCATTAGCGGTGCGGGCCATCACGAACAGCAGGTCCGAAAGGCGATTGAGGTAGCGCAGCGCCTCGGCGTGCGCGCCGGATAGATCCTCGACGAGGAAACCGGCCGCGAACCGCTCGGCCCGGCGGCAGACTGTCCGGGCGTGGTGAAGTCGGGCGGCGGCGGGCGAACCGCCCGGCAGGACAAAGGATTGCAACGGCGCCAGGTGCTCGTTGAGGGAGTCGATCTCCCGCTCCAGGCGTTCGACCTGGACGGCCAGAATGCGCAGGGCCTCGGGCGCGCCGTCCCTTCGAGGCGGCGTGGCGAGATCGGCGCCGAGATCGAAAAGGTCGTTCTGAACGCGGGCAAGAATCGGGTCGAGCGTCTCGTCGCCGCCCGTTTCCAAACGTACGAGGCCGATGACGGCGTTGAGCTCGTCGACATCGCCATAGGCCGCCACGCGCGGACTCGCCTTGCTGACCGTCTCGCCGTTCGCAAGCCGCGTCGTGCCGGCATCGCCCGCGCGGGTATAGATGCGGTTGAGGAGCACCATCAGGATGGGTGGGCCCGGCCCCACAGCATAGCCGCCACCAGGATGAGAATGGCGCAGAACTGCAGCAACACGCGCAGGCGCATGAGTTTGTTGGACCATTTGAGGGCGAACTCGCCGCCGCGGAACAGGCTGTAGATTCCCATGCCAAGTGTGATCGCCACCAGGGTCAGGGCGATCGGGATCAGCCAAGTGAAGACGGCATGCATATGGCTGCGACCCTAGTCTTTTCGAAATCTGGCCGCCATTGCCTTGACCTTCGATCCGGGGTCAGGTCGCGGACGACACGAGGGAGGCAAGCCAAATGGTCGTCATCCACCATCTCAACAACTCGCGCTCGCAGCGCATCCTGTGGCTGCTGGAGGAGCTGGGGACGCCTTATGAAATCAAATTCTATCAGCGTGATGCGACCACCAATCTCGCGCCGCCAGAGCTGAAGGCGGTGCATCCGCTTGGCAAGTCGCCGGTGATCCAGGACGGCGACCTCAAGATCGCCGAATCCGGTGCGGCAGTGGACTATCTCATTCGCACTTACGGAAGCGGGAGGCTTCAGCCGGCGGCCGGAACAACCGATCACGAGCGCTATCTCGAGTGGCTGCATTACGCCGAAGGCTCGGGCATGCTGCCCCTGATGCTACGGTTCTACACCCTGCGCCTCGGCGACGCGGGAGAGCCCTTGAAGGATCGCATCGATTCCGAAGCTAACAATCACCTGGGCTACATCGAAAGCGAGCTTTCCGGCCGCCCGTATCTGATGGGCGACGACCTCACCGGCGCCGACGTACAGATGAGCTTCGTGGGCGAAGTCGGCCGTGCCTTGGGGTACCTCGCGGACAAACCGAACACAGCCGCCTGGGTGGGCCGAATTCATGAGCGGCCGGCGTTCAAGCGTGCCCTGGAAAAAGGCGGCGCCTATAACCTCGCCTGATGCCTTCTCCCGCCGGCTGGCGGTCGAAGCCGACCTGCCGGCGCTATGTGCCTTGATGGAGCGGTCGATCGCCGACCTGCAGCGAGGCTTCCTCTCCGAAGCGGAGATCGTCGCCAGCCATCAGGTCATGGGCCTCGACACTCAGCTGGTGGCGGACCGCACCTATTTCGTCATCGAGGCATCGGGTGCGATGGCGGGTTGCGGCGGTTGGAGCCGTCGCGCGACGCTCTATGGCGGCGATCACAGTACGTCCTTGCGGGACCCCGTCCAGCTTGATCCAGCCACGGACGCCGCGCGTGTGCGGGCCATGTACACCGATCCGGCCTTTGCCAGACGCGGCGTCGGCCGACTCATCCTCGGGCTCTGCGAAGCGGCGGCCGCCGCGGACGGGTTCTCGCGGGTTGAACTGATGGCGACGCTGGCCGGCGAGCCGCTCTACCTGGCCTGCGGCTACGTCGAGATCGAGCGGACCGCCTCGGCCCCGATCGAGGGCGTCGCAGTGCCGCTTGTCAGGATGGGCAAATGCCTCACTCGAACTCCGGAAGGTCCATCCAGCCTTCCAGGAAGTCGAACACCGCCGCCTTGAAGAGCGCGTGTGGTGTCGCCGTGAAGTGGTCGCAGCCCGGCAGGGTGACGCTGCGGGCGTCGGGAAAGGCGTCGGCCAGGCGCTGCGGGTCGCCGGCGATGTCGTCCAGGGCGCCGGCGATGATCAGGCTTGGCGCGCGAATGGATGCGAAATCTTCCGCCATCATGGCTCGGCCGGCGCCTTCGCTGCAGGCGGCCAGCGCCAGGCGATCAGCGCCTTCCTGGTCGGCGAAACGGCGGAATCCCTTGAGCGTCTTGTCGGGGATGGCCTCGGGATCGGCGATGCGCATGGCCTCGGCCATTGTCATCTTGCTTTGCGCCATGGGGCCGCCGCCGTCGATCACGCGGCCGCCGACGCCTCCGAGGATCAGACGGTCGACGCGCTCGGGATGGCGCAGGGCGAGGCCGAGGGCCAGATGCGCGCCCATGGAATAGCCGAGGATGTCGACCCGGCCCACTTCCAGATGATCGAGCAGGGCGGCGAGGTCTCCAGCCAGATCTTCCCGGGCGTAGGCGATCGCCTCATGCGGCTTGTCGCTCTCGCCATGGCCGCGCAGGTCCGGCGCGATCGCGCGCCAGGTCTTGCGTTCGAGGGCGGCGTACCAGCCGAGCCGCCGCCAGGTCTCGTCGCGGCTGGCGGCAAAGCCGTGAACGAGCAGGATGACGCCTGCCTCGCCGTCTGCCGGCCGGTTATCGTCGAAAGCGAGGCCGATCCCGCCGTGTTCAAACCTCGCCATAGGCTGAGACTAGCGGTGCAGTGGCCCTTGAGCAAAGCGGCCCCGGCGCCTTAATCGAGCGGGCATGAAGGAAGAGGTATTCATCGGCGGCTGGACGCGCAGCAAGCTGCGCGATCGCAGCCAGAATGAGCGCCACGCGGTCTGGAAGCGGGCCAAGGGCCTGCATTCGGCCGAGGGCAATCATCTGGCCCGGGCGATCGAGCTTCTCGGCCTGCCCTACGCTGGCCCGGAGCCTCTGACCAAAAACGACCCCCTGACGGCGCGCATGGCCGAGATCGTGGCCTCGCCGTCGGCCAGATCGGCGGCCCTGGAGTCGACCCTCGATGGTCTGCCGGCGCTGGCCGGGATCGA
This sequence comes from Caulobacteraceae bacterium, assembly GCA_036491275.1. Taxonomy (GTDB): domain Bacteria; phylum Pseudomonadota; class Alphaproteobacteria; order Caulobacterales; family Caulobacteraceae; genus Acaudatibacter. Next base: position 24,412 of record DASXCH010000121.1, read on the forward strand.
CATCCTGCTGCACGAGACTCTCGGTGAGGCTTATCGGCAGAACCCCGCCGCGATTCCCACCGCCGAGGCGTTGACCGCCGAATTGATGGCGCGCCTGGGTTATGTGGCGGCCGGGCGCAAGGAACTGCCGGCCCGGTGCGTCGCCCGCACCGGGGTATTCTGGAAGCGGGGCTGACACCCGGGTCGGCCTGAAGAGACCGACCCGGGAAGGGCTCTTAGGCTTCGGCTTCGACTTCGACCTTTTCCTTCTTGGTCAGATCCTCGCCGGTCACCTGGTCCACCACCTTCATGGAAAGGCGGGTCTTGCCGCGGTCATCGAAGCCCACCAGCTTGACCTTCACCGCCTGGCCTTCGGCGAGCACGTCGGAGACCTTGTTCACCCGCTCGTTGGCGATCTGGCTGACGTGGACCAGGCCGTCCTTGGCGCCGAAGAAGTTCACGAAGGCGCCGAAGTCGACGATCTTGACCACCTTGCCTTCGTAGATCTGGCCGACTTCCGGCTCGGAGGTGAGCGACTTGATCCAGTCGACGGCGGCCTTGATCTTGGCCCCTTCGCTGGCGGCCACCTTGACCGTCCCGTCGTCGCTGACGTCGATCTTGGCGCCGGTTGTGGCGACGATCTCGCGGATCACCTTGCCGCCGGTGCCGATCACGTCGCGGATCTTGTCGACCGGGATGGCCAGGGTCTCGATCTTCGGCGCGTATTCGCCGACGTCCGGCCTGGCGCCGTCGATGGCCTTGGACATTTCGCCAAGGATATGCAGACGGCCGGCCTTCGCCTGGGCAAGGGCCTTTTTCATGATCTCTTCGGTGATGCCCGGGATCTTGATGTCCATCTGCAGCGAGGTGACGCCGTCGGCCGTGCCGGCGACCTTGAAGTCCATGTCACCGAGGTGGTCCTCATCGCCCAGGATGTCGGAGAGCACTGCGAAGCCGTCTTTTTCCAGGATGAGGCCCATGGCGATGCCGCTCACCGGCTTCTTCAGCGGAACGCCAGCGTCCATCAGGGCGAGGGAGGACCCGCACACCGTGGCCATGGACGAGGAGCCGTTGGACTCGGTGATCTCGGAAACCAGGCGGACCGTGTAGGGGAAGTCCTCCTTGGCGGGCAGCATCGGGCGGATGGCGCGCCAGGCGAGCTTGCCGTGGCCGATCTCCCGCCGCCCCGGCGCATTCATGCGGCCGGTCTCGCCCACCGAATAAGGCGGGAAATTGTAGTGCAGCAGGAAGCTCTCCTTGTAGGTCCCTTCCAGGGCGTCGATGAACTGCTCGTCATCGCCTGTGCCCAAGGTGGCGACCACCAGGGCCTGGGTCTCGCCACGGGTGAACAACGCCGAGCCGTGGGTGCGCGGCAGGACCGACACCTCCGAGACGATGGGGCGGACCACGTCGACGGCGCGGCCGTCGATGCGCTTGCCGGTCTCCAGGATGGCGCGGCGGACGATGCGCGCCTCGCACTCCTTGAACACTGCACCGAGCTTGGCCGGCTCAATCCCGTCCGGATTGGCTTCTGTTTTGGCGAGCACCGAAAGCGCCTTGACCTTGGCTGCACTCAGCGCGTCGTGGCGGGCGCCCTTGGCGGTGATCTCATAAGCGGCGCGAAGATCGCCGCCGATCAGGCCGCTGACCTTTTCGACCAGCGCCTCGTTGTCGGACGGGGTGAAGTCGAAGGCCTCCTTGGCGGCGTGTTCGGCCAGGTCGATGATCGCGTCGATCACCGGCTGGAACGACCGGTGCGCGAACATCACCGCGCCTAGGATCTCTTCCTCGGTGAGTTCCTGGATCTCGGATTCGACCATCATCACCGCGTCGTGGGTGCCGGCGACCACCAGGTCGAGCCGGTTGGCCGGATCCTTGATCTGGTCGAGGGTCGGGTTGAGCACGTATTCGCCGTTGATGAAGCCGACGCGCGCTGCGCCGATCGGGCCCATGAACGGCACGCCCGAGAGGGTCAACGCCGCCGAGGCCGCCACCATGGCGACGACATCGGGATCGTTCTCGAGATCATGCGAGAGCACGGTGATGATCACCTGGGTCTCGTGCTTGAAGCCGCCGACGAACAGCGGCCGGATCGGCCGGTCGATGAGACGGGAGACAAGAGTCTCCTTCTCCGAAGGCCGGCCCTCGCGTTTGAAGAAGCCGCCGGGAATCTTGCCCGCGGCGAAGGTCTTCTCCTGATAGTTGACGGTGAGCGGGAAGAAATCGAGCCCGGGCTTGGGCGACTTCTCGAAGACGACTGCGGCCAGGACAGTGGTTTCGCCGAGGGTGGCGAGCACCGCGCCGTCGGCCTGACGGGCAATGCGCCCGGTTTCCAGGGTCAGCTTGCGGCCGCCCCAGTCGATGGACTTGCGTCGGATATCAAACATGTTGGTTTGGTTCTTTCTCAAAACCCGTGGGCCTATTCCCACGAGGGCGGACAGGGTCGGTCTCAATGCCGGGAATCCTCTCCTCGTTCGACAGGCCAAGGTGAGGATTGCGTTTTAACCCTCGGCGTACGCCGCCCCGGTGTCTTGTCCGGCGGCGGATGAGCCGGCGCCCTCATGCCTGTCGATGGCGGCGGCGGCGGAAAATGAAGGCCGCGCGAAACCATTCGCGCCCCTTCGTGACAAGGACCTAGCGGCGCAATCCGAGCGTGCCGATCAGGGCCTGGTAGCGAGTCTCGTCAGACGACTTGAGGTGATCGAGCAGGGAGCGACGCTGCGAGACCAGCTTCAGGAGGCCACGACGGGAATGGTTGTCCTTCTTGTGGGTCCGGAAGTGCTCGGTGAGGTTGGCGATCCGCTCGGAGAGAATGGCCACCTGGACTTCGGCGGAGCCGGTGTCGCCCGGCGTGCGGGCATGGGTGTGGATGAGTTCGGTCTTGCGTTCAGCTTTGATCGACATCGGGACTTTCCGCTCAGGTGAGATGGAAGACACGCGTGGGGTTGAGCCGCCCCGCCCGCACCTCGCAGAGAGCTACGATCCTGCCGCCATGACGGGCGGAGACTGTGCGTGAGGGCTCAACCCTCAAGGTCTCCGCATGCCGGGGAAGCAGGACGACCGAGCGTCCCTGCGTCAGCCTGAAAGCGTCTTCGGCGGTCACGGCCAGCTCCGGGATGTCGTCCAGGGCGGTCTCGACCGGAAGCAGCGCCTCCAGAGGCGCGCCCCTATGGCACAATTCCTCGACAGTGGCCAGACTTATCGCCGTCGCTACGCTGAACGGCCCCACGCGAGTCCGGCGTAGGGCGGCCACGTGGCCGCGGGTCCCGAGGGCCTGCGCCATGTCGCGCGCCAGCGAGCGGACGTAGAACCCCTTGGAACATTCGATCTCGATATCACTGACGTCGGCGGCGGGCGTGCCTATCAGGCGTGACGCGTGGAGAGTCACGCGTCGCGGGGCCAGCTCGACGGTCACGCCTTTCCGCGCAAGATCATAGGCGCGCGCGCCGTCGACCTTGACAGCCGAATAGGCCGGCGGGACCTGGTCCATTTCCCCTTCGAGCTCGGCCAGGAGCGCCGCCACCGCCTCTGGAGAGGGCCGCGTGTCTGAAGTGGCGATAATGGCGCCCTCCATATCAAGCGTCGTCGTCTCAACGCCCCAGCGGACGGAGAAGCGGTAAGCCTTGTCGGCCTCCATCAGAAAGGCGACCGTTTTGGTCGCTTCGCCGACCGCAATCGGCAAAACCCCGTCCGCCAGGGGATCCAGGGTGCCGGCGTGGCCGGCTTTCTGGGCATTGAAGGCGCGCCGCACGCGACTGACCGCCGGGGTCGAGCCCAGGCCCCTGGGCTTGTCCAGATTGACCCAGCCGGAGATCGCATCGCCCTTGCGACGGGCCATCAGGCTTGGCCGCCCTCATCGTCGCCGGCTTCGACATCGCGCCGCACGCGCGGATCGGCCAGGAGTTGGTCCATATGCTGGGCGACGTCGAAGGTCTCGTCGTGGATGAACTTGAGGTCGGGAGTGAAGCGCAGGTCGACCATATGACCTAGAAGACCGCGCAGATGACTGCGGGCGCGGTTGAGGCCGGCGACCACATCGGCCGCGTGCGCCCCGCCCAGGGGCTCGACGAACGCGATCGCGTGTTTGAGGTCGGGACTCATGCGGACCTCGCTGACGGTCACTGACACGCCCGAGAGAGCCGGATCGACGAAATCTTCCTCGCGAAGGATGTCGACAAGTGCGTGGCGCACCAGCTCGCCGGCGCGGAGCTGGCGCTGTGAAGGACCGGGCGGAGCTCGGCGATCCTTTTGACGATGGCGGGACATGATTTCGAAGTCGTCCAACTGAGCGCCGCCGGGGTTTCGGACCCCGCCACGGCGGAAGGGCCGCGCTTCTAGGCGCGGGGCGGCGCGATGTCCAGAAGACCGTCGAATCCGACGCCGATCATGCGCCTATTTCCAAATCGCTGCGCCGCTGCCGGGGAGGCCAAGGCTCGGCCATTTGGCGGTGATTGTCTCAATGACGTCCTGTTCCATTCGAATCTGGCGACCCCATTCGCGCGAGGTTTCCGGCGGCCATTTGTTGGTGGCGTCGAGGCCGATCTTCCCGCCGAGGCCACTCTGCGGCGAGGCGAAATCCAGGTAGTCGATCGGCGTGTTCTCGATCAGGGTGATATCGCGCGCCGGATCCATGCGCGTGGCGATGGCCCACATTACGTCCTTCCAGTCGCGGGCGTGGATGTCGTCGTCCACGACGATCACCCACTTGGCGTACATGAACTGGCGCAGATACGACCACACCCCCAGCATCACCCGCTTGGCGTGGCCGGGATAGGCCTTGCGGATCGAGACCACCGCAATGCGATAGCTGCAGCCCTCCGGCGGCAGCCAGAAGTCGACGATCTCCGGGAACTGTGCAGTGAGCAGAGGGATGAACACTTCGTTGAGTGCGGCGCCCAGTACGCTGGGCTCATCCGGCGGGCGCCCCGTATGGGTGGTGAGATAGATTGGATCGCGCCGCATGGTGATGGCGGTCGCCTGGAAGACGGGAAACGGTTCGACCGCGTTGTAATAGCCGGTGTGGTCGCCGTAGGGCCCCTCGTCGAGATATTCGTCGAGCCGCACCTCGCCCTCGATGATGATCTCGGCCTGGGCTGGCACCAGCAATGGTTGGGTCTTGGCCGGTACGAGTTCGACGCTCGCTCCCCGCAGCAGGCCGGCGAACTGGTACTCCGAAAGAGTATCCGGCACCGGCGTGACGGCCGCCAGTATAGTGCCCGGATCGGCGCCGATGACGGCGCAGGCAGGGAGAGCGTCGGGCTTTCCAGCCGCCTTCCAGCGCCGGTAGTGCTGCGCCCCGCCGCGGTGGGCCAGCCAGCGCATGATCGTCCGGTCGCGGCTCAACACCTGCATGCGGTAGACGCCGAGATTGTAGTCATCCTCGTCAGAGTCTGACGGCCCCTTGGTCACCACAAGGGGCCAGGTGATCAGGGGCGCCGGCTCGCCGGGCCAGCAGGTCTGGACCGGCAGGCGGCTAAGATCGATGTCCGAGCCTTTCCACACCACCTGCTGGCAGGGTGCGCGAGAGACCGTCTTGGGCCGCATGTCGAGTGCCGTCTTGGCGAGCGGAAGCAGGCCTACGGCGTCCTTCAGGTCCTTGGGTGGGGTGGGCTGGCGAAACGCCGCCAGCATTTCGCCCACTTCGCGCAGCTCCGCAGCGGTGGTCCGCGTCTTGCCCTCGAGCGTCACCGCCCGGGCCACCCGGCTCACCGTGCCGAAAAGGTTGGCCAGACAGGGCATGGCCGCTGGCCTGCCGTCCGCGCCCAAGACGTTCTCGAACAGCACCGCCGGTCCGCCTTCGGCCAGCAGTCGGGTGCAGATTTCGGTGATTTCCAGGTTCGTGCTGACGGGCGCGGTCACCCGCACGAGTTCGCCGACGGATTCCAGGGCGGCGATGAAGTCGCGGAGAGATCGATAGGCCATGCGCCCTTTTTGTCATGGGCTTTGCCTAGGAGCTAGGATAGCGGCGCCATGGCCCGCATCGATCTCGATGACCTGCCGCTCCGCATCGCCAATACGCTCGCTGCGCTGGGCGACGGCGAAGAAGTGTTGCTAGTCCAGGGCGGCGCGGTCGTGGCGCGCCTGAGGGCCGTGGTTGCGCCTTCCGAACCGGCTCAGCCGGCCCCTCCGCCAGACGTGGATATGGAGGAGATCCTCAAACATTTCCAGTCGATTATCGACGACGAATTCTGAACTCCTCACAGGTCGGTTCGGCCGAACCTGGCCACGCCCTGATTGACGCCCGGCGGGTCGAGCACGGAGAGGTCAAGGGCGACGGGCTGGCCGATCCAATGCGCCAGTCGGGTATGGTCGGCGACATCGTCGTTCGTCAGCGGATGGATGAGTGCGGTGAGGCCGCTGGCCGTGATGAGAGCGCGCACCTGGGGTTCGGCGTCCCCGAGAAAATGCACCTCGAACTGGGGTGGGGGGTTGGGGCCGACGCGGGTGTCCGCCACAGATCCGACGAATTCAAGGTTCGCGATCTCGCCTGACGTCCGCGCCTCGGTGAGGCGGCTCCTTAGATTCTCGGCCGCCGCCCGCTCGCCGTCCTTGGCGTAGATGTGCGCGTGCCAGGGCGCTTCGCCTCCACTCACGACGCGGCCTCCCCGGCGCTAGCCCTTTCGGCGTCATGAGCCTTGACCAGGGACTTCGGCGCGATCTTTCGCCATCGCCGTTCGAGGAAGTTGCGGAACGAACCCGGATGCAGGGTGGCGATTCGCGCCAGCACGCTGGGATAATCCTTGTAGTGGGCCGTGAAATGGAAGGTTTCCGGCTCGGCCTCGATCAGCATTTCGCGCTCGTCAAACGAGACCTCAAGGAGCACCACGCTGGCGTCCTCGCGGCGAAGGCGAGTGAAGAATTTCTTGTTCACGAGAAAGGCTGGCTTGCCGTAGCTCTTGCCCTCCTCGACGCCGGCAAAGGAGAGGCAGATCTGGCGCATCTCGTCGGGTGTCATGGTCGGGCGCCCATATCCTTCAGTAAGCCAGCGCCAGGCCGTCCTTGCGCATCTCGCTGGCCGCCCCGTAGCGGCCTTCGAGGCGCTCGATGGCCTGGTAGCCGCCGAAACTGCCGTCCGAAGGGGCCAGATTCCAGCCGAGCGCCGCCAGCGCCTCCCGCGTCGAAGGCGGCACGCCAGTCTCGAGATGCAGGAGCCCGGTCCCGTGTTGCGGCTCGCCGGTCGGCTCGCTCGATCCCTCGTGATGCCAGCGGGGCGAGTCGCCCGCGGCCTGCAGGCCGAGGCCGTAGTCGACGCGATTGACGATGATCTGGGCCTGGCCCTGGGGCTGCATGTCGCCGCCCATGACGCCGAAGGCCATCCACGGCGCTCCGTTCCGGGTGGTAAAGCCCGGGATTATGGTCTGGAACGGCCGTTTCCCCGGCGCATAGAGGTTGGCGTCCCCGTCGCGCAGCGAAAAAAGCTCGCCGCGGTCCTGGAACATGAAGCCGAGGCCGTCCGGCGACAGGCCTGAACCCATGCCGCGGTAGTTGGATTGGATGATCGACACCATCATCCCCTCGCCATCGGCAGTGCAGAAATAGGTGGTGTCTCCGTGGCTCGGCGCTTCGCCGGGAAATGCGGGGCTCAGGATCCGGTCGAGCCGGATGAGCTTGGCGCGTTCGGCGGCGTATTCCTTGGAAATCAGCCAGTCGACCGGCGCCTTGTAGAAGTCCGGGTCGGCGAAATAGCGGGCGCGATCCTCAAACGCCAGGCGTTTGGCCTCGGCCTGGACGTGCAGGCTGGCCGAACTCTGGAAGCCCATGCCGGCCAGGTCGAAGGTCTCCAGGATGTTCAGGATCTGGAGGGTCGAAAGGCCCTGGCTGTTGGGCGGCAGAGCCCAGACATCGACGCCGCGGTAGTTGCTCGATCGCGGCTCGACCCATTCGGAATGATGGGCCGCGAGATCCGCCGCCGACAGCCAGCCCCCGATGCGCTTGAAGTAGGAATCGATGGCCTGCGCGGTCTCGCCACCGTAGAACCCTTCGCGCCCATTCTCTGCGATGCGGCGATAGGTGCGCGCCAGGTCCGGATTGGCGAAGACCTCGCCTTCGGCCGGCGTGCGGCCGGCGGGCGCCCAGACCTTCTTGAAATTATCAATTTCCTCGATGCCCCGTCCCGGCTTGGTGAACAGCCGGTAGGAGGCCGCCAGATAGGCGGCGATGGTCTGAGGCACCGGCGCGCCGCCGCTCGCCATTTCGATCGCCGGTTCGAAGAGACGCGCCCAGGGCAGTCGGCCGTAGCGCCCGTGAAGAGTCCACCAGGCGTCCACCGCGCCGGGGGTGGAGACCGAGACCGCGCCATAGGATGCGATGAGGCCGTTCTTTGATCTCGATCTCTGGGTGGCGAGGGTGAGGCTCCGGGGCGAGCGGCCCGAACCGTTGAGACCGGCGAGCTTGCCCGCCTTGGGGTCCCAGACCATGGCGAAACAGTCGCCGCCGATGCCGCACGACACCGGCTCCAGGAATCCCAGGCAGGCGTTGGCTGCGATCGCCGCATCGATGGCGGAGCCGCCGGCCCTGAGGATGTCGATGGCGGCCAAGGTCGCCAGCGGATGGGCGGTGGCCGCCACGCCGGTCCGTCCGAACACCACCGATCGCGAGGCGAAGGTCTCGCCGGCGATGCGGTCGCCGCCATGAACGTCCGGTCGGTTCAAGCCGATATCGCGCGAGGCGCCACCGGCTGTCGCCGCGCTGGCGGTCCCTGCTGCGCCGGCGGCTGCGGCGAGCGGCAGGGTGGCGAGAAATGTGCGGCGCCGCATGTCAAATCCCCGGTGTGCTCCGGCACTATAGGCGCCCGGCCGGTCCTACTCCAATTGGCGCCCTCAGAACTTGCGCGATATGCCGATGTAGACATTGACGCCCGGGGTGGCCCGGCTGAGGCCGATGTTGACGCCACCGTCGAGTTGCAGACGCGGGGTGAGTAGGACCGCGGCGGCCAGGTCGGCCGAATACTGACTGACCTCGCCGGCGGGATCAAAGTTCCAGTCGCCCCAAAGCTCGCCGAACACCGTCCAGTTCTTTGGCAAACTCACCGCCAAGCTCAGGGTCTGGGCGGCGTTGGCGTGATAGCCGTGGCCGCTGGCGTTGAGGAAATCGTCCGCCTCTGACTGGGCCGTCACGGAGAAGGAGTTGTTGATCTTGTAGCTCACAGGAAGGGAAAGGCCGCCTTCGACCTCGCCGTTGCCGATCGGAATACGCGCGGTCGGGACCTTGATGTAGGGAACGATCGCGGCCTGCCACACACCGCCGGTTGTGTTGAGGAACTCCCACTTGGCGCGGAAGAAGAGGTCGCTCACACCCGTGTAGGTAGGATCCCCATCCGGACCGTCGTCGATTTTCACCACCTCCACCGGCGCGATGTTGACCTCGACGTCGAGGGTCTTGGTGAGACCGTATTTCAGCGTCGGATTGAAGGTGAGCCAAGTGTCGGTCGTGACCCGGTCCAGGCGCTGCAACGTCACATTGAGGAAATCGGCCTCAAGCTGGAACGCGCCCGGATCAGCTGTGCAGGCGCCGTTGGACTTGGTCGGACGGTCGGTGCAGATCGGATTCTCGGCCGGCGCGGTCATTTGGGAGGCTGGAGCGGTTGAGTCCGACGCGGACTGCGCCCGTCCAGCCAATGGCGCCGCTAAGACGACCACGAGCGCGGTCAGAAATCCTCGCACGTCGAGCGCCCCCTGCTGGCGCCGAGGGCGCAGCCCGCAACGGGCGCGACTCAATCGGTCGACCAGACCCCCAGGATGTTGCCGCAAGGGTCGGCGAAGTGAAAGCGCCGCCCGCCCGGGAACGAGCGGATCTCGCGCACCATCTTTCCGCCGGCCGACTCAACCTTGGCCTGCATAGCTTCGAGGTCATGGGCGTAGAGGATGACCAGCGGCGCGGGGTGGGCGTCGTCGGCGTGGCCATTGAAGCCGCCGTCGGTCGCCGCGCCGTCGAAGGCCACGTAGTCAGGCCCGTAGTCGGTGAAGGTCCAGCCAAACGCGGCGGCGTAGAAGCCTTTCACCGTCGCGAGATCCTTACCGGGGAACTCGACGTAGTCGATCTTGCCATCCTCACGCATCCCGACCCCCTCAATTGTTCCTGTTTTGTTCTAGACCATGAGGGGGCGGCAGGTCAATGGATGGGGGATCGAATTCGGAGTTTTCGCCCCGGCTTTCGGGCCGAGGCGCAGTCACCCTGCGGCGGCGTGTTCAGCTCGCGGCGCGGTGACCGGCTCGGTGCGGCCGCTGGGCGGCGGCCTGGGCGAGATTCTCTTCCGTGACCGCGTCCTGCGACTTGTCCCGTGCATGAAGATTGTTCAGCGCCATGTTGATGTACTGAGGCTTGAACTCGAACGGGATCTTGGCGAAGCGGCAGGCCGCCTGCACCTGCTCGATGATGAACTTCGGCTGGTAGCCGGCTAGCGACACGTCTGGCCAGCCGTCGATCTCATTGGCGATGGTATCGACGACGCTGGCCGGCGCGTCGACGTTGATATCAGTGGCGACCTTCTGGAAAATCTCGCCCCATGCCTTGGTGTTCTGGGACGGGACCTCGATCTTGTACGGGATGCGGCGGAGGAACGCCGTGTCCATCAGGTCCTTCGGTGACAGGTTCGTGGCGAACAGCACCAACTCGTCGAATGGAAGCATGAAGCTCTTGCCGGAATTGAGCTTGAGGTGATCGATGCGATCCTCGAGCGGGGTGATCCAGCGGTTGAGGAGGGCTTTGGGCGTCACCAACTGACGGCCGAAGTCGTCGATCAGGAAAACGCCGCCGAGCGCCTTGATGTGCAGCGGCGCCTCGTAGAATTTCGATTCGGGGTTGAAGCCCAAGTCGAGCATTTCCAGCGTCAGTTCGCCACCGACCATGATCACCGGGCGTCGGCAGGCTTCCCACCGGCGGTCGAAATTCTCGCGGTCATGGGTGACGAGACGGGCGGCCGGCGCGTGGTGGCCCCGAACTGCCTTGTGCACCAGGGGATCGAACACCTTGATGATCTGACCGTCGACGTCAAAGCAGTGCGGCACATAGACCACGTCTTTGAACATCTTGCCGATCTTGGTGGCGATGGTGGTCTTACCATTGCCGGGCGGGCCATAGAGCAGGATCGAACGGCCGCCGTTGACCGCTGGACCCAGGTTGATGAACAACTCGGGTGACGCCACCAAGTCGGTGAAAGCAGCGTCGATATCGGCCTGTTCGAAACTCTCGTGGGTGACGAGCTGGCGCTCGATCTGGATGCGGTAGGCGTCGAGCGACACGGGGGCCGGGCCGATGTATTCGCAGCGGCGCATGGCCGCGCTAGCCGCCTCGACGCCAGCCGGCGTCAACGCATAGCGCCGTTCCGAAGTCAGGTCATTGCGGACGGCGCCGATCACGGCGATCAGCTGGCGGTTCTCGGTCTCCTCGAAAAGCTCCATGATCACGGCCGGCGGCAGCCTGAGGATATCGGCGACCTCCGATGGGGTCTCGACGCTGGCGCCGTAGATGCACTTGAGCAGCAGATTTATGAGCGAATTTACGCCGACGCCGATGTCGGCCAGTGAACGGGGCGCCATGGGCGCCGCCCGATGGATCGAATCGAGATCATCCCGACTGATGCGACCAAGCTCGATCAGGCACTCGCCCAGACCGCCGCCGCGTGTGCGTTGCAGGTCCCGGCCGGCCGAAAGATCTTCAGGGGTCGCCAAACCTTTCGCGACCAACAGGTCTCCAATGAACACGTCGCCTCCAAACATCACTGCACGCTTACTTTCGCCCTGGGAAAACTAAGAACGCTGCCAGAGAGGATGGCTGATCCGGTAACCTGTCCTGGCGAAATCATTAACACACAACCTGAGCTTGAGCGCCCTGGGGGCGCCGCCCGCGACAATTCGCCTCGAATCGGCGCCTCGTGCGTTTCAACAGGGGACGTCGGTCGCCATTCACTGACCTGGAAGTTGACTTGACCCATCATGTTCTCTCTCTCGTCAGTGCGACCAACGTCTAGGAAGAACCCGTAATCGATCAATCGTTGAAGAGGCTCCAAGGGTAATGACGAATCGCAGTTTCGCCCTTTTATGCGGCGTTTTGACGCTAGCAGGCTTAACAAGTTGCCAACGTGCGCCAGCAGCCGCCTCCGGAAACCCGTCACAGGCTACACAAAGCGCACTGGATAACGCCTCCGTCAACGACGCAGCGCCGCCGGCCCGGAACATGGTGATGGTCTGCCGCAACAGTCAGACCGGCCAGAAGGCCGAGTGCGGAACGCCCAATGCGGTCATGGTGGGCATGAAGCCGGAATCGGGCGGAAATGCCGCATCGCCCACCAATTAGTGACGCCTGCGTCATTTTTCTTGACGGTCACCATCTCCATAGCCATCTTAACGACGTTCAATCTGATCGATCCCGGGAGAGTTCGCATTGGCCGACGGCAACATCACCAAGGACGCCATGTATGACGCGGTGGCGCCCGACGATTTCGAGTCCTTGCTGAATCTGGACCGCTATGGCCAGCGCTCGACCGCCTTCGACAAGATCATCAGCGCCACACACGACCATTTCTGGGACCCGCTCGACAAGAAGTACATCGACTTCGACGAGCCGTGGGACATGGACAACGAGCCCCTCGTCTCCGAGGACCTCAACATTGCCATCCAGACAGAATACGTCTCCAACCATCTGAAGGACCCGGCGCTTCGGGCCCAATTCATCAACAAGTCGCTGTTACGCAGCTTCTCCTCGATCCTGCACGGCGAGCAGGGAGCGCTGAACCTCAGCGCCAGTCTGTGCCATGTGCTCTACGACCAGGGCGCACAGGAATACGCCGCCAACCAGACCCGCGAGGAAGCAAGGCACGTCACGGCCTTCGCCAAGTACATCAAGGCTCGCTGGGGCCGGCCGGTGGAATGCAGCCTCGTCCTGAAGGACCTCTTGACCGAGATCATCGACGCGCCGGAGGTCTACAAGAAGATCATCGGCATGCAGATGCTGGTCGAAGGCTTGGCCATGGGCGCCTTCGCAACCTTCTTCCAGGAACTGCGCGATCCGCTTGGCCGCAAGCTGATGCAGCTGGTGATGACCGACGAGGCCTTCCACCACAAGTTCGGGAAGATCTGGGCTGACCGCACGGTGCCCAAGCTGACGGCCGAGGAACACGCCATCGTCGAGGACTGGGCGGCGCACTGCTTCCAGGTGCTGCTGTTCAACCTGGTCTCGCCGTCGGAACAGCGCGACCTCTATGCCGAGTTCGGCCTGGATCCGGACAAGGTGCTCGAGGAGATCCAGAAGATAGCCACGGACGAGCAGCGGGTCGAGGACATGAAGCGGGCGACCAACATCTTCCGTGTGCTGATCAAGACCCTTCTCAACGCCGGGATCATCACGGATCGAACCAGAGCGTTCTACGGCATGTACGTCGACATGGACGAGCTGAAGTCCGAGGGCGACCGCATGGTCGGAGACGACATCGCCGAAGAGGGCATCGAGTACCTCAAGACGATCAACTTCAGGGAACGCTCCGTCACCCTGGCCATGGCGGCGGAATAAGGACGCTCGCGACAGCCTGACCGGCCACCAGGTCAGGCTGTCGACCGGCTCCATCGGCCCCTTCCATCCTTATCGTTTACCCCGCTTTGAACCTCGTGCAATCACTCTTGATTGACTGATCAATCAACAGGAGTCATTCATCGGTTGAATGACTGATCAAAACTCCATGCCCACGGCGGACCGCCTGGTGATGGCCGCGATGACCCTGTTCGCCGAGAAGGGTTATATTTCCACCAGCGTGGCCGACATCTTGCGCGAGGCGGGCGCCAATTCCGGCAGCCTCTATCATGCATTTCCAACCAAGCAGGACCTACTGCTGGAGGTTCTGCGCCGATATCGCGACGGCATCGGACCGATGCTGCTCGAACCGGCCTGGGCCGGCGTCGACGACCCGGTGGAGAGGATCTTCGCCCTGCTCGCCGCCTATCGTGGGATGCTCGCGCGAACCGACTGCCTCTATGGTTGTCCGATCGGCAGCCTCGCCCTCGAACTCCACGAGCCGGACCCGCCGGTTCGGGAATTGCTGGCGATCAATTTCGACGGCTGGACCGGCGCCATCGAAGCCTGTCTGGCGGCGGCGTCCGAGGTCCTGCCACGCGACGCCAACTCCGCACGCCTGGCTCGCTTCGTCCTGACGGTGATGGAGGGCGGCGTTATGCAGTCGCGCACCCACCGTTCGCTGGACGCCTTCGACGCCTGCGTCGACACCCTGCGCGATTATTTCAACCGGCTGCGAGAGGCAGCCGGCAACGAGGCCAAACCTGGGGAGACTCCATGAAAACTGCGATCCTTGCCCTGGCCGCGGCGCTTTCCGCCAGCGCCGCCATCGCCGAGCCGCCCACCAAGTCGACAGACGTGGTCGACACCTCGTTCGTCACGCCAGACGGGCAGAGCGATCTGCAGCAGTCGGTGGTCATCAACGCCCCGGTGGCGGTGCTCTGGAAATCATTTGTCGACCCCAAGGAGTTCGCGCGCTGGAACGCGCCGGTGGCGGCCATCGACATGCGCGTTGGCGGAACCCTGGAGGCGACCTACAACCCGAAACAACCGATCGGCAACCCGAACAATATCAAGCATCGGGTGATCACCTTTCTGCCCGAGCGGCTGATCGTGTTCCAGAACATCCAGGCGCCCAAGGAACTGCGCAACCCCGACAAGTTCCAGCGCACCGTGATCATCGTCCAATTCGAGCCGAGGGGCCCGGCCAAGACCAAGGTGACGCTCTCGTGCACAGGCTTTGGCGCCGATGCGGCCTCGCAACAGATCTACCGCTTCTTTCAGGTCGACAACGCCGAGGAGCTTGAGCGCTGGAAGAAAGTCTACGAGGCGCCGGCCGGTTAACGGCCTGGACATCCGGCCACGCTTGACCTTTGCGCGGGGCCAATGCATCGGCGCGGCGGGACGCGCAAATTGAATCGAGATTGATGCATTGCTGGATCGCGGGCGCCGTCCTCGCCCTTGCCGCTTTCGCCGCGGCCGCCGTCGCCGGCGCGCCACAGCCCGTCAAACCGGCGCTGGCCGACATGTACTCCGGCCGCTGGTTCCAGATTGCTCGTATCGCCCCGGCCGATCCGCGCCCCTGTCATGGCGCGATGGACGAATTCGTTCCCGCCACGGCCGGCGGCTTCGCTGTGATCATCGCCTGTCGGGACAACTCGGGGAAACAGAAGCGGATGTCGGTGAAAGGCGAGATCGTGCCGGGCTCGGCTGGAGCCAAGTTCCGCATCGCTTTCCTGGGCGGTCTCTTCCACCAGGAATATTGGGTGCTTGATCACGCCGCCGACAACGTCTGGGCGCTGATGGCGACGCCCGGCGGACATTACTTGTGGCTTCTGTCCCGGACGCCGGCGCTGGCGGCCGGAGAGAGGGCGCGTGTGGGCGTGGCCATGAAGACCCTTGGCTATGACCCAGCCCGCCTGGCGTCCGATCCCTGAAGCCAAATGCCGGTTCCCTGCCACAGGGCTCGGAATCACGATTCCTGTGCATGGCCTGTGGATAAGCCTCTTGACGAGCCTTTTTGACCCGATTCGGCGCTTGATTCGGTCCCGGGGTAGCCGTAGCTTTCAATTGTCGAGCGGCGAGGAAGCAACGAGGACGAACCGAGGGCGACCCGCAAGGGAAGACCAAGGAGAAGCCAAGAAGCGGAGACGCTAGATCCCAAAAGATCGAAAACTCGATATTTTTGCGGGGGCTTCGGCCCCCGCAATCATTTTTAGGCCACGGCTCTCAAGTCTGACCTGATCTTCAACAAATCAGTATTTCAGCGTCCGTCAGCGGCAGAAACCGCTGTTCGCTCGGCCGTATCTTGATCCGGAATGGACCCGGAACGACAGTGGCGGCGTGGAAGACGTCGTAGAGCTCGTTCTCAGCCGGCCCGAGACCACCACAGGCGTGACTCGCGGCGCGGCCCGGCTGGTGACGGCGCTGGGGTTCGCTCCTTTGTTGGAAGTCGTCCTGCCCAACGGCAGGCGGGCCGATATCATGGCCCTCTCGCCGCGCGGCAAGATCGCCATCGTCGAGGTGAAGTCGGGGCTGGAAGACTTTCGCGCCGACCGCAAATGGGGCGAATACCTAGCCTTCTGCGACCTTTTCTATTTCGCTGTGACCCCGGAGTTCCCCGTGGCCGTGCTGCCGGCTGAACCGGGGCTGATCGTCGCCGACAGTTTCGATGGTGCGGTCATGCGGGACTCGCCGGAAAGCCTGCTGGCGCCGGCGCGGCGCAAGGCCCTGACGCTCGCGTTCGCCCGCCTGGCGGCCTTTCGGGCGACCTTAGCTTAGCGCGGTGCGCGCTTGGAGAGGATGCGTTGCAGGGTGCGGCGGTGCATGTTGAGCCGCCGAGCGGTCTCGGAGACGTTGTAGCCGCACTGCTGGTAGACCCGCTGGATGTGCTCCCAGCGCACACGGTCCGCGCTCATCGGGTTTTCCGGCGGCGGCGGTGCGCCGCCCTCCTTGGCCAGCAGGGCGTTGACCACATTATCGGCGTCCGCCGGTTTGGAGAGATAGTCGACGGCGCCCGCCTTCACCGCCGCGACCGCGGTAGCGATGTTGCCATAGCCGGTGAGCATGATGATCCGGGCCTCGGGTCGCACCTCGCGCAACAGATCGACGATGCTGAGGCCCGAACCGTCCTCCAGGCGCATGTCGAGCACGGCAAACGCCGGCGGCGAGGCGCGTACGGCAGCGGCGGCCTCTTCCACCGATTCGGCGAGGGTGGTGTGGAAACCGCGCGATTCGAGCGCCCGGCCGAGTCGGTTTCGCAGCACCGCGTCGTCGTCGAGCAACAGCAGGCTGCGGTCGGGCAGATTGGCGACCGAGGGGTATTGTTCACTCATGCCCCACCTCGATTTTTCATCTCGGGGACAAACATTACGTCCCAGTTAGGTGGACTGTCGCACGTCGCGAGCGGATTTCAAGGGCGGGGCGGTAGGGCTCTGACGGCTGCCAACTGCTCAATCCTCGACCTCGATCGCCGCGCGCGGCCAGCGGGCGGCGACAATTGCGCCGCGGCGACGGCCGTTGCGGAAATTGACGACCGCGCCCGTGCGCTCGAGCAGGGTCTTGGCGATGAAGAATCCCAGGCCCATTCCCTGGTGGCCGCTGCGCGAACCCTCGGCGCCCGGCCGCGTGGTCACATAGGGATCGCCCAGTCGATCGAGCACCTCTGGCGCGAATCCGGGACCATCATCCTGCACCTGGATGGTGATGTGGCGGTCGTCGAACTTGGCGGCGATCAGGATCTCCGTCTTGGCGAAGTCGAAGGCGTTTTCGACGATCGAGTTGAGCGCGTGGATGATCTCGGTGCGCCGCCAGATGTCCGGCGCCGGCATGTCGGCCGGCCCGCTGACCAGGGCCTCGACACGGACCACCGGATCGCCATCGAACGGGGCGACGATATCGTCCAGGAATTCCTCGAGGCTGAGCCGCTGGTCGGCCTCCGCCTCTTCCGGCGCGTCTGTGAGCCGCTTTAGAATGCCGCGGCAGCGCTGCGCCTCGTCCATCAATAGCCAGGCATCTTCGCGCAGGGGCCCTTCCGGCGTCTCTCGGGCCAACTCCTTGGCCACCACCGTGATCGTGGTCAGAGGCGTGCCGAGTTCATGCGCCGCTGCGGCGGCGAGCGCGCCCAGGGCCGAGATGCGCTGTTCGCGCGCCAGCACACGTTCGGTGACGTGCAGGGCAAGCTCCATTTCCGAGGCGCGGTTGGCGGTCCAGAAAGAGAAGCCGCCGGTCACCGCCATGGCGAGCAGCAGAGCGCAGACC
This sequence comes from Caulobacteraceae bacterium, assembly GCA_036491275.1. Lineage (GTDB taxonomy): Bacteria > Pseudomonadota > Alphaproteobacteria > Caulobacterales > Caulobacteraceae > Acaudatibacter. Next base: position 42,154 of record DASXCH010000121.1, read on the forward strand.
ACGCCCAGGCGATAGAGCATGGGCAGGCGGAATGGGTCGGGGCCCGGCCAGGGCAGGGGCGCGCCGGCGAACATCAGTGTCAGGCACAGGGAGGCGGCGATGACGCCGAGGGCCATGGCCCAGCGCGGGGGCAGGGTGGCGAAGGCCACTGTCACCGGCACCAGCATCAGCACGCAGAATGGATTGGAAAGGCCGCCGGTGAACAGCAGCAGCCCGGCGATCTGCAGGAGGTCGAAGACGAGCTGGGCGCCGGCCTCCCATGGCTTCGCCAGCCGCCGGCTGGCCGGCGAAATCATCAGCAGCAGGTTGAAAAGGGCGCTGACGCCCACCAGGATCGCGCAAGGCAGGTAGGGGAGGGGGAAGCGCAGAATCCCGCCCACGAAGACGATGGCGGCGGCCTGGCCGACCACGCCCAGCAGGCGCAGGACGATCAGGGTGCGGGTGCGGATGCCGCCGGCGCCGACGCCATGCGCTTGCGCGTCGATGTCGTCGAGCGTATCGCCCGGCAGGTCATGCGAACTCGGTCGCGGCGGCGGTGTCACCGCGACGTCGGGCACGCCCTCCAGGGACTCAACCGTCGTCGTCGCCATGCGCGCATGTATCCCCAAACCTCACAAGCCGGAACTAGGCTCGCCACCCTCTTCCGCCCCGGTGAGGCGTCGCGATCCTATCATAGCCCTTGCTGCGGTGGCGATTCTGCTCGCGACCAGCCCTTTGGCAGGGTGCGGCCCTCGTGCCCCGGCAGAGGCGGCCGTTCCCGCGGCGTCCGACATTGGCGGCCCGTTCCTACTCACCGCGGAAAGCGGCGCCCGCGTCGACCAGAGCCTGCTCATGGGCAAGTGGAGCGCGGTCTATTTCGGCTACACTTTCTGCCCAGATACCTGCCCAGCGACGCTGGCGGCGCTTGCCGGCGCCCAGGCCGACCTCGGCGCCAAAGCCAAGGATTTCCAGGTGGTGTTCATCAGCGTCGACCCGGCGCGCGATACGCCCAAACAATTGGCGGCCTACCTTTCCAGCCCGTCCTTTCCCAAGGGGACCATCGGCCTCACCGGCTCGGCAGCGGACATCCAGGACGTCGCCGCCCGCTATCGCGTCTACTACGCGCGCAAGGGGACGGGACCGGACTACAGCGTCGACCACACCTCGGTCATCTATCTGATGGACCCGCAGGGCCGATTCGTGACGCCCGTGGCCGAAGGCGCGGCCCCCGCCATGGCCAAGCAGATCCTTGACGCCATGGCCACAGGTTAGCGCGCGTCGCGCCTGTTCGCGCCGGCCTCCAAAGCCCTGCAGCAGCCAAGCTGGACTTCGCCGGCGAACCCTCCCCATATTGGCTAAGGTCGGGGTTCTGTTTACTGGGCGACATGCTCTACGCGTTGCACGAGTCTGCTTACCGCTCCGCGGCGCCTCTGCGCCTGGCCGCCGAACTGGCGCGAGACTTTTGGAGTTCGCCGTTCAATCCCGCCTCGGCTTCCGAATTCGGCCGCCGCCTTTCCGCCTCGGCCGAAGTCACGGCCAACCTGACGCGGCGCTACCTGCGTCCGGATTGGGGAATCGAGGCTGTGAGCGTCAAGGGAACATTCGTCCCGGTGCGCATGGAGACGGTGTGGCGCTCGCCGTGGGTCAGGCTGCGCCGCTTCACCCGTGATCCGGCGGCCCTTGCCGAAGCCGGCCTCGGCGCCGAGGCGCCGGCCGTGCTGGTCGTGGCTCCGCTCTCGGGTCATTTCGCCACCCTGCTACGCGGCACGGTGCGCGCGTTCCTCGCCGACCACGACGTCTATGTCACCGACTGGTCCAACGCCCGCGACGTTTCGATCCTCGACGGCCGCTTTGATCTCAATGACTACATCGATCATCTGATGGACATCCTGGGCGAGATCGGCCGGCGGACGCACGTCGTCGCCGTCTGTCAGCCGGGACCGGCCGCCCTGGCCGCGGCCGCCCTGATGTCGGAGACCGACGATCCGCTACGGCCCGCCAGCCTCACCTTGATGGGTTCGCCCATCGACGCGCGCCTCTCGCCAACGGCGCCCAACCGGCTCGCCGAGGAGCGTCCATTCACCTGGTTTCAGTCGCGGATGATCTACACCGTGCCGCCGCCCTACGCCGGCGCGCTCCGCCGCGTCTATCCGGGCTTCGTGCAGCTCTACAGCTTCATCTCGATGAACGTGGAGGCGCACCAGAGCGCCCACTGGCGCTACTTTGACAACCTCGTGAAGGGCGATGGCGACTCGGCCGAAAAGCATCGCGAGTTCTACGACGAGTATCTGTCGGTGCTGGACCTCTCCGAAGAGTTCTACCTGCAGACCATCGATGAGGTGTTCCAGCGCTACCTGTTGCCCAAGGGCGAGATGACCCACCGGGGCCGCAAGGTGGATCCTCGGGCCCTGACCGATATCGCCCTTATGACCGTCGAGGGCGAGCGCGACGACATCTCTGGCGTCGGCCAGACCCAGGCCGCCCATGGCCTGTGCGTCAATGTGCCGGACAAGTGGCGCGAGCTCTATGTCCAACCGGGCGTCGGCCATTATGGCGTCTTCAACGGCCGCCGTTTCGACCAGGAGATCTATCCCAAGGTGCGTGACTTCATCGCTGTGCGCGAAGCGGCCTTGTGAGCGGCCAAGGCGCCGCTTACTTCCGATGAGACTTTTCGCACCCGCCCTGGCTGACGGCGAGCGTGTCGAAGTCGACGGCCTCATCGTGCGTCTGCGGGTCAATGGCCGCTCGCGGCGGGTCTCGATACGCATCGATCCGCGCACCGGCGAGGCGGTGGCGAGCGCGCCCTCGGTCCGGCGCCTGTCCGACGCGGTGGATTTCGCCCGCGCCCGGCGCGGCTGGCTGGCGGCGCGGCTCAAGGGCCGCCCGACGCCGCGTCCGCCCGCGACCGGCTCACACATCGAGGTGTTCGGTGAGGCCTGGATACTGCAGCCGGATGGCCGGCGGCCCAGGCTCGAGGGCGATGTCCTCCGCGGCTGTGGCCTCGGCGAAGTCGACCTTCAGCTTCTGGCTCGGGCGGTGAAGATGGCCGCCCTGCAACGGTTCCGGTTGTTATGCGAGGGCCATTGCGCGCGCCTCGGCGTCGCTCTGCCCGAGATCTCCGTGAGCGATCCGGCCAGCCGCTGGGGCTCCTGCTCGCCGCCGGCGCGCGGCCGGCGTGGGCGGGTGCGGTTCTCCTGGCGCCTTGCCCTGGCCCCGTTCGAGACTGCGGACTACGTGGCCGCCCACGAATGTTGCCATCTCCTCGAGGCCAATCATGGGCCTAGGTTCTGGACTCTGGTGAAGAGTTTGGTCGGCGATCCCTCGGCCCAGCGCGCTTGGCTGCGCCGCCACGGCGTCTCGCTGCTGGCTTTCGGCGAGCCGCACTGACATGGCCGCCGCCCTCGATGTCCAAGGCGTGACCAAGCGCTATGGCGCCTTCACCGCCGTCAATGACCTCTCCTTTGAACTGGAAGCCGGCAAGATCCTCGGCTTCCTCGGCCCCAACGGGGCGGGCAAGACCACCACGGTCCGCATGATCCTGGGCCTCATCGCCCCCACCGCCGGCCGCGTGCAGGTACTTGGCGAGGACGATCCGGCCCGCGTGCGCAACCGCATCGGCTTCTTGCCCGAGGAACGCGGCCTCTATCGCCGGATGAGTCCGGTGAAGGCCATGGCCTTTCTGGCCAGCCTAAAGGGGCTTTCCACCGCCGAAGGGGGGCGGCGCGGCCGCGACCTGCTCGTCCGCTATGGCCTTGCCGAGTTCGCCGACAAACCGATCAAGTCGCTCTCCAAGGGCATGGCCCAGAAGGTGCAGGTCCTTTCCACCCTGGCGCACAATCCCGAGCTGGTGATCCTCGATGAGCCGTTCAGCGGCCTCGATCCCGCCAACCAGCAGGCCCTGGAAGATCTGATCCGCGAAATCGCCGCCGGCGGCGCCACCGTGATCTTCTCCACCCACGTCATGCAACACGCCGAACGCCTGTGTGATCAGGTGTTGCTCATGGCCCGCGGAAAGAAGGTGTTCGACGGCACGGTGGAGGCCGCAAGGTCCGCCGCCCCCCGCACCCTGCTGCTCGAAGGGGAATTCGCCGCCGATCAGCTCTCCGATCTGCCGGGCGTGGCCGAGCTGACGGCCGAGCCCATGCCGGCCGGCGGCCTGCGCGTCAGCGCCGCCCTCAACCGCGGGGCGCCGGCCCAGGAGGCTCTGCGCGAGGCCTTCGCCAAGGGCCTTGACATCCGCCGCTTCGAACTGCGCGAGCCGCAGCTGCACGACGCATTCCTGGTCCTCACCGGCGGAGGGGCCGAATGATCCGCCTGCTGCGAATCGCCCGCCGCGAATACCTGGCCTATGTCCGCACGCCGGGCTTCTGGCTGTCGCTGCTGCTGCTGCCGGTAGGCCTCTCGACCATCGTCATCGCGCCCATGGCGCTCAACCATTCGACGCCGGTTCCGCGCGTAGCCGTGATCGATTTCACCGGCGAGCAACTCCAGGCGGCGGTGGCGCGCGCGCTGGCCCCGGCGCCGGGCGCAAGGGCGCAGGCCGTGCTCGTTGCGGACCCGCAGCCAGCCTATGCAGATCCCGCCGACGCGCAGCGGCGCATCCAGCCCTACCTTCGCGGCCAGAAGGTCCTGCCGGACGGCGAGCCGCTGGAAGCAGCGGCCATCGTCCATCCATCCGGCGACACCGTCGCCGTCGATTTCTGGAGCCGCAACATCGGCGCCAGCAACCTTGAGGGTCTGATCAACCGCGCCATGGAGCGCCAGGTTCGGGCCGACCGGCTGAAGTCTCTGGGCATAGATCCGGCGGCCCTGGACCAGGTCGAGAACATGGCTCTCGACGTCTCCGACTTTTCGCCCAAGGCCGCCGCCGGCCGGGTTGAGATCACCGACCAGCTGCCGGCGATCGCGGGCCTGGCCATGGGCATGTTGCTGTGGATGGTCGTGCTGACCGGCGCCGGCATGCTGCTCAACAGCGTCATGGAGGAGAAGACCAGCCGGATCATCGAGGTTCTGCTCTCCTCCGCATCGGTGCCGGAGATCATGGGCGGCAAGATCCTGGGCGTCGCCTGCGTCACCGGCACGATCCTGCTGTTCTGGATCTCGATCGCGCTCGGGGTCGCCGCCATTCGCTCGCCGCCGTTGGCCGGAGAATTGGCTCACGTCTTCCTGGACCATGGCCGCTGGGCCTATTTCGCCCTCTATTTCGCTGGCGGCTACCTGATGTTCGCAACGCTCTACGTCACGATCGGCGCCTTCTGCGAGACTGCGCGCGAGGCCCAGACCCTGCTGGGACCGATGATGATCATCATGAGCGTGCCGCCGATCTTCATGAGCCAGTCGATCGGCCATCCGGACGCGCCGCTCCTGAAGACCCTGACCTGGATCCCCCTTTTCACGCCGTTCATGATGGCCGCGCGCTCGGCGGCCGATCCGCCCCTGTGGGAAATCCTGGCGACGGCGGCCTTGATGGCCTCGGTCACCGCCCTCGAGCTGTGGGTGGCGGTGCCGGCGTTCAAGGCCGGCGCCCTGGCCACCGGCCGGTTCGACATCCGCCTGCTGTTCCGCTCGGTCTCCCGTCACGCGGGGCCTTAGCCCGGATTTCTCACCAAGCTCCAGCGCGACAGGTTGGCAGGGAGCTGGACGGCGTGGCTGAGGCGTGGGCGAGCGTCATCGGCCGCGGGAGCGGTTGGGTGTGGGGCGGGGCTGTTGCTTGCTGTTGATCCGAGGGTTGGGCGGGGCGCGTCAGGCGGCTTGGCTCGAGAGGCGGGCGTAGGCGAGGGCCCACTCGCGCTGGAAGGGACAGGCTGAACTCATGGCGAACCTGATGCGCCGGACCGAGACGGTGACCAGCGCGCCGATCTTGAGCAGCTTGAGGCGGATGGAGCCGCAGGTGGCGCGCTCGAGGTGCGTGCCGGCCAAGGCCCTGCGCAGGGCGCACATCAGGACGTAGGCGAGGGAGGCGAACCAGAGGCGCAGCTGGTTGGCGCGGAAGGTGGTGGCCGAGGTGCGGTCGGCGAAGAGGTCGAGCTGGCACTCCTTGATGCGGTTCTCCATGTCGCCGCGGGCGCAGTAGAGGTCCTCGTAGAGGCTCCGGGCCGGCCAGGCCTGCTTCGACAGCGAGGTGACCACGAAGCGGGGGTTGGCCTGGCCGCCGGTCCACTCGGCCTTGCCGACCACCCGCCGGCTTCGGCGCCAGCTCTTGCGGGTCCGATAGGTGAAGTCCTTGAAGCGGCGGGCGGGCCGGCCCTGGTCGGCCTGCGAGGCGGCCTCGGCCTCCTTCAACTCGGCGGCGATCACCTCGACGAGGCGCACGTTGCGGGCCAGGCCGAACAGGAAGTCGAGGCCGTTCAGCTCGCACCAGATCATCACCTCCTCGCGGGCGAAGCCCGAGTCCGCCCGCAAGGTGATGCGCACCGTCGGCCAACGCGCCCGGATCTGGCCGACGATGCGCTCGATCTCCTCGACCGAGCCGGCGGCCGCGTCGAGGTTGGAGCGTCGAAGCTTCGAAGCCAGGAGATGCTCGCCGCAGGTGACGTAGAGCGGCAGGTAGCAGTAGTTCCCATAATAGCCGTGGAAGAAGCGGCCTTCCTGCATCCCGTGCAGCGGATCGTCGGTGGCGTCCAGGTCGATGACGATCTCCTCGGGCGCGTGGGCGTGGCTCTCGAGGAAGATGTCGACCAGCAGGGCCTCGATCGCCTCGGCCTGATAGCTGATCTTCTTGTAGCGGCTGGGCTCGGGCAGCGAGAGCTCCAGCCGGTTCAGGGTGCTCTTGCCGGCCACCGGCGCGCACTTCTTCTGCAGGCGCGGCCTCAGCTTGCCGGCCAGCACCGCCATCACCGGATCATGGCGCAGCTCGTCGTGGTCGTTCAGGTCCTCGTAGCCGAGCGCGATGCCGATCACCCGCTGGCCCACCAGGGTCCTCACCTCATGCTCGATCAGCGCCGGATCGCGGGCGTCATCGAAGCAGCCGGCGAAGCGGTCCACCAGCCGCACCGCGCGGCCCGTCAGGCCCAGCAGCAGAGCCCCGGCGTCCGAGGTCATCCGGCCCCCATCGAACGCCGCCACCACACGGCGCTTTTCGACAGGTGCAAACTCAAACA
>DASXCH010000122.1:0-5710 GCA_036491275.1 Caulobacteraceae bacterium
GATCGTCGCGCAGGGCATATCGTCTCGGGGGCATCAGGGTCAGCTCCAAATTTGCTGACCCCCATGAATCGAGAGTTGCTATCCGGCGGAATCCCCTAAATGACGACACGCCCTAGTACTCTCTCGCTCTCCTTTCGAAGATTGGGACAAGCAATCGTCGCATCCGTTGGCTGCGACCTCATCAAGGCCTTCAACGTCTCATTCGAAGGAGGCCGGACCGGCTGCGGCTCCCCATCGACCGTACCCGCGACCCAGCCACAGAGGTCTTCTTCGTGTTTGCCGGAGTATACGTGTGAAAGGCAGGAACCGTCGTGCAGCATGGCCCAAGTCATTAGACGCAGGTTATCCGATTCTAGGGCGTAGTTGCGCGTGTTGTCGGCGAAGTTATCTCTGAGCAACGCGAACGCGATGTCGCATTCCACGCGCGCCAATACCGATGCCGGCATCAGGCAGACCACGGACGAAATTAGGATAGCTCGAATGGCTGACTTCATGCACGTAAGTTCCCGTCAGTAGGGATTGTACCCGTCGGGCGTTCGCTTGCCACCGGTTGCTGATCGACAGCGATGTTATCCTCAGATATCGAATTTCACGCCCTGGGCCAGCGGCAGGGTGGTCCCGAAGTTCACGGTGTTGGACGCCCGCCGCATGTAGGCCTTCCAGGAATCCGAGCCGGCCTCGCGGCCGCCGCCCGTTTCCTTCTCGCCGCCGAAAGCGCCGCCGATCTCGGCCCCCGAGGGGCCGATGTTGACGTTGGCGATGCCGCAGTCCGAGCCCGAGGCGGAAACGAAACGCTCGGCCTCGCGCATGTCGAGGGTGAAAATCGACGACGAAAGGCCCTGGGGCGCGGCGTTGTTGAGGGCGATGGCTTCGCCCAGGTCCCTGTAGCGCAGGACATAGAGGATCGGGGCGAAGGTCTCGGTGAGCATGACGCCGGACTGGGCCGGCATCTCGACCAGGGCCGGGCGCGCATAGACGCCCTCGCCCGGTCCGGTGACGCGTTCGCCGCCATGGACGGCGCCGCCCTCGGCCTTGGCGGCCGCGAGCGCCCGCTCCATGCCCTGACCGGCGGCCGGGTCGATCAGCGGCCCGACCAGGACGCCGCCTTCGCGCGGATCGCCGATCGGGACGCCCGCATAGGCGGCCTTCAGGCGCGCCAGGAGGGCGTCGTAGACGCTCTCGTGGACGAAGAGACGGCGCAGCGTCGTGCATCTCTGACCGGCGGTCCCCATGGCGGCGAAGGCCACGCCGCGCAAGGTGAGGTCGAGGTCGGCCGAGGGGCAGACGATGGCGGCGTTGTTGCCGCCAAGCTCCAGCAGGGAGCGAGCGAAACGGCGGGCGAGCAGTGGGCCGACGACGCGGCCCATGGCGGTCGAGCCGGTGGCCGAGACCAAAGCCACTTTCTCGTTACTGACCAGGGCCTCGCCGACCTCACGGCCGCCGACGATCACCGCCGAGAGGCCGGCCGGCGCCTCGGCGCCGAAGCGGTCCGCGGCCCGTTCGAACAAGGCCTGGACGGCGAGCGCCGTGAGCGGCGTCTTCTCGGACGGCTTCCAGACCACCGGATCACCGCAGACCAGAGCCAGGGCGGCGTTCCACGACCAGACGGCGACGGGGAAGTTGAAGGCGCTGATCACGCCCACCACGCCCAGCGGCTGCCAGGTCTCCATCATCCGATGGTCGGCGCGCTCGGTGGCGAGCGTCAGGCCGAACAGCTGCCGCGACAGGCCAACCGCGTAGTCACAGATGTCGATCATCTCCTGGACTTCGCCCAGGCCCTCCGAGACGGTCTTGCCGGCCTCCAAGGTCACCAGGCGACCGAGGTCCGTCTTGGCGGCGCGCAGCTCTTCGCCCAGAAGCCGGACCAGCTCGCCACGGCGGGGCGAGGGAACGCTGCGCCAGGCCAGGAACGCCTCGTGCGCGGCCGCGATGATGCGCTCGCAATCGGCGGCGGACGCATCGTGGACGGCGGCGATCACCGCCCCGTCGATCGGCGAGGTCACCGGCCGGTCGCCGCCGGTGACAAGCGCCTCGGCGACGCCCAGGCGGGCCAGAACCTCGCGAGTCTCGAAGGCGGTGGTGGGAGTGGCGGCGGTGTTCATGCGACGGCGTCCAACGCGCGGGGGGCATCTTCCATCGCGTAGGCGCGGCCGAAGCGGTTGGCCAGGAAGTCCTTCAGGGCGATCTCCTCCTGGCGGATGAAGCCGTTCGTGCGCAGGGCGCCGCTCGCCAGCATGTCCAGCACCGCGCAGATGCCCGACGCGGTGGTGATCTGGATGGCGCTCACCATCCGCCCGCCGATCTCGCGGGCGTAGATCTTGTTGGCGTAGGTCTCCTGCACCAGGTGGCCGCCCTTCAGGCCCGAGACGGTGACGAAGACGATCACCACGTCCTGCAGGGTCGCCGGCAACGAGTGTTCGAGGATGTCCTTCAGCAGGTCGCGCCGGTCGCGCAGGCGGAGGTCGTTCAGCAGCGCCTTCATGATCGCTGCGTGCCCGGGATAGCGGATGGTGCGGTAGTTGAGGTTGCGCACCTTGCCTTCATAGGTCTCGCACAGGGTGCCAAGGCCGCCCGAGGTGTTGAACGCCTCATAGGCGACGCCGTCCAGCGAGAAGGCCTCGCACTCCTCGAGGGCGCGGGTCTGGCGCGGCAGGCCGTCGACGATCGCCTCGCACGGCTCGCAGTATTCGTTGATCACCCCGTCGGTGGACCAGGTCAGATTGTAGTTGAGGGCGTTGGAGGGGTACTTCGGCAAGGCCCCGACCCGCAGCCGCACGTCATGCAGCACGTCGAAGTGGCGGGCGAGGTCGGCGGCGACGATGGAGATGAAGCCCGGGGCCAGGCCGCATTGGGGGATGAAGGCGGTCTTGGCCTCGGCCGCCAGGGCCTTGACCTTGCGGGTGGTGGCGACGTCCTCGGTGAGGTCCAGGTAGTGGGCGCCGGCCGCGCGGGCGGCCTCGGCGACGAGATAGGTCAGATGATAGGGCGCGGCCGACAGGACCGCGACCTTGCCTTTCAGGAGGGCGCGCATGGCCGGCCCGTTTTCGATGTCCAGCACCTTGTGCTCGACCCGGGCCATGACGGCGAGCGCAGCCAGGGCCTCCGCCGAATGGTCGGCCACCGTCACTTGATATTCGCCCGTGCCGGCGAGGAACGCGGCGATGGTCGAGCCGATGTGGCCCGCCCCGATAACGACGACGTCTTTCATGGGAAGCTCCTCCAGTTGGCGTGAGAATGGGGACCCGCGCCGTCAATTTCCATTGCACTTTTGACGAAACGCCGGGCATGTTTCGCCGCTTCGCCGAATGGATTGGTCAGATGGACGAACTCGACACCCGCCTCATCGCCCTGCTGCGCGAAAACGCCCGCGCCCCGGCGGCCCAGCTCGCCCGCGCCCTCGGCGTCTCCCGCACCACCCTGCAGAGCCGGCTGGAGAGGCTGGAGCGCTCGGGCGTCATCGCCGGCTACACCGTGAGCCTCTCCGAGGAACACGAGCGCGGCCAGATCCATGCCTATGTGCTGATGACCGTCTCGCACAAGCAGTCGGCGGCCGTGGTCGGCGCTATTCGCAAGCTCTTGGGCGTCAGCCTCCTGCAGTCGGTGAGCGGACCCTATGACCTGATCGCCAAGGCGATCGCGCCTGGGGTCAAGGAAATGGACGCGCTGATCGATGCCTTGGGAGCCCTCACGGGTGTCGAGCGGACCACCTCCTCGATCGTGCTGTCGACCAAGATCGACCGTTAGACATTGACCCGTCGCGCCACAGGTCCAAGCTGGTCTGCTGCACCCGGAGAGAAACCTTGGCCTTGCTACGTCTTGATCACGTCAACATCCGCTGCGCCGATCTCGACCGCTCGCGCGCATTCTATGCCGACGCCCTGGGGCTCAAGGAGGGCGCACGTCCCGCGGTCGGCATTCCCGGCTCCTGGCTCTACCTCGGCGACGATCCGGTCGTGCATCTCGTGGACGCCAAAGCCATGATTGTTTTGGAGACAGGCTCGACCGGCGCGTTCGATCACGTCGCCTTTCAAGCCGAGGATTTCGAGGCGACCCGCGATCGCCTCGAGCGAGCTGGAGTCCCGTTTCAGGCCAACGTTTTTCCCGACTTCGGCCTCAAGCAACTGTTCTTCCTCGATCCCGATGGGGTGAAGGTCGAGCTCAATTTCCCACAGCGCCCGGTCGCTGAGAGTTAGGCAGGGGCGTTCGTCACCCGCCGTCGTTGCGGCTGTCGTACAGCGCCTTGATCTGATCGGACGTCTCGATGGCCTTGCCCTCGACCCTGCAATCGACCTTGTCGGCCGCGAAGGCGAAACGCCCCTGCAGGTTCCTGGGCGTCCACTTCCTGCCGCCGAGCTTGAGGACGATCAGGCGCACGTCGAGCTCGCCGTCGGTGTTCCAGTAGCCGCCCGTGAACTTGGTCCGATCCTCGCCGACATAGGCAGGCCCTTCATCAGGGTGCGGACGAAGGCGTAGCCGCCCGCCTTGACCATGCGCTTGACCTCCGGCGCCGCGTTCGCGGCGTCGTTGACCGCGGCCAGGATGGCGGCGCGGTCCGGATCGGCTGCCGGCAGGTCCTGGGCCCAAGCTCAGGCCGGAAGCGCCATCGCGGCGCCCAGCAGGACCAGCGACAAAGCGGATCGTCCTCGAACGGGCCGCATCCTTCCCCTCCCCGATGAGCGCCTGGGCGCTTAGGCGAGGCGGCAAACGCCTGTCTAGCTGATGACCCGCTGCAACTCTCGCAGGGGCCGGTAGCTGATCCGCTCGATGCCCGCGTCGTCGAAGAGGGCCGTCGTCGCCGGATCGGAAAAGCAGAGACCGTCGTCGACCCGCGTCTGGGGATTGTCCGGGTCATAGCCGCGCAGCTCGGGTCCGTCCTCCACCGGATGGGCGAAGATCTCGGTGACGCCGCCGGTGAGCCGCGGAAGCTTGTCGGTCAGCATGCTGCGGGTGGAACCGCCCCAGGAATCGAGGATGTGGTCGACGAACAAGACGCCGCGCTCGCTTGCCCGCGCTTTGCCGCTGAACCCCAGAAAGCGGTCCGTCCGGGCGCCGAACATGCGCAGCGGCAGACGGTACATGGCCGCCAGGTCCAGGTAGACCTCAAAGAAGCGGGCGTCGATCTGAACCACGCCCATGTGCGAATCGAGGTGGGTGACGTCGACATCCCAGGCCAGAGCCTGGTCGATCTGGGCCCGGCACTCGACGCGGACGTCGTCGGGCGTGGCCTTGGCGATGGCCTCGGCCGCGGTCGCCGGCAGGAAGCCGTCGTCATCGTGCAGGGAAGGCGCGCCGGTCAGGGACCGCCAGCGATAGCCGGGGTATTCGGCGGTCAGCGTCAGATGCACCCCGACGTCGTGGCCCTTCGCCATCCGCGCGGCCTCCCGCGCCCACGGGCAGGGGACCATCAGGGTGGCGCTGCTGGCCACGCCCTGGGTCAGCGCGCGCAGGATGGCGACATTGGCCGCGTGGCTGGAGCCGAGGTCGTCGCAGTTGACGATGGCCAGGCGGGCGTTAGGCGCGTGACCGAGGCGCTCGGCGAGAGTCGCCATGTCAGCCTCCTTTTGGCGCGTCCAGCCCGCCGCCGAGGACGTCGTAGAGGGTCACCAGATTGAGCTGGCGGGCGAGCCGGGTGGTGACCAGGGTCTGCTGGGCGGCGTAGTAGCCGCGCTGGGCGATGAGGACATTGAGATAGGTGTCGGCGCCGCGCTGG
>DASXCH010000123.1:0-6156 GCA_036491275.1 Caulobacteraceae bacterium
AAATGGCGCGCCGGGAACATATTTCCCGTTATTCGACCTGAGGAACGGACGGGCGGCGCTCAACCGCCGAATGCCGGACCCGGATGGGTGTTCCACGATGCATGCAAGCCTGGCCATGCCCGATCCATAGCGCGACTAGAACAAAAGGTGAATGGAATTCCTGCCCCCCTTCACGGAGAGGTGAGGAGCCCTTAGCGCCCGACGTCGCGCCACAGGTTACGGTAGGCGACCCAGACGTGTCCTGAAAACAGGACCAGGAAGACCATCACCGCGGCTCCGCGCTGCCTGCGCCGCTCATGGGAGCGCTTCCCGGAATATCTCGACGCGCTCGAAGCGATGCCGCGCAACCATCGATGTCGGCGTGCACGTGCCGCGCGCGCCGGTCCGGGCCTATGTCCTCGGCGAGCGTTGCAACACCGACTACGCGCCGAACGCGGCCAAGATCGCCGAGATGGCCCAACTGGTGCGCGAGGGCGTGACTTCAACCAATGGGTCTCGGCGGCGGCGGACAGAGGCTATCCATTGCCGCCCCACAAAGAACGCCCGCGAGCAACCGGCTCAGGCGGCATCGGATTCCGCCAAGAGGGTAAGCTTGGTGAGTTCGGCGCGCAGCGAGCACAGGGCGAGAGGCGCCGCGTGGTGGCTGACTAGAATGAGCCCCTGTCCCGTGCGTTGCAGACGCTCCGACAAGCGCTGGACGACACGCATCTCGCTGGCGGCGTCGAGGCCCTCCGTCGGCTCGTCGAGCAGCAGCCAGGGGGCCGTGCGCATCAAGGCGCGGGCCAGGCAAAGCCGCCGGCGTTCGCCGCCGGACAGGTCTTCGCCGTTTTCGCCGACCCAGGTGTCGAGCCCGTCAGGCGCCGCCCTGACCCGTTCGTCGAGGTCCGCGTCGCGCAGGGCCGCCCACATAGAGGCCTCGTCGGCGTCCGGCGCGGCCAATCTCAGATTGTCGCGAAAGGCGCCGCCGATCAGGCCGGGCTCCTGCGGGGCGTAAGCGAAGAGCCGGCGGGACGCCCCGCCAGGCAGCCCGGCCAGGTCCTGGCCGGCGATACGAACCGCGCCCGACGGCGGCGGGCGAAGGCCGACGAGGCGCTCGAGCCAGGTCGTCTTTCCCGATCCCGAGGCGCCCACCAGCGCCACTCGCATACCCGCCCGCAACACGAGGCGACGGCCCGGCAGGTCAAGTTCGATGTCGCCGACCGCAGCCGGCGCGGCTTCGCCACTCAGCCGCCGGTCCGCTTCGAGCCAGGGGTCCAATCGGGCCCTGGCTCCTTTCGCTTCCGCATCATCGGCCAAGCGCCACGCCAGGGCGCCGGCGCCCTCCACGGTCACACCCGCGACCAGGCCCGCGAGCAGCGCGAGCGGCGCGCCAGCCGGGGCGGCAAGGCCGAGGGTCACGGCGGCGGCAAGACCCGCCAAGGCGGCCGGCACGGCCAACCGCCAGCCGCGCGCGACCGCCAACCTGCGCTTCGCCCGCTCGAAATGGGCCGCCTCGGCGCCGACGACATCCGCCGCCCAGGATTCGAGGCCCAGACAGCGCAGCTCAGAGGCGGCAAGCGCCATGCCGGCGAAACGATCCTCGAGGCGTCCCGCCGCCTGCTGCGCCTCAAGTCCCGGGTCGGCTTCCAGTCGTCGCGACAGGATCAATCCGCCGCCGGCGGCGACGAGTGCGAAGAGCGCGGTCGTGGCGACCGGCGCCCATCCGGCCAAGCCCGTCAGTGCAAGTCCGCAGACGATGGCTCCGCCGCCCGCCCATCGACCCGGGAGCCGGGCGACCAGCATTTCAAGGGAATCGACGTCCTGCGTCAGGTGGGCGCTGGCCTCCCCGGCGGACAAGCGCAGGGCCCGCTCCGGCGGGGCCGCGACGATCGCTGCAAAGACGGCGGGCCGGATCCGGGCCAGTACGCCGAGGGCGGCCTGGTGGGCGCCGACTTGCTCGACGTATCGGCCGCCCGTCCGGAGGATGGCAAACAGTCGGATCGCGGCGCTCGGCAGCACATAGTTGAAGGCCACGACCGACCCGCTCAAACCCGCCAAGGCGGCGGCGGCGATGAACCAGCCGGCGAGGCCGAGCAGGGCGGCGGAGGCGCCGGCCGCGACCGCCGCGGCCAGGGCGGCGCGCCGGAGCGCGCTCGCCTGGTCCTGTCGGCCCCGGGCCAAGAGCCGGTCGAGGCGTGACGCGGTCCGCATGTCAGATTGCGAGCCTGACAACCCGGTCGGCGAGGGCGGCCACGGCGTCGGAATGGGTGGCGATGAGGGCGGTGCGGCCCTTCACCGCCCGCGCGATGACCGGCAAGAGCTCTTGCTCGGACCGGGCGTCGAGATGGGCCGTCGGCTCGTCCAGCAGCAGAAGCGGCGCGTCGCGCAGGAAGGCGCGGGCCAGGGCCAACCGGCGGCGCTCGCCGCCCGACAGCCCCCCGCCGCGCTCATCGATCTCGCGGGAGAGGCCGTCCGGCGCCTGGTCAAGTCCGGCTCGAGCGGCCGCGAACTCCACTTCAGCAGGTGTCGCTTTCCTGCGGGCGAGCGCAAGGTTGTCGAAGAGGGTTCCCGGGACCACGACCGGCGATTGACCGGCCCACGCGGCGCGCGCAGCGACACCCCGCTCCGGATCGATGGGCTGACCATCGACGGTGATCTCGCCGACGCTCGGACCGATCAGACCCAGAAGGAGATTGAGCGCCGTGGTCTTGCCGGAGCCGGAGGGCCCGACGAGCGCGACCGTCTCGCCCGCGCAGACGTCGAGGTTGAAACGGTCGAGTGCGGCGCGGCCGGCGCCGGCATGGACCACGCGCACGTTGTTGAATCGAAGGGCGGGGGCGCGCCGATCCATCGACCCAGCCGCCTCGGTCGGCGATGGCGATGTCCTGACGGCGCCCTCGAGTTCGCCGCTCACAGCCTCCGCGGTCTGCCGGTCGTGATAGGCGGCGGCGAGTCGACGAAACGGGGCATAGAGCTCCGGAGCAAGCGCCAGGACGAAGACCGCGCGCGGCAGGTCAAGATGTTCCGGAGCGGCGAGGGGCGGCAGGCGGAGCAGGTTGAAGCCGCAGTAGACCGCGATCAGGGCCACCGACAGGGCGGCGAAGAACTCCAGCGCCGCAGTGGACAGGAAGGCGATCCTCAGGACGCGCAGGCTCCGGTCGGCAAGCTCGCTCGATCCCCGCGCCAGATCCGCCGTGACACGGCCCTCGGCCTCGAACGCCAGGATCGCCGGCAGGGCGCGAATCCTGTCGGCAAACTGTCCCGAAAGGCGGCTCAACGCCTCGAACTGACGGCGAGCTTCGCGGGCGGCCGCGCCGCCGGCCAGCGTCAGGGCGGCGATCAGCGGGACGAAGGCCGCCGCCCCGATCATTGCGGCGACGGGGCTCGCCGTCGCCATGGCGGCCAGGATGATCGCCGGTCCGATGGCGGCCATTCGGCGTGCGGGCGCAAAACGGGCGAAATAGCCGTCGAGCGCCTCCACGCCCTCGACGACCCGAGCGAGGGCGACGCCGACCGGCGGACGCTCCGCAGGGCGCGCGGCGATCGTCGCCTCGACGAGCCGGCGGCGCACCTCCGACTTGATTCCGCACGCAAGGTCGGCGCCTGCGCGAACTGCGGCCTGCGCGGCAAAACCACGTGCGACGGCCGACGCCGCCATCAACCCCAGCCATGGCGTAAGACCTTGCCAGCCATCACCGAGCCGGCTCACGGCCTGGGAAAGGCCAATGGCGAAGCCGATCGCCAGCACCGGATCGGCAACGCTCGGAGCCAAGGCCAGGCCGCGGAGACGCGGCGCCGCACCAGCTTCCAGGGCAGCAAGCCAGCGACGACCAAACGCGTCTGTCGCCGCCGGTGCGCGGTGCAAGCTTGCTGTCATGCGGCTCGACGGGACACGCGCGTTTCAAAGCCCTTGATCCATGTCAAAGGAAGGAGCACGGCCATCCCCTATCGGATCGACAACGGGTTCGCCCAGGCGGCCCCGCAAGGAGCCGACCATGGACGCTGGCGTCGTCGACCTCTCGCGACTGCAGTTCGCACTGACCGCTCTTTATCATTTCCTGTTCGTGCCGCTGACACTCGGCCTGTCGTTCATGCTCGTCATCATGGAGTGCGTCTATGTGATGAGCGGCCGGGAGATCTGGAAAACCATCACCAAATTCTGGGCGACCCTGTTCGGCATCAACTTCGCCCTTGGGGTCGCCACGGGCCTGACCATGGAGTTCGAGTTCGGCACCAACTGGTCGTACTACTCGCATTACGTGGGCGATGTTTTCGGCGCGCCTCTGGCCTTCGAAGGGCTGATGGCCTTCTTCCTCGAGGCGACGTTCGTCGGCCTGATGTTCTTCGGATGGGATCGACTGTCGAAGCCGGCCCATCTGCTGGCCACCTTCCTGACCGCGGTGGGCACCAATCTCTCGGCGCTGTGGATCCTCATCGCCAACGGCTGGATGCAGCATCCGGTCGGCGCGCAGTTCAACCCGGCGACCATGCGCATGGAAGTCACCGACTTCTCGGCGGTGATCTTCAACCCCGTGGCGCAGGCAAAATTCGTCCATACGGTGAGCGCCGGTTACCTGATCGCCGCGACCTTCGTGTTCGGGATTTCCGCCTATTACATCCTGCGCGGACGCTGGGTGAGGGTCGCCCGGCGCTCGATGATCGTCGCGGCGGCGTTCGGCCTGGCGGCCGCACTCTCGGTTGTCGTGCTCGGCGACGAGAGCGGATACACCCTTTCCGAAAACCAGAAGATGAAGCTTGCCGCCATCGAGGCGGACTGGACACCCGAGCGGCCGCCCGCCAGCTTCACGGTGATCGGCATTCCCGATCTCAAGACCCACACGACCCGCTACGCCGTGCGCGTCCCCTGGGTGCTGGGCCTGATCGCCACCCGCAGCTTCGACAAGCCGGTGGAAAGCATCCTGCAGCTGGTCGCCCAGGCTCATGACCGCATCGTTTCCGGCGTTGTCGCCTACGACGCAGTCCAGACCCTGAAGGCGCGGCCTGACGACGTGGCCGCCCGCGCCGCCTTCGCCGTCCATGGCCGCGACCTCGGCTACGCACTGCTGCTCAGGCGATATGTCGCCGATCCCAGGACCGCCAGCCCGGCGCTGATCGACAAGGCGGCCTGGGACACCGTGCCCAACGTGCCTTTGATGTTCTTCGCCTTCCGGATCATGGCGGGCACGGGGTTCTTCTTCATCCTCATGTTCGCCGCCGCCTTCCTGATGGTGAGCCTCGGGCGCGAATGGAAATGGCTGCTTCGCCTGGGGGTCATCGTCCTGCCGCTGCCCTGGGTCGCCACCGAGCTGGGCTGGCTCGTCGCCGAAGTCGGCCGCCAGCCGTGGAGCATCGACGGCGTCTTGCCGACTTCGATGGGCGCTTCGAGCCTCACACGCCCCGAACTCTGGGCGACGATCGCCGGCTTCACCCTGATCTATGGCGCTCTAGCCGTCGTGGAGGTCGGGCTGATCATCCGCACCCTGAAGAACGGACCCTATCATCACGGGCCAGGCGATGCGCTCGCCGGGCCCGTCTCCGCCCAGCCGGCGCCGGCCGAATAGGGAACTCGAACCCATGCCCAACCCCTTTGCCTATGAGACCCTGCGGCTGATCTGGTGGGTGCTACTTGGCGCCCTGCTCATTGGCTTCGCGCTCACCGACGGCTTCGACCTCGGTGTGGCCGCCCTGCTCCCCTTCGTCGCTCGCACCGACTCCGAGCGCCGGATCATCATCAACACCATAGGGGCGACGTGGGAAGGCAACCAGGTGTGGTTCATCTTCGGCGGCGGGGCGATCTTTGCCGCATGGCCATTCGTCTACGCCATCGCCTTTTCAGGTTTCTATCTGGCGATGTTCCTGGTCCTGTGCGCCCTGATCCTCCGGCCGGTCGCCTTCAAATACCGCTCGAAACGTCCTTCGCGGGGATGGCGGTCGTTCTGGGACTGGGCCCTGTTCGTCGGCGGTTTCGTGCCGGCCCTGGTGTTCGGAGTGGCGGTCGGCAACGTCCTGCAAGGCGCGCCGTTCCGCCTCGACGACGACCTGCGGGCCTCCTACCTGGGTCACTTCTTCGGCCTGTTCACCCCCTTCACCCTGCTTTGTGGCCTCCTCTCGGTGGCCATGGTGGTGCTGCACGGCGCCGCCTGGCTGACGATCAAGGGCGAAAAGGGAGTTGTCCGC
>DASXCH010000124.1:0-22287 GCA_036491275.1 Caulobacteraceae bacterium
CGGCTCACATCGCCGTCTTCACCCGCTCGCGTCCGGACCTCGCCGGCCCGGACATCCAGTACCATATCCTCCCAGCGACCATGGACACCGACAAACTGATCAACGAGCAGAAGATGGTCCTGGAAGGCGCGCCGGGCCTCACCATCGCGCCCTGTCAGGTGCGCCCGGAAAGTCGGGGGACGATCCGCATCGTCTCCGCCGATCCGACGGTCTATCCGGCCATCCAGCCGAACTATCTTTCCGCCTCGCTCGACCAGGAGACGGTGGTGGCGTCGCTGAAGATCGGCCGGCGGATCGCGCAGCAGCCGGCGCTGACGCCCTACATCGACCATGAGATGTCGCCCGGGCCTGAGGTGGCCAGCGACGAGGCCCTGCTGGCCTATGCGCGCATGGCCGGCTCGACCATCTATCACCCGGTGGGAACCTGCCAGATGGGCCACGGGCCTCAGGCCGTCGTCGATCCCGAACTGAAGGTGATCGGCGTCGAGGGCCTCCGTGTGGTCGACGCCTCGGTGATGCCGAGGCTCGTTTCGGGCAACACCAACGCCCCCACCATCATGATCGCGGAGAGGGCGTCCGACATGATCCTAGGGAAGGCGCCGGCCGGCGCCATGGCCGCATGACCCACCCGACGCACCACGCCCGGTCAAAGCCGGACAAGGCGGCCTACATCATGGCCAGCTCAGGCGAGACCGTGACCTATGGCCAGCTCGAGGCCCGCTCCAACCAGGGCGCGCACCTGTTCCGCCAGTTGGGTCTTGCCGCCGGGGACGCCATCGCCCTCTTCATGGACAACAGCCCGCGCTACTACGAGATCCTGTGGGCCGCCCAGCGCTCAGGCCTGCGGTTCACCTGCATCTCCTCAAAGCTCACCGCCGGCGAGGTCGCGTACATCGTCAAAGACAGCGGGGCCAAGGCGGTCGTCACCTCGGCGGGCGTGGCGGCCGAGGCGCTGAAGCTGGCGCCCCTGATCCCCGGCGTCGCGCTCTTCATGGTCGACGGGCCCCAGCCGCCCTTCCGCAGCTTCGAAGATGCGCGCGCGGCCATGCCGGAAACGCCGATTGCCGACGAGACCGCCGGCAGCGCCATGCTCTATTCCTCGGGCACCACCGGCCGGCCGAAAGGCGTCAAACGGGCCGGCGTCCCCGTCAGCGGCCCGATCGATGCGCCCAATGGCCTGATGATGATGGGCATGGCGCTCTATGGCTGGACTCCGGACAGCATCTATCTCTCGCCCGCGCCGCTTTATCACGCCGCCCCTCTCGGCTGGTCGATGGCGGTCCATGCCCTTGGCGGCACGGTGATCGTGATGGAGCGCTTCGACGCCGAGGCGGCGCTGGCCTCGATCGAGACCTATCGCGTCACCACGGCCCAGTGGGTGCCGACGCATTTCGTCCGTATGCTGAAGTTGCCGGAGGAGACGCGGGCCCGATACGACCTCACCTCGCTGAAAAGCGTCTTCCACGCCGCCGCGCCGTGCCCGGTGCCGGTCAAGCAGGCGATGATCGAATGGTGGGGCCCGATCGTTTCCGAATACTACGCCGGCACCGAGGGCAACGGCTTCTGCGCCATCAATTCCGAGGAGTGGTTGCAGAAGAAGGGGTCGGTGGGCAAGGGCCTGATGGCCGAGGTCAAGATTTGCGACGAGAACGGCGATCCCTTGCCGCCGAGGAGTGAAGGCACGGTCTATTTCTCTGGCGGCGGCGAGTTCGAATACCACAACGACCCGGCCAAGACCGCCGAGAGTCGCAACCGGCACGGCTGGACGACCCTGGGCGACGTCGGCTGGCTGGACGAGGACGGCTATCTGTTCCTCACCGACCGCAAGAGCTTCATGATCATCTCCGGAGGGGTGAACATCTATCCGCAGGAGATCGAGAACCTGCTGATCACCCATCACAAGGTGGCCGACGTGGCGGTCGTCGGCGGCCCGCACGAGGAGATGGGCGAGGAGGTCATCGCCGTCATCCAGCCGGCCGACTGGGCCGAGGCCGGCCCGGCTCTGGCGGCCGAGATCGACGCCTTCGCAAGAGCCAGCCTCAGCCACGTCAAGATCCCCCGCCGCATTGACTTCATGCAGGAGTTGCCCCGGCACGCCACGGGCAAGCTCTACAAGCGGCTGATCCGCGACGCCTACTGGGGAAAGAAGGACGCCGTCATCGTCTGAGTTCGGCCTTAAGGGAGCGCAGCCATGGATCTGGGCCTTTCAGGCCGCCGCGCCATCGTCTGCGGCGCCAGCGCCGGTCTTGGTCGTGGCGTCGCGACATCCCTGGCGCGCGAAGGCGTGATCCTGACTCTGGCCGCCCGTGGCGAGGACCGTCTCGCCCTCGCCGTGGCCGAGATCGCCGCCGAGACGGGCGCCACGATCACCGGCATCGCCTGCGATGTCACCACCGAAGCCGGCCGCGAGGCCCTGCTGGCCGCCGAGCGGGCGCCGGATATCCTCGTCAACAACGCCGGCGGACCGCCGGCCGGCGACTTCCGCGATTTCTCCCGCGAGGATTGGATCAAGGCCATCGACGGCAACATGCTGTCGGCGGTCTTCCTGATCCGCGCGGTGATCGACGGTATGATCGAGCGTCGCTTTGGCCGCATCATCAACATCACCAGCGGGGCGGTGAAGTCGCCGATCGCCGTCCTGGCGCTTTCCAACGGCGCCCGCGCGGGCCTGACCGGTTTCGTCGGCGGCCTCTCACGCCAGGTGGCTGCGCACAATGTGACCATCAACAATGTCCTGCCGGGCCTTTTCGACACCGACCGGCTGCGCTCCCTGCATGGCGGTGACCAGGCGGTGCGCGAGCGAGCGATGGGCCAGATTCCGGCGCGACGCTTTGGCGATCCGGCTGAGTTCGGCGGCCTCGCGGCCTTCCTGTGCGGCGAGCGGGCCGGCTACATCACCGGCCAGAACCTGCTCATCGACGGGGGTCAGTTCCCGGGATTGCTATGAGGCGAACCGGGCTGGGCTGAAGTCAGCCGCCGCCAAGCCGGCGTCGGCGAGGTCGGTCGGGATGGGTTTTCCCAGCGCCAGGGCGGCGCCCAGACGAGCCGCCGCCGGCGCGGTCTGCATGCCATAGCCGCCCTGGCCGGCGTACCAGTAGAATCCTGGCGCCACAGGGTCCGGTCCGAACACCTCGACATGGTCGGGCGCAAAGGTGCGCAAGCCCGCCCAGGCCCTGGCCACACGGCGCACAGGGATGTCGGCGGCCTGCTGGACGCGGTCGACGCAGATGGCGATATCCAGCTCGTCAGGGGCGGCGTCCAGGGGCGGGGAGGGAGTCTCGTCGCCCGGCGAGGCCAGTATGAAGCCGGCCTGAGGCTTGAAATAGAACTGCTCGGCGACGTCCAGCACCGTCGGCCATCCGGCGATCTCGGCCCCGGCGGGAGGATCGAGGAGGATCACGGTCCGCCGCTTGGGGGTCAGGCCCAAAGGAGCGGCGCCTGCCAGCCCGGCCACATGGTCGGCCCAGGCTCCCGCGGCGTTAACCACCGCGGCCGCGGCGATCGTCCCGCCGCCCGCCAGCGACGCGCGCCAGACGCCGCCGTCGAGTTCCAGCCGCTCGATCCGGGCGTTCAGCCGCACCTCGACGCCGCGGGCGCGGCCGAGGCGCAGATAGCCCTGATGCAAGGCGTCGACATCGATGTCGGCGCTTTCCGCCTCGAAGATCGCCCGGTGAGCCGCCCCCGCTCGCAGGATCGGGACCATGGACCGGCCCTGCGCCTCGCCGATCTCCCGGAAGACGCCGCCGGTTTCGCTCACCGCCGCGATCAGGGCGTCCAGGGCGGCCGACTGCTCGGTGCGGGCGACGGTCAGCGCGCCGCGGGGGCTGAGCAGCGGATAGTCGGCAAAGCCGTCCGGCGGAGACTCGAAGAAGCCGCGGCTCGCCGCCGTCAGCCGGCGCACAGGCGGGGCGCCATAGCTCTCGATATACATCGCCGCCGAGCGGCCGGAGGTGTGATAGCCGGCGCGCTCTTCCTGCTCGGCGAGGATCACCCGCGCGTGCGGCGCCAGTTCGCAGGCGATCGAGGCGCCGGCGATGCCCCCGCCTATGACCAGGAAGTCGCAGGCGCTCATCCCCTGGAGGCCTCGACAAGCCGGCCGACGTCCAGCGCGCCCCCGCCGCGGATCAGGGTGGCGTAACCCACCTCGACGCCGGTGATGGCGTTGAACGCTCCAGGCTCGCCCGCGAAGGGGATGCCCAATGTCCGGGCGCGGGACTTGCCGGAAGGTGTCGTCAGCACCGTCCCCGCCTCAGACCAGGGCTCCGTGGCAGTGCTTGAATTTCTTTCCCGAACCACAGGGGCAGGCCTGGTTGCGGCCGGTGGACTCGAAGCCGGGCGGTAGAGCCGCCAGGGGCAGGGCGGCCCGCGCCTGCGCCTCGCCGCCGGCCAGGGTCGCGCCCACGCTCTCCAGGGCCCGTTCGTTGTCGCCGGTCTCCGGGTTCATGTGGATCTCGTACATCGGCGGCGGCGCCGGCTCCGGCGGCGCGAAACGGAACTCGACCGTCATCGTCCACTTCGTCACGCTCTGGCGCAGGTTGGCGATCAGGGTCTCGAACAGGGAGAAGGCTTCGCTCTTGTACTCATTGAGCGGGTCACGCTGGCCGTATCCGCGAAGGCCGATGACGTTGCGCAGGTGGTCGAGGTGCAACAGGTGCTCGCGCCACTGCATGTCGGTCATCTGCAGCAGGAAGTTCTTTTCGACCTGCCGGGTCTGCTCCGGAGAGATCTGCTGCTCGCGCTCCGCGGCGCGCTGGTCCGCCGCTTCGGTGAGCCGCTTGACGATCTCATCGTTGGCGATGCCTTCCTCGGCAGCCCAGTCCTTGATCGGCGCCTGCAGGCCCAGCAGCGACTCGGCCTGTTCGGTGAGGCCCTCGACGTCCCACTGATCGGCATAGGCCTTCGGCGGCAGGTGGCGCTGGACGATGTCCTCGATGGTGTCGTTGCGCATCTCGACGATGACCTCCGAGAGGTCGTCGGCGACCATGAATTCGTGGCGCTGCTCGAACACCGCCTTGCGCTGGTCGTTGACCACGTCGTCGTACTTCAGGAGATTCTTGCGGATCTCGTAGTTGCGCTGCTCGACCCGCTTCTGGGCGGTGGCGATGGCCCCGTTGAGCCAACGGTGGGTGATCGCCTCGCCTTCCTCGACGCCGAAGGTGCGCATGATGGAGTCCAGGCGGTCGCCGGCGAAGATGCGCAGCAGGTCGTCCTCGCAGGACAGGAAGAACTTCGAGCGGCCGGGGTCGCCCTGACGGCCGGTGCGCCCGCGCAGCTGGTTGTCGATCCGCCGGCTCTCGTGCCGCTCGGTGCCGAGCACGAAGAGGCCGCCGGCGGCCAGCGCCTCCTGTTTGCGCTCGTTGATCTCGCTCTCCAGCGCGGCCCTCTGCTCGGCCTCGGCCT
The DNA here is from genome assembly GCA_036491275.1 of Caulobacteraceae bacterium. GTDB lineage: Bacteria > Pseudomonadota > Alphaproteobacteria > Caulobacterales > Caulobacteraceae > Acaudatibacter. Next base: position 5,401 of record DASXCH010000124.1, read on the forward strand.
CGTCCGTCGGCTCTATCCCCAGCCCCCGCTGCTCGTCGCGCCATTTGGTGAGGCGCATGTCGATGTTGCCGCCGAGTTTGATGTCGGTGCCGCGGCCGGCCATGTTGGTGGCGATGGTTATCGTGCCTGGCACGCCGGCGTCGGCGATGATGTAGGCTTCCTGCTCGTGGTAGCGGGCGTTGAGCACATTGTGCGGCACGCCCGTCGTCGGCTTGCCGTCGCGCTCCCACCGATGCTCCGACAGGAGCTTGGAGAGCAGCTCGGACTTCTCGATCGACACGGTGCCCACCAGGACGGGCTGGCCGCGGCTGTGGCAGTCGACGATCTGGTCGATGATAGCCTTGTTCTTCTCTTCCGCCGTCCGATAGACCTCGTCGTCCTCGTCCTTGCGCATCACCGGCCGGTTGGTCGGGATCTCCGCCACGTCCATCTTGTAGATGTCGAAGAATTCCTGCGCCTCGGTGGCCGCCGTGCCGGTCATGCCCGAGAGCTTTTCGTACAGCCGGAAGTAGTTCTGGATGGTGACCGAGGCCAGGGTCTGGTTCTCGGGCTGGATGTCGACGCCGTCCTTGGCCTCGATCGCCTGGTGCAGGCCCTCCGACAGCCGCCGGCCGTGCATCATCCGGCCGGTGAACTCGTCGATCAGCATGATCTCGCCGTCGCGCACGATGTAGTCGCGATCGCGCTGGTAGAGCACGTTGGCGCGCAGGGCCTGGTTGACGTGGTGCACCACCGAGATGTTGGCCGGGTCGTAGAGGCCGGCCGAGCCGTCTGCCAGGTGGCCGGCCCGCTCCAGCATCTCTTCGATCGTCTCCGAGCCGCTTTCGGTGAGCAGGGCCTGCTTCTGTTTCTCGTCGTGCTCGAAGGTCGAGGGATCCTTGATCAGCTCCTTCACCAGCAGATCCATGGTCCGGTAAAAGTCCGAGCGATCCTCGGTGGGTCCGGAGATGATCAGCGGCGTGCGCGCTTCGTCGATCAGGATCGAGTCCACCTCGTCGACGATCCCGAAATTGTGGCCACGCTGGACCATCTCGCCGGCGTCATAGACAAGGTTGTCGCGCAGGTAGTCGAAGCCGAATTCGTTGTTGGTGCCATAGGTGATGTCGGCGGCATAGGCCCGCTGGCGCTCGCCTTGCGACAGGCCATTGACGATCACCCCGACATTGAGGCCGAGGAAGCCATAGATCCGGCCCATCCATTCGGCGTCGCGGGCGGCCAGATAGTCGTTGACGGTGATCAGGTGCACGCCCTTGCCGGCGATGGCGTTGAGATAGGACGGCAGGGTGGCGACCAGGGTCTTGCCCTCGCCGGTGCGCATCTCGGCGATGCCGCCTCTGTGCAGCACCATGCCGCCGACCATCTGCACGTCGTAGTGCCGCTCGCCGAGGCGCCGCACCGACGCCTCGCGGACCACCGCGAAGGCCTCGTTCAACATCGATTCCAGGGTCTCTCCCTGGGCGTGACGGACTCGGAACTCGTCGGTCTTGGCGCGCAGCGCATCGTCGGAGAGGGCCGAGATCTGCGGCTCCAGCGCGTTGATCGCCGCCACCTTGCGCAGCATGACGCTGACCTTGCGGTCGTTGGAAGAGCCGAAGACTTTTTTCAGGTCGAGCATGAACGGTCCGGTTGAAGCCTGGCGCGGGCGGCGGCGGGCGGCCGCGCTCCTTTAACCTTCGCCGGCTCGGAAATCCTGCGCTTTCCAAGCGCGCGCGAGACTTAAGAAGGCGCGTCTTGAGTGTCAACGTGAAGGCGGCGCACGCCCATCAAGCGCCGACGAGGGGTTCACCACCTTCAAGCCGCTGAAGCGTCCGAAGTCGCGGTCCGCGGACTAGCCCGAGTCAGCCGCCACGGCCTTCATAGATCGCTTCCAGGAACTTGTCCCAGGACGCTCCTTCGAATTCCGGCTGAAGGCCATTTCCAAGGAATCGGCCGTCGCGAAGCTTGAAGGGCCTGCCGCCCTTCTTTTCCCGACCACGCGTCGCAGTCCGCGTTCGACAACCGCCCGCAGCGTTATGCCTTCGCTGGCGGCCAGGTCACGCGCTTCGCGCAGCAGTCGATCGGAAATCTCGATCGTCGTTTTCATGATGGCTACCTGTATGGGACCGTCGATATGGGCGCCCATACTCAGCGGTCAATATGGAAGTCTGATGAGGTCGGCCGCTGGACCTCGCTCAGCCGGCGCGGCAGAAGGCGCGCATGAGGTACTGGGCGGGTGCGGCGGCGGTTCTGGTCATGGCGATGGCGGTTCCTGGCGCGGTCACGGCCGCGAGACTGACTCCCCAGAGGGTGTTCGCCGATCCGGATCTCTCCGGACCGCGCGCGCGGACGGTGAAGATCGCACCGGACGGCTCGGCCGTGGCCTTCCTGCGCGCCAAACCGGATGACCAGCGGACGACGGACCTGTGGATCGCCCCTATCGATGGCTCGGCGCCGCGCATGCTCATCGACGGCCGGGCTCTGACCCCCAGGGGCGCGGTGCTTTCCGCCGACGAGAAGAGCCGGCGCGAGCGCCAGGGCATCCAGAGCCACGGGGTCGTCGACTATTCCTGGGACGATACGGGCGACCGCATCCTGGCCCCCGTCGAGGGCGATCTGTGGCTCTACGACCGGCCGAGCGGCAAGCTCTCCAAGCTCACCGACAAACCGGCGGACGATGTCGACGCCAGGCTCTCGCCCAAGGGCCACTTCGTCTCCTATGTGCGCGGCGGGAACCTCTACGTCCGGCCGGCGTCCGGCGGCCCGGAGCGGGCGCTCACGCAAGGCGGCGGCGAACTCAAATCCTGGGCCACGGCCGAGTTCGTCGCCCAGGAGGAGCTGGCGCGCGAGACCGGCTACTGGTGGTCGGACGACGAGACCAGGATCGCCCTCACCCACGTCGACGAGACGGGCGTCGATGTCGTCCCGCGCTTCGACATCGGGCCGGACGGCGCCGAGGTGGTGAACCAGCGCTACCCCAAGGCCGGGCGGCCGAACGCCGTCGTCGAACTCCATGTGGAGGACGTCGCCAGCGGCGCGCGGGTCAAGGTCGATCTTGGCCCCAACCCGGACATCTATCTGGCGCGCGTCGACTGGGCGAAAGACGGCCGAACGCTCTATGTCCAGCGCCTCTCGCGAGATCAGAAGCGGCTGGATCTGCTGGCCGCCGATCCGGCGACGGGCGCGACCCGGATCCTGCTCAGCCAGACAAGCCCCCACTGGGTCGAGCTGTCGAAGGATTTCCGGCCGCTGAAAGACGGCAGCTTCCTGTGGTCATCGGAAGCCTCCGGCGATCGCCACATCTACCACTATGCCGCTGACGGGAGCCTGATCCGGCAGGTCACCGCCGGCGACTGGCCTGTGGCGGATCTGCTTGGCGTCGACGAGGCCAGGGGCCTCGTCTTCTTCCTGGCCGGCAAGGAGACGCCCACCGAGCGGCGGATCTACGAGGTCTCCTATCTCAGCCCCGGCGAGGCCCGCGCCATCACCTCGGCCGGCGGCTGGTGGAGCGGCGATTTCGCCAGGGTCGGCGGCGCCTTCGTCGCCACCTACGAGGACCCGAAGACTCCGCCCCGCACGGGGCTCTACCGGGAGGACGGGACCCTGGCCGCGTGGATCGAGGAGAACCGGCTGGGCCCAGGTCATCCCTTCTGGCCCTACGCCGACCGCCTTCCAACGCCGACGTACGGGACCCTCGAGGCCGCCGACGGCGAGGATCTTTGGTGGCAGATGCGCACGCCGCCAGGTTTCGATCCGAAGAAACGCTATCCCGTGATCGTCGAAGTCTATGGCGGGCCGGCCGGCCAGATGGTCCGCCACGCCTGGGCCAACCCCACCGACCAGCTGTGGCTGGAAGCCGGCTATATTCTCTTCAGCCTCGACAACCGCGGCACGCCCGGCCGCTCGGTCCGCTTCAAGACCGCCCTCGACCGCCATTTCGGCTCGGTCGAGGTCGAGGACCAGCTGGCCGGCGCGTCCTGGCTGAAATCCCTGCCCTACGTGGATCCGGGCCGCCTCGGTGTCGTCGGCTGGTCCAACGGCGGCTTCATGACCCTGATGCTGCTGACGGCGCCGGACTCTCCCTTCGCGGCCGGGATCGCCGGCGCGCCGGTCACCGACTGGACGCTGTACGACACCGGCTACACCGAACGCTACATGGGAACGCCCAGGGACAATCCGTCCGGCTATGCCGCCGCGGACGTCGTTCCGCGCCTGAAGGCCCTCAGGCCCGGCGTCCTGATGCTGATCCACGGCATGGCCGACGACAACGTCAGTTTCGTCAATTCCACCCGGGTCATGTTCGCCCTTCAAGGTGAGGGAACGCCGTTCGAGACCATGGTCTATCCGGGCCTTCGCCACCGCGCCGGCTGGACCCAGAAGGACCTCCTCCACCGCATGCTGACCGAGCTCGACTTCTTCGACCGCAAGCTCAACCCGACGCCCGCGCCTTGAGAGGGCGTGGCCGCATGTTTTGATCCGCCGATGACGCAGATTGATCTGTCCGCGCGCCCTTGGCGCGCAATCGAAACCTTGACGCCGGCGCTTCAGGCTCGTCGATCTGCGGCCATCACCTGTGTTTGATTTGGGTCATCTGCGGATAACCACCGCCAGCCCCGCGGCCGCAGCGTTCCGGGCCGTGCGCTAGACCGGCGCCGGATCGAAGCTCTCGGCCTGGGCCAGGCGCCATTCGTGGGCCAGCTCCGGCTCGCATTCCTCGGCCAGCAAGGCGCCGGGGGCCAGCTGCGGATGGAAGTCGGAGCCGCGCAGGATCTGGCCGTTCTGGCCGCGCACATGCAGGTGCCACGGCTTGATGTCGGTGGGGTGCTCGAGGCCGGCCGCGCCCAGCAGCACCGCCAGCGCCTTCAGCGTATTGCGATGGAAATTCGCCACCCTGGGGGCCTTGTCGTCCACCACCAGGGCCTTCTGGCGGATCGGGTCCTGGGTCGCCACGCCGCTGGGGCAGCGGTTCGTGTGGCAGTGCCTGGCCTGGATGCAGCCGGCGGCGAACATGAAGTCGCGGGCCGAGAGGGTGTAGTCGGCGCCCAGCGCGAAGGCGCGGCAGATATCATAGGCCGACACCAGCTTGCCGCTGGCCCCCAGCTTCACGCGCTCGCGCACGCCGGCGCCGACCAGGGCGTTGTGGGCGAAGCTCAGCGCCAGGTTGAGCGGTTGTCCGACGTGATTGGAAAGCTCGGACGGCGCCGCGCCGGTGCAGAAGACTGCCGCGCGGCGCCGTCAACCTGTTCGCCCCGACAGGGCCCGCCCCGCCGGGGTGTTGCCGCTCAAGGCTCTCAGGCGGCGCTGGTGGCGACGCTCGTCCTCGCCTTGGTCCTCTCGAACCACGCGGCGATGTTCTTGTTTTCGGGATTGAGCGGCTGGCCGACCTGGGTCCCGAAATCGAGGAAGCAGTAGAGGAGGATATCGGCCAGGGTGAAGCGGTCGCCGACGATCCATTCGTGATCGTCGATCTGGCCGTCGAGCCAGCTGAGCTTCTCCTGGGCGATGGCCTTGAGGTCGTCCGCCGCCTGCGGGATCACATGGATGCGGCTCTGGAACAGGCGAAGGCCCTGCGAATAGCGGAAGCCGTTGGTCATCGGCTCGACGATCCCTAGGTCGATACGCCGGGCCCACATCCGTGTCTCGGCCCGCTGCAAGGGCGTCTCGCCGATCAGGGCCGGGGTCGGATGCAGCTCTTCGAGGTACTCGCAGATGGCGGTGATCTCGGCGAGGACGACATCCTCGTCCACCGCCAGGGCGGGCATGGTCTGCGACGGATTGACCTTGCCGTAGGCCTCCTGCCGGTTCTCGCCCGCCATCAGGTCCACCGGCACCTTTTCGATGTCCAGGCCCTTCTCGGCCATGAACATCTTCACCACGCGCGGGTTAGGACCGACAGAGTTGTAGAATTTCATGGACCCATCCTCCTGATCGTCATTGCCGGGGCGGCGCCGCAGCTTTCTTGGCGCCGGTCTCGGACATGCCTAGGACTGCCAATCCAATGAACGCAAGCCCGCGGTTGAGGAAATGAAAACCGATCTCCCCGTCTCGCCCCTGGCGGTCCCGTTTCCGGACATGCCCCCGATCGCCGGGGTCGAACTCGGCGCCGCCCACGCCGGCCTCTATCCGCGCGAGCGCGACGATCTCCTCCTGATGCGCTTTCCGGCCGGGACCAGTTGCGCCGGCGTCTTCACCCGCCACCGGGTCGGCTCCGCGCCCGTCGACTGGAGCCGCAAGCAGCTGCGGATCACCGGCGGCCGCGGCGTCCGGGCCGTGGTGGTCAACGCCGGCTGCGCCAATTCCTTCACCGGCCACGCCGGGGCCAAGGCGGCCGAGCGCGTGGCGACGGCGGCGTCCAAGGCTCTGGGCGTCAGGCCGCGCGAGGTCATGCTCGCTTCCACCGGCGTGATCGGCGTCCTCCTGGACGACCGCAAGGTGACCGCGGCCCTGCCGTCGGCCCTGGCGGCGCTCTCGCCCAGGTCCTGGGAGCGGGCGGCCGGCGCCATCATGACCACCGACACCTTCCCCAAGGGCGCCTGCGCCCTGGCTCACGTCGACGGCCATGCCGTGCGCATCGCCGGCATCGCCAAGGGCTCGGGGATGATCGCGCCGGACATGGCCACCATGCTGGCCTTCGTCGCCACCGACGCGGCGGTCGAGCCCAAGGCCCTTCAGGCCCTGGTCAGCCGCGCCACCCTGCGCACCTTCAATGCGGTGACCGTCGACGGCGACCGCTCGACCAACGACACCCTGCTGGTCTTCGCCACCGGCGAGAGCGGCGCGCCGCCCATCCACAAGCCGGACGATCCGCGCCTGGCCGATTTCGCCGCCAAGCTCGAGGCGGTGCTGCTCGATCTCGCCCTCCAGCTGGTCCGCGACGGCGAGGGGGCGAGCAAGTTCGTCAAGATCACGGTCTGCGGCGCCCGCTCGGACGCCTCGGCCGCCCGCATCTGCCGCACCATCGCCGAGAGCCCGCTGGTCAAGACCGCCTTCGCCGGCGAGGACGCCAACTGGGGCCGCGTCGTCATGGCCGTCGGCCGCGCCGACGAGCCGGTCCGCCGCGAGCGGCTGTCGGTCGCTTTCGGCCCCCTGTGGGCGGCCAGGGACGGTCAGGTCGCGGCCGACTACTCCGAGACGGCGATGAGCGACTACATGAAGAACGCCGAGCTCGAGGTGCGGGTCGACGTCGGCGTCGGTCATGGCGAGTGGACCATGTGGACCTGCGACCTCACCAGCCGCTACGTGGCCATCAACGGCGACTACCGGTCGTAGGCTCCCCTCGGGGACGTGCCCATGCCCCGCACGCCGCCCTGAGGGCATCGCCCTTGAAAGTCGAGGTGCAACAATCTATGTTGCACTGGTTGGCATGACAGAGAAGCGCCGCCTCACTCACGATCTGGCCGCGATCAAGGCCGCACTCGCGAGTCCGGCGACGTTGAACCGGACCAAGGTGGCGAACCGGGACGCTTCGGCGCTCGGGATGGACGCGGCGGCTGTGGTGGCGGTGATCCAGGCGCTTCGATATCCGGCCGACTTCGACAAGAGCGCCACGGCGCACCACAACCTGCGACAGTGGCACGACAGCTACAAGCCTGTTGTCGGTCAGCGCACGCTCTATCTGAAGTTCACTGTCGATGACGAAGGCAGGTTTCTGCTCACGAGCTTCAAGGAGGCTTGAAATGGTCGAGGAAAAGACGAGGCCCTGCCCCTCCTGCGACGGCCTCATGCGCCGTGGCGTTCAGGAGGAGACGGTTACCTTTCAAGGCGAGTCGCTGACCTACCTGCAGCCCGGCTGGCACTGTGAAAATGGTGACGACGGGGTTCTTGAAGGGTCGGACAACGACTATGCCGACGCCGCCCTGCACGAAGTCGTTGCGCGAGCGAAGCACTCGCCGATTTCACCCCTGATGGTCCGCGCCGCGCGGGAGGCCGTCGGCGTGTCCCAGCGTCAGGCCGGCAAGGTTTTCGGCGGCGGCCCCACGGCGTTCTACAAATACGAGACGGCCAAGGCCGTCCCGTCCGAAGGGATGGCCAACCTGCTGCGGCTGGCGCTGGAACGTCCTGATCTCTTCACCAGACCGGCGCGCGGCACGTCCAACTGGCCGTCGGCTCAGGACGCCCAGCTCCTGCGGCGCGCCATCACCGACGATCGGCTGGGCGCCATCGTGCGGCGCATCTATCCGCAGACTGACGCCGCCTGACGAAAATCCGTTTAGAGGCGGGGAAGGGCGAACGATACAGCCGAAGCGACGGAGATCGTCTCACCCTGCCCGGCGCGCCAACGTCGCCCGGAGCGTCTTGTCGCTCACCCCATAGCTAGGCCGAGGCTCCCCGCGAGCGGCGCGATGGATCGCGCCGAATGGCGCCGAAACAGCGCCTGGCGCGTTATTGGCGGCGCCATGACGTCCGCCCTCAACCTGGCGCGCCTCGCCGCCCTGGTCGCGATCTTCGGCTTCTTCCTGCCCTGGGCGGAGGTTTCCTGTTCGGGCCAGCCGCTGGCGCATGAGACCGGCGTCGCGTTCATCACCGGCGGCGCTCGAGGGGCCGGCGCGGTCGCTCCCGCTCACCATGACCTCTGGATTGCCGCGTCGTTGGGGCTGATTGTCCTGGGACTGGCCGGCTGCCTGCTCGCGCGCGGCCGGCGCGCTGCGGTGGTGTTGACGGCGACCGCGCTCGCCGCCGCCGTCGCCAGCCTGATCGGCGTCTCGCAGGAAGTGTCGAGCGCGCAGCTCGCCGCGGGCCCGTCGGGCGGCGAGGCCTCGGAGCAGAAGGCCGGCGCGCTCATCAGCACCAGGCTCGAATACGGCTACTTCGTCACCCTGGGCGGCTTGATCGTCGCCGTGGCCGGCGGCGGACTTGCGCTCGGCGGTCAGCGGTCGCCGGACAGGAAACTCGAATAGCCGAACCATCGCCCCGCCATCCCGAATCCGGGACGGCGATGGCGCCCACATGATCCCTTACTGGGAAAAGGATTGGATGCCGCGCGAACGGGCGTATGTCAGAGGTGAACAGCCCTGGCGCAAGGCCGATCTTATCGTCGCCGGCGCCGAGATCGACCTGGCCGAGGTTGGGATCCAGTTTGAGGCTCACGGCCGATGAGTCCGGGGTCTGAGTGGGATAGGGGGAGGCGATGGTGAGGCTGGGAGCCTGGGGCGCGGTTGTGGCAGGCATCGCCAGCCTGGCCGCAGGCAGCGCGGGCGCCGACGATCACCTCTGGGCCAGGATCGGCGCCACCGACGCTCAGGTTGAGACCGATCTTGCCGATTGCCGAGCCGAATCCTCGAAGGTCGAGGTCGAGGCCGGCTACCAGGCCGAGGCCCTGGCCGGCCTCATCGGCGCGGCGATCGTCGCGGCGGCGAAGAAGCCTCATGCGGAGCACGTCTTCACCGCCCATTGCATGAAGCGGCGCGGCTATGTCTGGCTGCCGCTCACCGACGTCGAAGCCAGGGAGCTGGACGGGGACAGGCTTCCCGGCGACCGCGCCGCCTGGATCGATCGCTTCTATGCCGGCGACCTGACCGAACGTCTCGACGCGGCCTGGAAGCCGCTCGTTCCCCCTCTGCCCGAGGCCGTCGACGAGAGGTTCAGTTTCGACGGGGTTCGCTTCGATCCGGTCAAGCTCGTCGTCTCCGCCGATCCGGTGGGGTCGGGGGGAACCGTCCTCAGCGGTCCGGTCACCCATCAGGCGACGGCCAGGCTCGCCGCGCCGATCGAGACGGCCACGACGCCCAGTTTGCATGCCGTCGCCGGAACCGAGCTTTACCAGATCGTCGCGCCCACGAGGTACGATCCGGCCCAGACCTATTGGTGCGGACCGTTCAAATCGATGGGGCTGCTGGCCCACCCGACGGTGACCACCTGCGTCTTCGCCGGCGACACCGGCTATGAGTTCATTTCGGTCGGCGGCGAGGCCTGGCTCGGGCCGCTGCCCTCGCCGGATGACTTCCACACGACGGACGTCACCGCGAAGGTCGCCCTGACGCCGAGCGAAACCGATCTCTTCGGCCCGATGGACTTCACCCTCGTGGTCCGCCGGGTCGCCAAGTCCGGCGTCGATGTCGAGGCCTGGGCCGCCATGAACGGCAGGAAGACGATGTTCTGGTCCGGCGAACTGGCCTTCGACCCCGACGGTAAGACGGTCCTGCCGTTCTGGAGCCACCAGCTGGCGCTGACCCGGCAGGACAAGACGGTGAAAGCCGTCTTCACGCCCAATGGCGACGGCCGCGGCTGGATGGAGGCGCCATGGCGGGAATGACCATCCTCGTCGCCGCCCCCGCTGAGCCTGGGGCCGCCTAAAGGTACTTCCGCAGCTCGACGTGGTAGGGCGCGTAGCCGGCCTGCCCATAGATCGTTTTGGCGCGCTCGTTGCCCGCCAGAACGCCGATCATGATGTGGCCGAGGCCCAGGCACCGCGCCTGGACTTCGCAGGCGGAGATCAGGGCGCGGCCCACGCCCCGGCCCCGCCGCTCCTCCTGGACATAGAGCTCGCAGAGGGATCCGTAGGTGCGCTGGTTTTCGACCACGAAAAGCGGGCCCTCCTCGACGAGGAGGACCGCCCAGCCGATGGCGCGGCCATGTTCCTCGGCGACGAGAACCTGTCCCTTATGGTCGTCCACGCGCGTCATCAGCACCGCGAAATAGTCTTCCGCCACAGCCGGATCGATCCTGCGATCCGGCTCGAAGGCGCGCTCGAAGCGTTGCGAGCCCATGATGAAGGAGACCGCGGCGGCCCGGTCCTTCGGCAGCTCGATATCGCGAATGTGGACGTCCGATTTCGGCGCCATCAGTCCACCGGACTCCAGCGCGCCGCCGGTTGGGTGGACGCGATGGGACGCGGGCCGGCGTACTTCGGCTGGCCGCCCTGGCCGTGACGCTTCCTCTGGCCCTGTCCTTTAGCGTGGCCACTTCCGCTGGCGTGGCCATGACCGTTGGCGTGGCCATTGCCCTGACCGTATCCCTGGCTAAATCCCTGGTTCGGACGGCCTCGGCGGCGATTGCGCGGGCCCTTCCGCGCTTCACCCTGGGCCGGCGCCTGGCGAGGCTGGGTCTCGGGCTGGCTGGTCTTTTCCACCGCCGCCAGGGCGCCCAGCGCGCGGTCGTTGCGCCGATCGTAGGCCGGCAGGTTGAAACGGATCAGCTTCTGGATGTCCTTGAGCAGTCCCCGTTCGTCGTTGCTGACCAGGCTGATGGCGACGCCGCCGGCGCCGGCGCGGGCGGTGCGCCCGATCCGGTGGACATAGGCTTCTGGCACGTTCGGCAGCTCGAAATTGACCACATGGGTGACGGCGTCGATGTCGATGCCGCGGGCGGCGATGTCGGTCGCCACCAGCGCGCGCACCGCGCCGGACTTGAACGCCGCCAGGGCGCGCTCGCGCTGGCCCTGGGACTTGTCGCCATGGATGGCGTCGGCGCGGATGCCGGCGCCGTCCAGATACTTGCCCACCCGCTCGGCCCCGCGCTTGGTGCGGGTGAAGACCAGGGCGCGGCCGACCTTGGCGTCGTCGAAGAGTTCCGCCAGCAGCTGGCGCTTGCGCTCGGTCTCGACGAAGAGGACGCGCTGATCGATCTTTTCGACCGGCGTCGCCGACGGCGTCACGCTGACCTTGGCCGGATCCTTCAGGAGCTCGCCGGCGAGCTTGCCGATTTCGCCCGGCATGGTGGCGGAGAAGAACAGGTTCTGCCGCTCCTTCGGCAGGGTCGCGACGATGCGCCGGATGGGGGGAAGAAATCCCAGGTCCAGCATCTGGTCGGCCTCGTCGAGCACGAACACCTCGACCGCGTTGAGGAGCGCGACCTTCTCGGCCATGTGGTCGAGCAGCCGTCCGGGCGTGGCCACGAGCACGTCGATGCCGCCGGCCAGGGCGCGGACCTGGGGTCCATGCTTCACGCCGCCGAACACCACCGCCACCGAAAGGCCGAGATGACGGCCGTAGGCGCGGAAGCTGTCGGCGATCTGGCTGGCCAGTTCGCGCGTCGGGCTGAGCACCAGCACGCGGCATCCGCGCCGGGGGGCGGGTCGCCGGTCGGCGGCCAGCCTCTGGAGGATCGGCAGGGCGAAGGCCGCCGTCTTGCCGGTGCCGGTCTGGGCGATGCCCAGGAGGTCGCGGCCGGAAAGGACGGTGGGGATGGCCTGGGCCTGGATCGGGGTCGGGCGGTCATAGCCCTTGTCGGCCAGGGCCCTCAGCAGGGGCTTGGCCAGGCCGAGATCGGAAAATTGAGTCACTGTGTTGATAGGTCTTTCATGTGCGCCAGGGCGAGCGCCCGCACATCGCGAGCCTCGCCTGGGGCGTTGATGGGATGGGAAGGCCCAGCGTGAACGGGCGATCGGCTAGAGCCAAAGGGCGCTCGACGGACCGGGGATTGTTGAAAACCCCCTCACGCGACCGGAGCGCCGCCTCGAGCGCGTTTTGGAAAAGCGAGATCGCTTTTCCGATCAAAACGCGCTCGAGATTTTGATTGGAAACCACGATTCAACGATTCGGCGAATTCGCCTCATCGCATCCTGCTTTCGCGCCGGGAAGCCCCCCGACACGCTCGCCACATCGGGGTTTGGCGGGCTAAAGTCAAGTCATGACGGCGTTTTTCGCATTCTCCCCCTGCGAAGCGGGGGGAGTACGGCCGACTGCGAAGCAGAGGCGCGAAGCAGCCAACGCCGGGAGGGGGCCGCCCCCTCCATCACCCCCGGAAGTTTATGGCATATTCGCTCAGCGCCTTCCTCTTTCCCCACCGTCATCCCCGGGGCGTCAGTCCCGGGGATCCATTGAGCGCGAGAGAACGGGTGGCCATGCCAGAGCATGGCCAGGCTCCGGCGCGCGGCTGAAGCGCACTGCATGGGCCGTGCTCAGCACGGCCACCCACACGGCAGCGCCAAATGGGTGGCCGGGACAAGCCCGGCCATGACGATCGTTGTTTGGGGCGAACATGTCCGAGTAGCCTCTCTCGTAAACGGGGGAGGATCTTGAAGACCCTGCTCGTCGCCGCCTGCGCCCTGATCGACGTCGACGGCCGCGTGCTCATCGCCCAGAGGCCGCCGGGCAAAGAGCTCGCCGGTCTTTGGGAGTTTCCCGGCGGCAAGGTCGAGGAGGGCGAGACGCCGGAAGCCTGCCTGATCCGCGAACTCGACGAGGAACTCGGCCTCACGGTCACCCACGCCTGCCTGGCGCCCTTCGTCTTCGCCAGCCACGCCTATGAAACCTTTCACCTGCTGATGCCGCTATATCTCTGCCGGCGGTGGGACGGCGTCGCCCAGGCCCGCGAACATGCGGCCCTGGCCTGGGTGAGGCCTCAGGCGATGAGCGTCTATCCCATGCCCCCGGCCGACGCCCCGCTCGTCGCCTGGCTGCGTGATTATCTTTGAGGAGACAAATGGCTTCGATCCCCTTCGTGCGCGAACTCTCCTTCGAATACGGCCGCCCGGATGACGCCAGCCCCCTGATCCGCCGGGTGATCGCCAACAATCCCGGCCCCTTCACCTTTCTCGGCACCGGCACCTACATCGTCGGCCACGGCGAGGTGGCGGTGATCGACCCGGGTCCGGAAGACGCGGCCCACCTCGAGGCGCTCCTGGCCGCCATCGACGGCGAGCGCGTCAGCCACATCCTCGTCACCCATCATCATGCCGACCACTCGCCTCTGGCCCGCGCGCTCAAGGAACGCACCGGCGCCCTGGTCCATGGCCTGGCGGTGGCGACGACGGACGAGGCCCCGGAGGGCGAGATCAAGCTCGAGGCGGGCTACGACCACTTCGCCCCCGACGTCACCTTTCACGGCGGCGAGACCATCGCCGGGCCGGACTGGACGATCGAGGCGATCCATACGCCGGGCCACACCTCCAACCACATCTGCTATGCGCTCCACGAGGAGAACGCCCTCTTCTCCGGCGACCACATCATGGGCTGGTCGACCACGGTGATCACCCCGCCGGACGGCGACATGGGCGACTATATGCGCAGCCTGCAGACGGTGAAGGATCGCAAGTTCGCCACCCTGTGGCCGACGCACGGGCCGCCGGTCACCGAGGTCGGCCCGTTCATCGACGCCTACGCCGCCCACCGGCGCGAGCGCGAGGCGCAGATCCTGGCTGAACTGGCCGCCGGCTCGACAAGGATCAAGGACATGGTGCCGAGGCTCTACGCGGTCGTCGACAAGCGCCTGTGGCCGGCCGCGGCCCATTCGGTCCTGGCCCACATGCTGGAGCTGGTGAAGACCGGCCGCGTCGTCGCGGACGGCGAGCCCGGCCTGGACAGCGACTATCGCCTGGCCGGCTGACCCCCCTCCCGGCCTTCGCTGGCGCGCAACGTCAAGGTGGCGGGATCGCATACGCCCACCAACCAAGGAACGTCATGGCCGGGCGTCAGTCCCGGCCATCCAAGCGCGCCGGGTGGTGTGTGGACGCGCTTGGGCGCGGCCAAGCATCGACGACTGCCATTTTTGATTGCTGAGGACGCCGGTTCGTGGCCGCGCAGGCGCGGCCCATCTTCGATAGCGTTCATGGATCGGCGGGACTGACGCCCGCCGATGACGGTTTGGGGAGATGAGCTTAATTCTTCTCCGCGGTTCACGGGGGAGGGGACTTGATTCCGCGCCTCAGCCACATCCGACCGAAATCCATGATCAGCCACGGCGCCGTCCCGAAAGCGCACAGGGCGAGCGCATAGCCCCACCGCGTCCATCCGGTGAGATAGGGCAGTTTGAAGTTGCCGATGATCGTGACCAGCGCCACCGCGATCAGGTGCGCCAGCACGATGCGCGGCGCCGGCCGTCGTCCCGCTTTCAGCGAATGGAGCGTGAGCCGGCTGACGCCGAACATCAGGATCGAGACCCCGCCCAAGACGAGCCAGAAGATCTGTGGGGCCGTCATGGCCAACGTTCTCTTCCCCCTATGGGCGGGTTGGGCAATCACATATGCGCGGAGCGTTTTCCCATCTTCAAATACCGTCATGACGTTCCTGATTTGGACAGGATTATGCGAATCCCCGAGCGGGCGACGGCGACCCCTACTCCGCCGCGACCTTGGCGCCTGGCAGGCGATAGCCCTCGAAGCGCGCGCGCAGCAGCCTCTTGTCGATCTTGCCCGTGGCGCCCAGGGGGATGTCGCCCACGAACTCCACCGCGTCCGGCGTCCACCAGCGGGCGATCCTGCCGTCCAGGTAATGCAGGATCTCCTCGCTCGTCGCCGTCTCGCCCTCCTTCAGCTGGACCAGCAGCAGCGGCCGCTCGTCCCACTTGGGATGGGCGACGCCGATCACCGCCGCCATGAACACCTTGGGGTGGCCGCAGGCGATGTTCTCGATCTCGATGGAGCTGATCCACTCGCCGCCGGACTTGATCACGTCCTTGGCCCGATCGGTGATCTGCATGTAGCCGTCCGGATCGATGGTCGCGACATCGCCGGTGTCGAAGAAACCCTCCGCGTCGAGGATCTCCCCGCCCTCGCCCTTGAAGTAGCGGCCGGCGATGTACGGTCCCTTGATCTTCAGCCGCCCGAAACTCTCCCCGTCATAGGGCTGGCGCACGCCGGCGTCGTCGGTGAGCTTCAGCTCGGCGCCGAGCGGCGGGCGCCCCTGCTTGAGCCGCGTCGCCACCTGCGCCTCGAACGGCCGGGCGGCGACCTCGGGGGTCAGCATGGCCATGGTGCCCAGCGGCGAGGTCTCGGTCATGCCCCAGGCGTGCACCACCTCCACGCCATAGTCGTCGTGGAAGGCGCGGATCATCGCCTCGGGCACGGCCGAGCCGCCGATCACCACCCGCTTCAGGCTCGAGAGCCTGGCGTTCGTGGCGCGCATGTGGGCCAGCAGCATCTGCCAGACCGTCGGCACGGCGGCCGAGAAGGTCACCTGCTCGCTCTCCAGCAGCTCCAGCACCGAGGCGCCGTCGAGCTTCTGGCCCGGCAGGATCAGCTTGGCGCCCGTGGCCGGCACCGAGAAGGTCAGGCCCCAGGCGTTGGCGTGGAACATCGGCACCACCGCCAGCACCGTGTCCTGCACCGAAAGGCCCATGAAGTCGCGCTGCAGCGTCACCAGGGTGTGCAGGAAGTTGGAACGGTGCGAATAGAGCACGCCCTTGGGATTGCCGGTGGTGCCGGAGGTGTAGCAGAGGCCGCAGGCGGTGTTCTCGTCGAACCCGCCCCAGGCGAAATCGGCCGAACTCGCCCCGATCAGGCTCTCGGAGGCCAGGGCGTCCGGCATCGCCGAGCCGCGCACCAGCGGCTCTTCGCCCAGCACGATGACGTGCCTGACGCTTGCCATCTTCGCGCGGTGCTCGGCCAGCAGCGGCAGGAAGGTGGCGTCGACGATGAGGACCCCATCCTCGGCGTGGTTGATGATGTAGCAGAGCTGATCGGGGAACAGCCGGGGATTGAGGGTGTGGCATACCGCGCCCATGCCCATCACCGCGTACCAGGCCTCGATGTGGCGGGCGGTGTTCCAGGCCATGGTGGCCACCCGGTCGCCCGGTTTCACGCCCAGCCCGGCCAGCGCCGAGCTGAAACGCTTGGCGCGGTCGCGCACCTCGCGCCAGTTGGTCCGCACCATCGGGCCTTCGAGGCTGCGGGTGACGATCTCGCGGTCGCCGTGCCAGGCCGCCGCGTGGTCGATGATCTTGTCGACCGTCAGCGGCCAGTCCTGCATCTGCCCGAGCATGGGCCTCTCTCCAGTCACGACGTCATTGCGATCTTAGGCATTGTCTCGCCCATGTCACGGGCGCTGGTCATCCATTCGGGCCGCGGAAGTGACCGCCCTATAATCTCTTCCTGAGGGAGAGGTCGAGACACGCGCCTGGCGCGTGTCCGGGTGAGGGTTTACGGCGCCGATTGGAGGTCGCGAGCGTCTCGTCGGTATCCACCTCTCCCTGAGGGAGAGGTCGAGACACGCGCCTGGCGCGTGTCCGGGTGAGGGTTTACGGCGCCGCCAGACG
>DASXCH010000125.1:0-22898 GCA_036491275.1 Caulobacteraceae bacterium
AGATCGATTCATTTCATCACCGCCAATCTGATCGTCTTGTTTGTCATCGTGCACATCGTCGAGGTCTTTCTCGCCGGCGTGTGGAATGAACTGAGGTCGATGATCACCGGCCGTTATGTGCTGCCGGCGGAGACCCAGCCATGACCACGAGGCGCAGCCTGATCGGCGCCGGACTGGGCGGTCTTCTACTTTCGGGCTGCGAGCGGGCCAATCGTTCGCCGGCCTTCCAGGCCTTCATCGGCCATGGCCAGGACCTCACCTTCCATGCCCAACGCTTGCTTCTTTCGGGCCAACCGCTGGCCCGGGAATTCAAGCCCTCGGACATCTCGCCGGTCTTCAAGGTCAACGGTTCGCGCCAGCCGACATCGGCCGGCTACAATGCTTTCATGGCCAAGGGCTTCGCCGATTGGCGGCTCCGGGTCGACGGCCTGGTGGCGATCCCGACGAGCTTCAGCCTGGCGGAGCTTAAGGCGCTGCCTGCCCGCACTCAGATCACCCGGCATGATTGCGTGGAAGGTTGGAGCGCCATAGGCGGCTGGACCGGGGTGCCCCTCAGCATCGTCCTGCGACGGGTCGGACTGAAGCCTGAAGCCCGCTACATCATCTTCCATTGCGCCGACAATTTGGGCGGTTCTGGAGACGCTGGACTTTACTATGAAAGCATCGACCTCTTCGACGCCTTCCATCCCCAGACGCTGCTCGCCTACGCCATGAACGGCCAGACCTTGGCGGTCGAGCATGGCGCGCCGCTGCGCCTCCGCGTGGAACGCCAGCTCGGCTACAAGCAGGCGAAATACATCATGCGGCTGGAAATGACCGATCGGCTCGATCGGATCGGCGCGGGCAAGGGTGGCTTCTGGGAGGACCGCGGCTACGAGTGGTACGCCGGCATCTAAAGGCTGAGTTCGGCCACGACCTGCGCAACCTGGGCCGCCACGGGCAACGTCATATCGACCACGACCACCTTCTCGTCGGCTCCCGGAGGCTCCAGGGCTTCGAACTGACTGGCGATGAGCGAAGCCGGAAAATAGTGATCTTGGCGCCCCGCCATGCGCTCGGCGACCAGCTCCGGCGATCCGGCGACATGAACGAAACGGACGAAAGGCCGGCCCTGCCCCAGCACCTGGCGATAGCTGCGTTTCAGGGCCGAACAGGCCACCACGGCAGACTCTCGCGCGGCGGCGCGCGCGTCGATCCATGCTGCAACCGCCGAAAACCAGGGCCAGCGGTCGGCGTCGGTCAGCGGCTCGCCCCGTCTCATCTTAGCGACGTTGGCCGCCGGATGAAGATCATCACCTTCGAGAAACCGCACGCCCAATTCGTTGGCGAGCGCGCGTGCAAGAGTCGATTTCCCGGCGCCCGCGACCCCCATGACCACCATAACGATCGGCGGCGGCGTTTCGCGATCCGTCAAGCCTTCTCCTCGACATGTCCGCCGAACCCGTGGCGCATGGCGGACAACAACTTCTCGCCAAAGGTGTGGTCTTCCCGCGAACGGAATCTGGCGAACAACGCCGCGGTCAGGACAAGGGCCGACACGCCCTCCTCCACCGCCGCGTTGACGGTCCAGCGCCCCTCGCCGCTGTCGGCCACCGCCCCCTCGAAGCCCGCCAGGTCCGGCCGATCCGCCAGCGCCTGGGCCGACAGATCCAGGAGCCACGAGGAGATGACGCTGCCGCGCCGCCAGACCTCGGCGATGTCGGCGAGGTTGAGGTCATAGCGCTCCTTCTCAGACGCCGAGCCCCTGCCTTTCAGGATGTCCATGCCCTCGGCGTAGGCTTGCATCAGGCCATACTCGATCCCGTTGTGGACCATCTTGACGAAATGGCCCGCCCCCACGGGACCAGCGTGGATGTAGCCTTGCTCGGGCCGGCCGTCGGCGACGTCGGAACGCCGGGTGCGGGGAATGTCGCCCAGGCCCGGCGCCAGGGTCGCAAAGGCCGGATCGAGGCGGTCGACGACTTCGGTTCTGCCGCCGATCATCAGGCAGTAGCCGCGCTCGAGACCCCAGACGCCGCCCGAGGTCCCCACGTCGACATAATCAATTCCCTGGTCGGAGAGTCGCTCGGAGCGGCGGATATCGTCGCGATAAAAGCTGTTGCCGCCATCGATTACTGCGTCGCCGGGCGCCATGAGATCGGCCAGGCGGAAGACCATTTCGTCGGTCACTGCGCCGGCCGGCAGCATGATCCAGGCCATCCTCGGCGGATCGAGTTGTTCCACAAGATCGTCGATGCTTTCGGCGAAGATCGCGCCCTCCTGGGCCAGCGCGCGCGCCGGAGCCGGACTTCGGTTCCACACCACGACCTCATGTCCGCCGCGCAAGAGCCGCCGGACGATGTTGGCGCCCATCCGACCAAGTCCGATCACCGCGAGCCGCATTCTGGTCTCCTGCCTGGGCTGAAATTCAGATGAGCGCTCGCTCGACAGCTTCCTCGAGCCGCTCGAGTCCCGCGGCGATATTTGCGCCAAGATCGATGCGCAGCACGCGCCTGCCTCTCTCCTCAAGAACCGCCATGTCGCCGAGCGCCTGCGCCCGCTCCACCTGTCCGAACGTGAGTTTGCGTCCCGGGATCGGAATATCCTTCTCCGGCTTGGCAGTGATTTCGATGAAAAGGCCGGTGTTCGGACCGCCCTTGTAGGCCTGGCCGGTGGAATGCAGGAAGCGCGGCCCAAATCCCATCACCGTCGCGACGCCCAGCCAGTCGCGAATCCTGGCCCGGATGCGACGCAGGGCCTCGGCATGATCGTCGTTCCGGTCGATCCAGGCGAGCAGACCGACGTAGTCCCGCGCACGTGCGCCGTGAAAGAACTCTCTCAAGACGGCGGCCATGCTCAATTGGTCGCCGACGGGGCCGTCCGCACTTGCACCGCCGGCGAACACGGCGACGCCCGCGTCGACGCACAAAGGTTCGCCGTCGACGACCTCCCGTCCGGCCTCGAAGTCCTCCGCCAGCGCGCGTGCCTTGACCTTGCTGGCTTCGACGTCCGGCTGATCGAAGGGGTTGACGCCAAGTACCACCCCGGCCACGGCCACGGCGATCTCCCAGCGCACGAACTCCTGCACGAGCTGATGGCGCGCCGGGACGCCAATTTCGATCACTGGATGGCCCGCATTCGCCAGTGAATCGGCCAAGGTCTTGTCTGAACGTTCGCCCTCTAGGTTGAGGAACACGAACACCCGATCGGCGCCATAAACCGCTGTGGCCCCGACCGGTTCATCGGTCACCGGAATGAGACCTTTGCCATTCTTGCCCGTGGATTCGGCGAGGAGTTGCTCAAGCCATGCGCCCAGCGGCGCGCAGGATGGAGACGAAACGAACGTCACCTTGTCCTGGCCCGCCTGGGCTGCAGCGCCGAGCGCCACGCCGAGTTTGACTGCGGGGTTCGACGAAGGAAGCGCGTCCGCGCCGCAGGACCTGACCATGGTTCTTGCGGTATCGAGCAGACCCTCAAGGTCGAGCCCGAGCACCGCAGCGGCCCCTAGCCCAAAGTTCGACATTACCGAAAAGCGCCCGCCGATCGATGGCTCGCCACTTAGCACCTGCCAGAAGCCCTGGCTGCGAGCGGTCTTTTCCAGATTCGACCCGGGGTCTGTAACGGCGATGAACCGGCGGCCGGCCTCGACGTCGTCCACCGTGGCCGTGACCTGCTCCCAGAAATACCGGTGCAGAATTTCCGGCTCGAGCGTCGATCCTGATTTGCTGGAAACAATGAAGAGCGTGTTTGCGAGATCGACCTCGGCCTCGACGCGAGCGATCTCAGCCGGATCGGTGGAATCCAACACCAGCAGCCGGGGATGCCCCGGAGCCGAACCGTACACTGACGCCAGGACTTCGGGTCCCAGGCTCGATCCACCCATCCCGAGAAGGACAGCATGGCCGAACCTGGCCGCGCGCACATCTGCCGCAAGCCCTGCCAGTTCGTCCAGGTCGACCGCTTTGCCGCAGGCGGCGCCGAGCCAACCGAGCCAGCGGGCTTCATCGGAATTCGTCCACAGGCTGGCGTCGCCCGACCACAATCGTCGCGTCCAGGCCTCTCTGGCGGCGGTCTTTAATCTGGCGTCGACGTTGGCCTGCAGGTCCGGCGGCAGGCGAATCGTCTGCCAATTGAGCCTCGAGCCGAGTATCGTGGCTCGCTTGTCGGCCACGGCTGCGAGCAGACCATCGAATGCCTGGGCGAACTTGACGACGCCGTCGTCCACCAGCGCCGCGGTCACACCAGCCAGATCGAGGTTCAGGGCGTCCGCCTGATCGATGACTGCGCGAGCGCCTTCGACGTCGGCGGTCAGCGACAGCGTGACGCTCCCATGGTCGCGAAACGCAGCCAGAGTCTTCGGCGGAAGGGTGTCGACCGTGTCCGGACCGATCAGGGCCTCCGGATAGAGAACATCGGAATAGGCCGGATCCTTGGTCCCGGTCGAAGCCCATAGCAGGCGATGCGGCGAGGCCCCGGCCGCTGCCAGGGCGCGCCAGCGGGCTGTGCCGATCATTTCCAGATAGCGATGATAGGCGACCTTGGCGTTGGCGATCGCCACCTTGCCGCGCAGGTCGCGCGAAGGATCGGTCTGACCACGCGCGTCGATCTTGGCGTCGATGAGGCCGTCAATTCGGCTGACGAAAAAGCTAGCCACGCCGTGGACGCGAGAGATGTCTCCGCCGGCCGCCTGGTAGGCCTCCAGTCCGGCCATGTGGGCCTCGGCGACCGCCAGATAGGCTTCCAGCGAGAACAACAGGGTGACATTGATGTTGATCCCGTCGCCCACCAGGGTGCGGATCGCCGGAACGCCCGGCCCAGTTCCCGGAACCTTGATCATCAGGTTTGGCCGATCGACCGCCCGCCAAAGCCGCCGCGCTTCGGCGATCGTGGCCTCGGTATCCATGGCCAGGTATGGCGAGACCTCCAGGCTGACGAAGCCGTCGCGACCGCCCAGCGCGTCATGGACCGGGCGGAATGCGTCCGCCGCGGCCTGGATGTCGGCGATCGCCAGGCCCTCGTACAGCGTCATGACGTCCTGATCGGCGTTGAGCAACTGCGCCTTCAGCGCGGAATCATAGGTGTCGCCGCCGGCGATAGCCTGTTCGAATATTGCCGGGTTGGAGGTGAGGCCGGTGACGCCATCTATCTCTATCAGGCGGTTCAGCTCACCGTCTTCAAGGATCTTGCGGTGCAGAAAATCCAGCCACACGGCCTGGCCCGACGCCGCCAGCGCGCGGACCCGGTTGCTCGCGCCCAACGTGTCTTGCGGCATGTGTCGGAACTCTCCCAAGCGCCCGTCCAGGTCCTTTGGCGCCTGGAGGTCGCTGTTTCAATCGGCCGCCAAGAATGCGTTCTGACGCCGATGGGCTAGTGCGCGGCGTCCCAATTGGCGGCGGCTCTCGCCTCCACCCTCAGGGGCACGGAAAAGTCGATGGCCGGAAAAGCTGCGTTTTCCATGGTCTCGCAGGCCACGTGGCATACTGCCTCGGCCTCCGCCTCGGGCGCTTCGAAGACGAGTTCGTCGTGGACCTGCAGCAGCATGCGCGCCGAAAGGCCAGCGTCGGCGAGCGCCTTTGGCATGCGGATCATCGCCCTGCGCATCACGTCGGCTGCCGTCCCCTGGATCGGCGCATTGATCGCCGCCCGTTCGGCGAAGGCGCGATCGCCGGCCGATTTCGAGCGGATCATCGGTATGTTGACCTTCCGGCCGAAGACAGTGGTGACGAACCCCTGCTCCCGCACCTGGGCCCGGGCCTTGTCCATATAGGCTCGGATGCCGGGGAAGCGCTCGAAATAGGTGCGGATGTAGGCCCCGGCCTCATCCTGGGGAATGCCGAGCTGGTTGGCGAGCCCAAAGGCCGAGATGCCATAGACGATGCCGAAGTTGATCGCCTTGGCGCGGCGGCGCGTCTCGCCCGGCATCCCCTCCACGGGCACGCCGAACATTTCCGAGGCGGTCATGGCGTGGATATCGAGCCCTTCCTGGAACGCCCGCTTCAATTGCGGGATATCGCCGATATGGGCCAACAGCCGCAGTTCGATCTGGCTGTAGTCGGCGCTGATCAGAAGCCGGCCGGGCTCGGCCACGAAGGCGGCCCGGATCTTCCGCCCCTCTTCCGTTCGAACGGGGATGTTCTGCAGGTTTGGATCGGAGGAAGACAGCCGTCCTGTGGTGGTCGAAGCCAGGGCGAATGAGGTGTGAACGCGGCCAGTCCGCTCGTTGACGGCCTGGACGAGCGCATCGGTATAGGTGCCCTTGAGCTTGGCGAGCTGTCGCCAGTCGAGAATGACGCGCGGAAGTGCATGGCCGGCGGCCAGATCCTCGAGGACGCCGGCGTCGGTGCTCCAGACACCGGTCGCGGTCCGCCGGCCGCCGGGAAGGCTCAGCTCGCCAAACAATATGTCGCCGATCTGCTTGGGACTGCCGAGGTTGAACGGGCGGCCGGCGAGGTTTTGCGCCTCGGCCTCCAGCTCGGCCATTCGGAGCGAGAACTCATGTGACAGTCGTCGCAGACGGTCGGGGTCGATACGCACGCCGACGCATTCCATGTCCGCCAGCACTGCCGGCAATGGCCGCTCGAGCGTCTCGTAGACCGTCAGCAATCCCTCTTTGGCCAGCCGTCCCCGCAGGCGCTCATAGAGACGCAGCGTGACGTCGGCGTCCTCGGCGGCGTAGCAGGTGGCTGGCTTGAGCTCGACATGCTTGAAGCTCTTCTGGTTCTTCCCGGCGCCGGCCACGTCCTTGAACGCGATCGGCTGATGGCCGAGCCAAAGAACCGACAGCTCATCCATGCCATGGC
The DNA here is from genome assembly GCA_036491275.1 of Caulobacteraceae bacterium. Taxonomy (GTDB): domain Bacteria; phylum Pseudomonadota; class Alphaproteobacteria; order Caulobacterales; family Caulobacteraceae; genus Acaudatibacter. The sequence goes on from DASXCH010000125.1 coordinate 6,780, forward strand.
CGTGCAGGCCCGCCTCCAGGACATAGGAGATGAGCATGGTGTCTTCGATGGGTGCGACCCGCACGCCGTGACGTGACAGGACCGCGAGATCGTACTTGGCGTTCTGAGCCACCTTGAGGACCGTGGGGTCCTCGAGCATCGGCTTCAGCACTTCGATGACATCGGCGAGCGGCAGTTGGGCGAGGTCCGCCGCCTCCTCGAGGGCCAAGCCTTCGGAGGATGCATGGCCGATGGGGATGTAGCAGGCTTCACCCGCCGACAGAGCCAGTGAAATCCCAACCAGAGCCGAGTTGGCCGACGACAGGGAGTCGGTCTCGGTGTCGAACGCGACTGTGCCTTTCCGCAGCGCGCGCGCCGCCCAGTCTCGAAGTGTGTCGAGATCGCGGATGCAGACATAGGCCTCGACGTCGATAGGGCTTTCACGCTGCGGGCGAGTCTCCACTGACTTGGCGACGGCGCCGGCTTCACCGAGCCGCCGCGCCAGCGTGCGAAACTCCATTTCTTCCAGGAACTTTCCCAGTGTCGCCGGGTCTGGGAGCGTCACCACCAGATCCTCGAGCGGCTCAGGCAGCGGCGTGCGGTCGTCCAGTGTGACCAGCTGGCGCGATACCCGGATCTGATCGGCGAAATCGATCAGCGTCTGCCGGCGCTTTTCCTGTTTGATCTCGGTGGCGCGACCCAGCACGGTTTCAAGGTCGCCATATTCGTTGATCAGCGCCGAGGCGGTCTTGATGCCAATTCCGGGCGCCCCGGGAACGTTATCCACCGGATCGCCGCACAGCGCCTGGACGTCGATGACCTTGTCCGGCGGCACGCCGAACTTCTCGATCACCTCGGCGCGGCCGATCCGCACATTCTTCATCGTGTCGAGCATGGAGACCCGATCTCCGACGAGCTGCATCAGATCCTTGTCGGATGAGACGATCACCGCTTCGCCGCCGAGATCCCTCACTTCCCGGCAATAGGCGGCGATGAGATCGTCGGCCTCATAGCCCGGCAATTCCAGGCACGGGACACCGAAGGCCCGTGTCGCCTGCCGCACCAGAGCAAACTGAGGAACGAGGTCCTCCGGCGCCGGCGGCCGGTGGGCCTTGTAGGCGGGGTAGATCTTGTTGCGGAAAGTTGATTCGGAGTGGTCAAAGATGACGGCCAGGTGTGTCGGCGCGTCAGGCGATGCCTTCATGTCGAGCAGCAACTTCCACAACATGTTGCAGAATCCCTGCACCGCGCCCACGGGCAGGCCATCGGACTTGCGCGTCAGCGGCGGCAGCGCATGATAGGCTCGGAAAATGAAGCCTGACCCGTCGACCAGGTAGAGACGGGCCGCGGCGCCCGCGGCGGGGTGGATTTCCGTTTCGGCGTCTGTGGCGAGGGCGGACATGGGGAGAAGACAATAGGGTGAGCGTTGCGCGAGGTCATCAGACTTCGCGAGGACGAATGGCTTGGCGGCTGCCGGCCAGGACTTAGGGGGTCTTATTTTGGGGGCGATGCTGGCAGTCGCCATTCTGTTCGCTGCGGTGAGCGCAGCGCCAACGCCGGAGAGCGCAACGGCGCCTTTGAGCGTGCTCTCGCCGATGGGGCTTGGAACGCGATTCGTCCAGCGACCTTCGGGGAACGAATACAACAGCCTCTACCCCCACGCCGCGGCCAATGTCGGCATGCCGGGAAACGTGGCGCTCGACTGCGGCGTCGAAGCCGACGGTCACCTTGGAAAATGCAAGGTGGAGCACGAGATACCCGAAGGCGTCAGCTTCGGCGGCGCGGCTGTAAGCCTGGCCCACTTCTTCCGGCTCGACCCCGAAACCGCGCCGGCCGCCGGCGGCGATTTCCGCTTCTCCATCGGTTTCGCCACGGTCGCGGACGGCGATGCCCAATTGGCCGTCGGACCCTGGCTGGCTGCCCCCGGTTTCGCAGACACGAGCGCAGCCTATCCCGATATCGGGGGCGGCGTGACCGGTCAGGTGTTCATGCGTTGCGGTCTGGAGCGCGATGGCCGGCTCAAGGATTGCAAGGCCCTTTACGAGCGACCGATCGAACGCGATTTCGATGTCGCCGCCCTCAAGCTGGCGCATCTGTTCCAGATGCGGATCGATCCAGCCCTGCTGAAGTCACACGAACCCTTGGCTGCCAATGTCCTGGTCAGGATCGCGGCGCCCTTCGGCGACGACGCCAAGCTGAGGCGGATCGCCGATCCGGTATGGCTTTCGGCGCCAAATCTGGCGCAACTCTCTCGGCTCTTCCCCGCCCAGGCGAACACCAAGGGTGTCACGGCCGGCACAGGCGACGTCGACTGCACGGTCGCAGCCGACGGGACCCTGGTCGATTGTCAGAAGGATGGCCCCGGCGATCCGCCCAATCTCGGTTTTTCGGACGCGGCCCTCAAAGCCGTGGCCGGCATGCGCATGAGCCCATGGACCGAGGATGGAGGACCCGTGGATGGCGCGCGAATCCGCTTGCCGATCCGGTTTACGTCGGTCGCTCAATAAGGGCCTAGCCGGGCGCTCTCCGCGGCGCGGCGGCGTGGGCAGTGCCGTGGATGTGGTTGAAACCGGTCGCGGTGTCGTGACGGAAATGGGTCGCGTCGCCGCGTCTCCATTGGCCGCCTTCGCCAGTCCGATAGAGGAACATGCCATCATCGCCCCAGTAACCGTCGTAGATCGGCCCGTAAAAGCCGTCGTAGTAGGCGTCATAGTCGACGTCAGCGACCGGACCCACCACTGCGACCCCTACGCCGCCTGGGCCGACATGCGCGGCGCAGCCGGCGAACATTGCGGCGGCGGCCGAGACGATCAGTATCCTGGATAACGTCATCTCAAATCTCTCCCTGGCCCGCCCGCTCCTCGCCCGCTCATGGTAACGTTCTGTTCTCAGGAAGGATGCGCTAGCCGTCTCGACGGCGACGACGCCTGCCAATAGAATCCGCGCTGCGCGGAGGAGATGGGGACATGACGGACAACGTCGTCCTCGGGTTTCGGCCGCACACCTACTGGACCCCCGTCGTGGCCCTGACAGGGGACCGCGAAGAGCCGAACATGCTGGTTCGGAAAAGGCTCGTGTTCGCCGCCGGGGCCGAACGCGGCGTCTATCATCAGGCGGCTGAAGCAGACGCGGACGCCGCCGAGACGCTGATTGCGGGAGTGCGTACCGTCGTGCAAGCCAACGCCAGGGCAGGCGTCACTCGAGTGGTGGATTCGCTCACGCGAGAGGGCCATAGGCCCTGGATCGCCGTTGTCCCCACCGGTGGGCGGCGCATCCCGGCGAAGGTGGCTGAGATCATTCGCAGCCACACGATGCAACATGCGGCCGAAGGCGAGTTCTACCGCGACGTCGTGGCCGCCGCCTGCGCTGAACTGGGACTTGAGGTTCGCCGGCCGGTGGAAAGCGATGTGGTGGCGCTCGCCTGTGACCACCTTGGATGGGACCGGGCCGCTCTGAATGGCAGACTCAAGGCGATGGGCTCAGGGCTCGGTCCGCCATGGAGCGAGGATCAGCGGCTGGCCGTTCTGGCGGCCTGGCTGCATCTCTGAACCGTCAGTGGTTGCCTTCGTAGACGCCCGGGGTGTGAGCGCCGGCGTCCGTTCCGGACTTGGCGAAAACGAAACGGCGATCGCAATAGCCGCATTCGACGAAGTCCTGATCGCCCATCTCCAGCCAGACGAGCGGATGGCCCAGGGCGCCGCCGACCCCGTCGCACGCGACGCGTCGGGAGCGGACCGTAACGACCTCTGGCTGCGACGGGTCGGGTGCCGAGGGCGCCGTAAGGTCTTGGGACATCGGAACTTCGCAATTGGATTGGCGTCGGTGGTCGACGAACCTTAAGTAGTTGCCGGCGGATCGTTCCGTCAATCAGCCTTCCGGATCATGACGCCTTCCGAATCCCTGCCCGATTTCGCCATCGAGGCGCGCGCGCTCACCAAGATTTACCCGGCGACCCGGACGACGCCCGATGTCCATGCCCTGAAAGGCATCGACCTCCTGGTGCCGCGCGGCTCGATCTTCGGCCTCCTGGGTCCGAACGGCGCCGGCAAGTCGACCTTCATCAACATTCTGGCCGGCATGACCAAGAAGTCCGGCGGCCAGGTCAGCATCTGGGGTCGCGACATCGACGAGCGTCCGCGCGACGCGCGCGCGGCGATCGGCGTGGTGCCGCAAGAGATCGCCGCTGATCCTTTCTTCACACCGCGCGAGTCGCTGGACGTCCAGGCGGGTCTCTACGGCGTGCCGGCCGGCGAACGGCGGACGGCCGAGCTCCTTGCAGCTGTTGGCCTGAGCGACAAGGCCGGCGCCTATGTGCGCCAACTCTCCGGCGGCATGAAACGAAGGCTGATGGTCGCCAAGGCCATGGTCCACAATCCACCGGTCCTGATACTGGACGAGCCGACGGCGGGCGTCGATGTCGAACTCCGGCGTCAGCTATGGAACTATGTGCTCGAGTTGAACCGTCAGGGCGTGACCATCGTTCTTACCACCCACTATCTCGAGGAAGCCGAGCAGTCGTGTGAGACCATCGCCATCGTCAATCATGGCGAGGTGGTCGCGTGCGAGCCCACGCGCCAGCTCCTGCGCCGGATCGACAGCCGCACCGTGGTGGTGACGCCCGAAGCGCCGCTCGACGCCCCGCCGGATTTAAGCCCCTTCGAGGCGCGTCTGCGCGCCGGCGGCGACCTGGCGGTGACGTTCAGGACGGCGGACGCTGGAGTCGAACAGGTGATCGCCGCCGTCCGCGCTGCGGGCGTGCCGATCAAGGACCTGCGCACCGAGGAGCCGGACCTCGAGGATGTGTTCGTCGCCCTGACCTACGGCGCCCGGGCCGCGTGACGGCCCGAGTCCCTCCGCATCCACTCCGCAAGAATTGACGGCGCGCGAAATGGGCTGGGCCGATTACGCGCCCTTGCGGAAGTGATCGTGGATCCGGCGGGCCAGGGGCTCGCTGACTCCATCGACCTTCTCCAGGTCCTCGACCGAGGCGCGGGAGACGCCTCTGGCCGAGCCGAAGGCGTGCAAAAGGGCCTTCTTCCGGTTGGGCCCGACGCCCTCGATCTCGTCGAGCGGATTGCGCCTCATCTCGCCGGCCCGGCGCGTTCGATGAGCCCCAATGGCGAAGCGGTGCGCCTCGTCGCGCAGCCGCTGCAAATAATAGAGGATCGGGCTCTTGGGCTCGAGCATGAACGGCGCCTTGCCGGGGGCGAAGAAGCGTTCCAGGCCGGCGTCCCGATCGGGCCCCTTGGCGACGCCGATGACCGCGATGTCATCGACCCCGAGATCGGCCATCACCTGCATGGCCGCATCGAGCTGGCCGCCGCCGCCGTCGACCAGCACCAAGTCTGGCCTGGGCGGATTATCTCCCGCTTCTTCCTCCTTGGCCAGCCGCGAGAAGCGTCGCCGCAGAACCTCGCGCATCATTCCGTAGTCGTCGCCGGGAGTGAGTTCCGAGCTTTTGATGTTGAACTTGCGGTACTGGCTCTTCTGGAACCCTTCGGGACCGGCGACGATCATCCCGCCCACCGCATTTGTCCCCATGATGTGCGAATTGTCATAGACCTCGATGCGCTCCGGCGGAGCCTCGAGAGCCAGGACTTCGGCCACGCCGGACAGCAGCCGCGACTGGGCCGAACTCTCGGCCATCTTGCGGCCGAGCGCTTCGCGGGCGTTGGCGAGCGCATGAACGACGAGGTCGCGTTTCTCGCCCCGGCTTGGGCAAGCGATCTCGGTCTTGCGGCGGGCCTTCAGGGAGAAAGCCTCGGTGAGCAGAGCCGCATCTGAGGGGGTCGTATTGACGAGAATGAGCCGCGGGATCGGTCGGTCTTCGTAGAATTGGCCAAGAAAGGCCGACATGATCTCTTCGTCGGTATCGCTTCGGTCGACGCGTGGAAAATAGGCGCGGTTGCCCCAGTTCTGTCCGGCCCGGAAGAAGAACACCTGCACGCAGGCCGCCCCGCCCTCGGCGACAAGGGCGAAGACATCCGCCTCGTTCACGCTTCTCGGATTGACCTGCGTCTCCTGGGCCACCGATGAGAGCGCGCGGATCCTGTCCCTCAGCCGCGCCGCCTGCTCGAACTCGAGAGCGTCCGAAGCGGCCTGCATTTCGTCGCTCATCCTGGCCATGACGGCTCGGCTGCGACCGGTCAGGAACGCCTGCGCCTCGGCGACGAGTTCGTCGTAGTCCTCGATCGAGATGAGGCCGACGCACGGCGCTGAGCAGCGGCGGATCTGATGCAGCAGGCAGGGTCGGGTTCGCGACTCGTAGACGCTGTCCGAGCAGGAGCGCAGAAGGAAGGCCTTCTGCAGGGTGTTGAGCGTGCGGTTGACCGCCCAGGCGCTGGCGAAGGGGCCGAAATAGTCGCCTTTGATCGAGTGGGCGCCACGATGCTTCTTGAGCTGGGCGGCCGGATGCTCGCGCCGGATGACGATCTCGGGAAAGCTCTTGTCGTCGCGAAGCAGAACATTGAAACGCGGCCTCAACTGCTTGATCAGATTGATTTCCAGGAGAAGAGCGTCGGTTTCCGTTCGGGTCGTGGTGAATTCCATCGAGCGCGTCAGGCTGACCATCAGGGCGATGCGCTGGGTGTGAAAGCGGCCCTGGGCGTACTGCGAGACCCGCTTCTTCAGGCTCCTCGCCTTGCCGACGTAGAGCGCCTCGCCGTCGTCGCCGAACATGCGATAGACGCCCGGTGCGTCGGGCAGGCGCTTCACCTGGTCCTTGATCAGCGCAGCGCCGGACGGGAGACTCGTTTCGCTCATCGCCCCGCAATATAGGCGAGCGCCGGCTCAGCCCGCGAGGAAAGCGTCGAGGTCGGCGGCAACGTCGGCCGGCTGGCGGAGTCGCCTGTCAGAACAACGGCGGCCAGGGGCGAAACTCATGGTTGGCTTCCTTTCCCGATCTGATGAGGTCGGATCACTCTCCGCGGGCTTCGGCGACGAGGCGCTCCATGGCTGCGAGATAGGCGATGAAGGCTTCGCGGCCGGCGGCTGTCAGCCGCACACGGGTCAGTGACTTGCGGTCGGCGAAGCTCTTGGCGATGGCCACATATCCGGCCTCCTCCAGCTTGCGCAGGTGAACGGATAGATTGCCGTCGGTGGCTTTCAAGCGGCCCTTGAGATCGTTGAAGTCGACTTCGCCGTGGCCGACGAGCCAAGCCATGACGCCGAGGCGGACGCGTCCATGAATGACCTCGTCGAGGCCGTCGATGTCGAAATCGTCCATGGCCCCGCGCTCACGCCGCCGCCCGCGCTGCGCGCACCAGGACATAGCCAGGGACGGCCGCCAGAGCGATCAGAGCGCCGGCATAGACGAGATAGAGGACAATCTCCCGGCAAAGGATCGCGACGATGACTGCGCCGGCGTAGGAGCCGATCGACGCCGCCCAGATCCACCGCATCCCTGTGAGGCTCGCCGCCACCGACCAGCAGAGGCCGTACATCGCTAGAATCACCGATGGCAACATCATCGCCGGGGCGTCGCTCTGTGTGCGCCAGGAAATGATCGTGGCGCAGATGAAGAGGGCGAAAATAGAGAAGCCGACACCCGTCCAGGCGGCCCCGATCGCCCGATTCACCGCGTCGCCCTTCCGCTGAGGCCCCAGCCTGCGGATGATCACGGTCAGCTCGATGAAGAAAGCGACGAGCGAGATCGCCCACACCGCCGGATAGAACCAGCCGGTACCGACGTGGACGAGTCCTGTCATTCCGGCCCACTGTGCCAGACTGGCGACCGCGAAGGTGACGCCCGCGGCGATGAGAAGCGAACCGCCGATGAGGGTCGTCGGCCGGCCTTCGACCGCGAGGGCTTTCAGGAAGCCGATGTCCTGTTCGAGGGCGTGAAGTTGGTCATTCATGTTGGGTCGCTCCTGAGGGGTGGAGGACTCCATATCATCAAGTACTTTGAGTTGTAAAGTACTTTGTCTCCAGTATCGGCGCCGATCAGATCCTGACCTCTCCGGCCATGATCCGCGCATTGAGTTTGTCCGTGAGAGGCGTGAAGCCCGCATCATGATCATGGAAATAGAGCGGATCGCCGCACTTCGATGGATCGAAGCCTGCCGCCAGGAGGTCCATCTTCCTGGGCTTGAAGGTGCCTGTGACGGCGAGGGAATTGCTCAGCCTGAGGAAGAGTGGCCGCGCATAAGCGGGCAAGGAATGTTCCAGCACCGCGCTCAAGACCGGCAGGCTGAAGTCCGGTCCGGTCACGACGCTGGCCATGCCGGCCCGGCCCTCGTTGTGCGGGACGGCGACGCCGTAGACTGTGGCCTGAAGGACGCCCGGCGCCGCGGCGATGACCTCGGTCACTTCGGTGGTCGAGACGTTCTCGCCTTTCCAGCGAAAGGTGTCGCCCACCCGATCGACGAAATAAAAATAGCCGAGGCGATCGCGGCGCAGCAGGTCGCCGGTGCGGAACCAGGCGTCGCCCGTGCGGAACGCGTTCCGCAGGACCTTCTTTTCGCTGGCGGCGTGATCGACATAGCCGCTGTAGGCCGAGCGGGCGTCGCCGTGGATCGCGCCCAGGCATTCCCCGGGCTCGTCCGGCGCGCAGCGGATGCAGAAGCCCCCGGCGCCGCGCACCGGCGACTCCGCCTCAACGTCGAAGCGCGCCAGCACGACATTGAACAGCGGCGCGAGATAATCCGGAATCCGGCCGATGGCGCCCTCGCCGCCATCGAAATTGAACATCGAGACATTGCCCTCGGTCGAGCCGTAGAACTCGAGCACGCGCGGCACCGCGAAACGGCGCAGCAGCTCCGGCCAGATGTCGCGTGAGAGACCGTTGCCGAACGCCAGCCGGATCTGGTGGTTCTTCTCCGAGGCGCCCACCGGCCGGTTGACGAGATACCGGCAGAGCTCGCCGATATAGACGAACATCGTCGCCCCCTCGTCGCGGATCTCATCCCAGAAATGGCCGGCCGAGAACGAATGGCGGAGGATGACCGAGGCGCCGTTGAGCAGGGCCGCGCCCATGGCGCAGAGGCCGCCGGTGGCGTGGTAGAGCGGCAAGGTCACATAGATCCGATCGCTCGGTCTTGCGCCGGTTGAGCCCGCGAAGCCGCGCATATAGAGCTGGGCGCGGGCGTGATTGATCCGCGCGGCCTTGGGCAGTCCAGTGGTCCCGCTGGTGTAGATGAGCAGAGCCGTTTCGCCCGCGGTCACTCCCGCGCGGGCGCTGCGCTGCGGCCTGGAATCGCCGGCGGTCGAAGCGGCGCCATGAAGGTCTGCATCGAGGTCCCTGGCCTGCAAGCTCGCCACTGCGACGGCGTCAAAGGCCGCGCGAGTGGAAGCATCGGCCACGCAGATGCGGGCGCCGGAAAGCTCGAGGCAGTGCGACAGGGCCTCGCCGGTCAGCTGATAGTTGATCAGGGCGGCGACCACGCCCAGCTTGGAAAGTCCGAACCAGAGAGGCAGATACTCGAGGCGGTTGGGCAGCAGGACGGCGACCCGGTCTCCCTTCCCCAGCCCCTCCCCTTCCGCCCAGGCGGCATAGCGATTGGCGAGCGCATCGAGCTTGCGATAGGTGAGCTCCGCGCCCTCGAAGCGGATCGCCAGGCGGTCTGGCCAGCGATCGATAGCCCGCTCCAGATCGTCAGTGATGAGGTTCGTCGATGTCGGTGCGATGGACCGCACGCGCAGGAGGGTCCGGATCAGGCCTGTGAGGTATCGGCCTTCCCGTTCGATCGCCTCCATCGCTTCGCTGGGCCCTCCCGGCCTATGATCCGATTCCGGAGGGTAACATGACTGTGGAGCTCTACGCCGCCTTCGTCACAGCTGTGACCGTGCTGATGCTGATTCCGGGCCCGAACGTGGCCCTGATCACTACCCAGAGCATTGCGCACGGGCCCAGGCGGGGGCTTGCGACGGTCGCTGGAACCTCCGCCGCGATGGTGCTGCAGCTCGGCCTGGTGGGCCTCGGCATGACCGGCGCCCTGGCCGTAGCCGGCCACTGGTTCGCCATCCTGAGGCGGGCCGGCGTCGCCTATCTGGTCTTCCTCGGCGTTCAGACCTGGCGGCGCAGGCCGAAAACTGAGACAGCCGGCCGCATCGAGAGACCGGATCGCGCGTTCGGGCGCGGCGTCATCATCTCGCTGACCAACCCGAAGATCCTGTTGTTCTATGCGGCCTTTTTCCCGCAGTTCATCGCGGGCAAGGACCCGGCCGGTGAGTTCTGGCTGTTGGCTGGGACCTTCCTGGTGATCGCGCTGGTCATTGACTGCGGATGGGCCCTCCTGGCCGCGCGTCTCCGGCCGCTGCTCACCCGACACGAGACGCTGCGCAACCGCATCACCGGCCCGATACTGATCGCCGCCGGCGCGGGCCTGGCTCTGGCGCGGGGCGGAGAATGAAGACGCCGAGGAACGCGCCTGGAATCGCCTCCGGCCGCTGCGCCTGCGGCGCAGTCGAGGTGGAGATCGGAGTGCCAGCCCGTTGGGCCTGGCACGACCATTGCGCGGCCAGCCGTCTCGCCCACGGCGCGGCCTACGCCACCTATGTCGGCGCCTATCGCAGCCGCTTCCGCATCAAGAAGGGCGCCGACATGGTCAGCCGCTTCGAAGAACCGGACTCGGGACACGTACGCAGTTTCTGCCGCCGCTGCGGCGCGCCGATCGCCTACGAACGCAAACGGGCGCCGGAGATGGTCAACCTGCCGCGCGCGCTCTTCACCAGCAGCGTCGGCCGCGAGCCGCGCTATCACCTGTCGATTCACGAGACGCCCGACTGGGCCTACGCGGGAGAAAAGCTCCTACCGCTCAAGGGCTTTCCGGGCGTCGTGTGGGCGAGGCCCAGGCGGAAGACCAAGGTGACGCTCGGCGATTTGCCTTAGCGCCGAAGTGCTTTGACGACGGCGGCGTCCAGCGCCTGGAGGAAGCGCGAGCGGTCGGTGTGGGCGAAGGGCTTTGGGCCGCCGGTGATCTCGCCGAACGAGCGCAGATGTTCGCCAATGGCCCGGGAGGCCAGAGCGGCGCCGATGTTGTCGGTCGTGAACGCGCGGCCGGTGGGACCCAAGGCCTGCCCGCCTTTTGCCAGTACGCGCTGGGCAAGCGGAATGTCGGCGGTGATGACCACGTCGGCCGGTCCCACGCGTTCGACGATCCAGTCATCGGCCGCGTCCGGGCCCTCGTCCACCACCACCGTCGCGATGCGCGGCTCGGCCGGCGTGCGGATCCAGCTGTTGGCGACCACGAACACCGCCAGGCAGAGCCGCCCGGCGACGCGATAGACCTCGTCCTTCACCGGGCAGGCGTCGGCGTCGATGAAGAGCGTCGTCACGCGCCGGTCAGGACCATCAGCGAGAGAATCTCGAACAGCATCTGGGCCCCGACCATGGCCGTGTTTGAGGTCGGATCATATTGCGGGGCCACCTCGACCACGTCGCCGCCGATCAGGTTGGCGCCGGCCAGGCCATGCAGGATCGCCTGCGCCTCTCTCGGGGTGAGACCGCCGGCCTCCGGGGTGCCGGTGCCGGGCGCGAAGGCCGGATCGAGCCCATCGATATCGAAGGAGACATAGGTCGGCCCCTCGCCGATGACCGCGCGCGCGGCGGCGACGACGCCTTCGACGCCCAGGCGCTCGACATCCTCGATGTGCAGCACCCGCATGCCAGAGGCGTAGGAGAACTCCCAGAGATATTCGGCGTCGCCACGAATGCCGATCTGGATGGTGCGCTCGGGATCCAGCACGCCGTCGAGCACCGCCTGGCGGAACGGGCCGCCGTGATGGAACTTCGCGCCGTCGAATTCGCCGCCGGTGTCGCAATGGGCGTCGAAATGGACCAGGCCCACCGGCCCGTCGCGGCCAAGCGCCTTGAGGATCGGGTAGGTGATCGAGTGGTCACCGCCGACGGAAAGCGGCCGCACGCGGGCGGTCTTGAGTCGCTGATAGAATTCGAAGATGTCCTCGATGCAGGACTCCAGGCTGTAGCGTGAGCGCATGGGGACATCGCCGATATCGGCCACACGGCGTTCGGCGAGCGGGACGAGATCCAGAGCGTGATTGTAGGGGCCGATCCGCTCGACGGTTCGCACCGCCCGCGGCCCGAACCGTGCGCCCGGTCGGTTGGTGACGCCAAGGTCCATCGGCACGCCAATGAGGGCGATCTCCAGGCCGGCGAAATCGGCCGCAGCGGGCGCCTCCGGCTGATAGGGCGCGTCAAGGAGGCTGGAAACGCCGCTGTAGGGCGGCTTTCGCCGATCCGGGCCATCAAAGACCAGGGCGGCGGCTTTGGCGAACTTGGAGTCCGCGATCTCGCTGCTCTTGCCACCGGCGTAGGCGGCGCGCAGAGCCTCCAGCTTCTTCTGATCGAACACCGTTCGCGTCCCCTCTGGAGCGATCAGACTACCCGCGGCCCGCGATGGCGGAAAGCGTTGCGGCGGATGACGGCCGGTGACGGTCGGGATATGTCAGCTTCCTGGGAATCGCCATGCCGCACGACGTCTTCATCAGCTATTCGAGCAAGGACAAACCGGTCGCCGACCGCGTCTGTCACGCCCTGGAAGCGCAGGGCGAGCGGTGCTGGATCGCACCGCGCGACATTCCCTATGGCGCCGACTGGCAGGAGGCCATCATGAGCGCCCTCGCCGAGGCCAGCGCGATGGTCCTGGTGTTCACCGGCAACACCAACGAGTCGGCGCATGTGCGCCGCGAAGTGTCGGCCGCACTGGAGGCCGGGGCCATCGTCATTCCGCTGCGCACCGAAGAGGCCACGCCGCAGGGGGCGCTGCGCTACAACCTGATCAACCTCCACTGGATGGACGCGATCTCGCCGCCGCTGGAAGCCCACATCGCGGACCTCATCGCGACCCTGAGGCGACTCCGCGCGGCGCCGGACCAGACGCCGCCGCTGGCCGCTGCCGCGCCCTCGCCGTCTATCACCGCCGCCGTGTCCTCCCCGACACCCCCGGTCGCCGGCGCCTCGCATTGGCGCCCAACCATCGACCGCCAGCTGGAGGTGATGACCGGCCTGGCGGTCGTGGCCGCACTGCTCTGTTATTTCTCCTCGCAGTGGATCCTCAGCCTGGTGATCACGGTCCCGCTAATCTGGCGGGCCACCTATACGCGCACCAATCCCACCGGCCGGGCCTCCCGCGGCGTGCGCTTGCTTGCCAGTCTGGCGGTGATGGTGATCTCGGTCATGGCCACCTCCGTTGGCAACCGGTAGCGACCCCAATGAACATCGACAGGAGAACCTTGATGGCTGGAACCGGCGGCGTGCTGGCGGCGGCGGCGGCAGTGAACGTGGCGCGGGCATTGGCCGTTTCGGCGGCCGCCGCCCCGGTCGCCCGCATTGCGGTGGTCGAGGATACCTACTTCGGCGAGACCCTGCGCGATCCCTACCGCTGGATGGAAAACGACAAGGACCCGGACTGGCTCCCGTTTCTCAAGGGCCAGAACACCCATGCCCGCGCACTGCTCGACGCCATTTCGGGGCGCGAGGCCCTGCGCGCGCGCATCGAGGCCCTGAGCGGCGACACGGCGGTGACGTCGCGTGTGCAACGGGCGGGCGGGCGCCTGTTCTTCCAGCAGCGGCCGGCCGGGGCCAACAACTACAAGCTGTTCGTGCGCGAGGGCGCCGCCCAGAAGGTGCTGATCGATCCCACGGCGATGAGCGTCGCCGGCGGCGGCCATGTCTCCCTCGACTGGTGGCGCGCTTCGCCCGACGGCCGGCATCTGGTCTACGGCCTCAGCGCCAACGGCAGCGAGGACTCGGTCCTGCACATCATGACCGTGTCGGACGGCGCCCTCCTTCCCGAGACCATCGCCAACACTCAGGACGCGACGCCGCAATGGCTCGATGACGGCTCGGGTTTCTTCTACAACCAGCTCACCGGCAAGGTGGACACGCCAGAGCGCTTTCTCGACAGCCAGGCGCGCTTCCACCGCCTGGGAACCGATCCGGCGGCCGACCCGATTCTGATGAAGCGCGGCCATTTCGCCGACATCGTCTTCGACAAGATCCAGGTCCCGGTGATCGCCACCTTCGCTGGCGCCGACCATGCCGTCCTCTTCCTCGCCGATGTGCGTCCCGAGTCGCGCATGTTCGTCGCCCCTGTGGCCGACGCCGTGGCGGGCAGGGCCAGGTGGGCGCCGATCGCAGACTTCGCCGACGAGATCACCGACATCGACATCGACGGCGCCGACATCTTCCTGCTCGCCAACCACGGCGCGCCGCGCGGTCGCATTCTCAAGACGAGCGTCCACGCGCCGTCCCTCGCCGCCGCGGTCGAGGTCGTGCCGCAGGGCAAGGTTGTCATCGAAAGCTTCGCCCGGGCCCGCGACGGTCTCTATCTGAGGATGATGGACGGGGGCGTATCCCGGCTGAGCCGCCTGGACGCCAATGGCCGCGTGGCCGAGGTCGCCCTGCCCTTCGACGGGACGATCGGCCAGGTTTCCGCCACCAGGTCCGAGCCCGGCGCCCTGTTCAGCTACACCGGCTGGCTGACACCTGCGGCGGTCTGGAGCGTGAACGACAATCTCGCCGTTGCCGATACCGGAATCACCCCGGCGCCGGCCATCGACGTCTCGACCTACGAGACGATCCGCGCCTTCGCCACAGCCAAGGACGGAGTCCAGATCCCCTACAGCCTGATCTATCGCAAGGGCCTGAAGCGCGACGGCAAGACGCCGGCATGGATCTCGGCGTACGGGTCGTACGGCGCAGCCGCCTATACGCCCAGCTTCGCCGGCCGCACCCTGGCCCTGATCGACGCCGGTTTCATCGTCGGCTACGCCAATGTGCGCGGCGGCGGCGAGTACGGCCGCGAGTGGCACAAGGCCGGCCAACTCGCCAACAAGCCCAACACCTGGCGCGATCTCATCGCCGTTTGCGAGACCCTCTGCGCGGACGGCTGGACGGCTCCCTCGCGCCTGGCCATCGGCGGGCGCTCCGCCGGCGGGATCACCGTCGGCCGCGCCCTGACCGAGCGGCCGGATCTCTTCGCCGCCGTGATCGACGGCGTCGGCTGGTCCAATCCTCTGCGCTATGTCGCCGAACAGAATGGCTACGGCGAGGAGCCGGAGTGGGGCGCCATCTCCGATCCAGCCGGCTACCAGGCGCTGAAGTCCATCGATTCCTATCAGCATGTGGTCGACGGGACGCCCTATCCGGCGGTGCTCCTGACCACCGGCGTCACCGACCCGCGCGTGGCCCCGTTCCACGTCGGCAAGATGACCGCCCGGCTTCAGGCCGCCACCTCATCGAAACGGCCGGTCCTGCTTCGCGTGGATTTCGACGCCGGCCACGGCGTCGGCTCGACGCGCGGCCAGCAGGACCGCGAAGCCGTCGACACCTACGCCTTCCTGCTGTGGCAGACCGGCGTTTCCGCCTACCAGCCGGCTTGATCGCTACTCGGCAGCCTCGACGTAGATTTCACCGCCGCCGGCGCGGAAGCGTTCGGCCATCTCGGCCATGCCCGCTTGCGCCACGTCGTTCTGCGCGGCGGCCGCGTCGCGGATCTCCTGACTGATCTTCATCGAGCAGAACTTCGGCCCGCACATCGAGCAGAAGTGGGCCACCTTGTGGGCTTCCTTCGGCAGGGTCTCGTCGTGGAACTCCCGCGCCGTCTCCGGATCGAGGCCCAGGTTGAACTGGTCTTCCCACCGGAATTCGAAGCGGGCTCTGGAGAGGGCATCGTCCCAGGCTCTGGCCGAGGGATGGCCCTTGGCGAGATCGGCCGCGTGGGCGGCGATCTTGTAGGCGATCACCCCTTGCTTGACGTCCTCGCGGTCAGGCAGGCCCAGGTGTTCCTTGGGCGTCACGTAACAGAGCATGGCGGTGCCGAACCAGCCGATCATCGCCGCGCCGATCGCTGAGGTGATGTGGTCGTAGCCCGGCGCGACGTCAGTGGTGAGCGGTCCGAGCGTGTAGAACGGCGCCTCGTGACAGGCGGCGAGCTGCTTTTCCATGTTGGTCTTGATCTTGTGCATCGGCACGTGGCCGGGGCCTTCGATCATCACCTGAACGCCGTGTTTCCAGGCGACCTTGGTGAGCTCGCCCAGGGTCTCGAGCTCGGCAAACTGGGCCGCGTCGTTGGCGTCGGCAATGCAGCCGGGCCTCAGCCCATCGCCCAACGAGAACGACACGTCATAGGCGCGCATGATCTCGCAGATGTCCTCGAAGCGCTCGTAGAGGAAGCTCTC
>DASXCH010000126.1:0-4302 GCA_036491275.1 Caulobacteraceae bacterium
GTGGTACGTGAGCTGGGTTCAGAACGTCGTGAGACAGTTTGGTCCCTATCTGCCGTGGGTGTACGAAGCTTGAGAGGATCTGTCCCTAGTACGAGAGGACCGGGATGGACACACCTCTGGTGGACCTGTCGTGGCGCCAGCTGCGCAGCAGGGTAGCTAAGTATGGAAAAGATAACCGCTGAAAGCATCTAAGCGGGAAACTTACCTCAAAACAAGGCTTCGCCGAGAGCCGTGGTAGACCACCACGTTGATAGGCCAGGTGTGGAAGCGCGGTGACGCGTGTAGCTTACTGGTACTAATCGCTCGATCGGCTTGATCGTTCTTATCAAAACTCATGAAACGCGCTTTGCTTTGAGCAGAGCCCGCAATGATGTCTTCGCATCCGCTTCGTTGACCTGGTGGTTTTGCCGGGGGGTCCCCACCCGATCCCATTCCGAACTCGGTCGTTAAGCCCCCCTGGGCCGATGGTACTTCGTCTTAAGGCGCGGGAGAGTAGGTCGCCGCCAGGTCTACCAAGCGGATGTGAGATCCAGACCCTTCAATTCACGATGCCGGACCCTTACCGCTTTGCCGCGGGGTGGAGCAGCCCGGTAGCTCGTCAGGCTCATAACCTGAAGGTCATAGGTTCAAATCCTATCCCCGCACCCACTCTACTGATAAGTCGGCCCCCGCAGCGATGCGGGGGCCGTTTTCGTTTGCTCCCGTGGAGGCCCCGGGAGCGTCTCCTGCTGACGTCGCCTGACCATAGGCTTGGTAGCCTGCGGCCATGCACAATCTGAGAGCGCTCGAGGGCAAGGTGGCCGTCGTCGCGGGCGCCACACGGGGCGCCGGGCGTGGGATTGCGGTCGAACTCGGCGCGGCCGGCGCGAAAGTCTACTGCACCGGCCGGAGCATCCGTGGCGCGCTCGCGACGCCTGGGCGCAGCGAGACGATCGACGAGACCGCTGACATCGTTCGCCAACAGGGCGGCCAGGCGATCGCCGTCCGGGTCGACTACCAGGTCGAATCTGACGTCATCGCCTTCGCCGATCGCCTGCGCCACGACGAGGGCGTCATCGATATCCTGGTCAATGACATCTGGGGCGGCGAAGAGCGGATCGACTGGGGCGCACGCTTCCTGACGCTCGACGTTCAGCTCACGAGAGAACTGCTGGATCAGGCGGTCATCAGTCATCTCATGGCGGCGCGACATCTGGCGCCACTGATGGTCGAGGCCGGTCACGGACTGATCGCAGAAGTGACGGATGGCGAGAGTCTCGGTTACCGGGGCCACCTGCTCTACGATCTGATCAAGTCGTCCTTGAATCGTCTGGCCTACGCGATGGCATGGGACCTCGCCGCGTCGGGCGTGACGGCGCTCGCGATTTCGCCGGGGTTCCTGCGGTCCGAGGCCATCCTGGAGAAGCTGGGCGTCACCGAAGGGACTTGGCGTGAGATCAACGAGGATGATCTTGCTACGGAGCACGCCGGTTTCCAGTTCTCGGAAAGCCCCAGGTATGTTGGCAGGGCGATCGTAGCGCTGGCCGCAGACGCCGACGTCCATTCCAAATCAGGCGCGGCCCTCTTCGTCGGCGATCTTGCCGAGGAGTATGGGTTCACGGACGTGGACGGCACGACCCCACATTTCTGGCGGGGGATCGACGGATGGCTGGAACCGCACCTGTCGGATGGCGGGAGGCTGCCACGGAAGGTGTGGCAAGTCGCGGCCGGTCGCTATCAGAAGATACATCTGACGCCGGCCTTGACTGATCAGGCGCGCCGCTACGCCGCCCGCCTGGGGCTCCGCTCGCTAGGTCGGGGTTTGAGGCCGGCTTAGGCGGCGGGAACCGACGAGGATCCGATGTCGAGCCGAAGCTACGAGCTCTTCGCCACGGCGCTCCTCGAGCGCAAGCAGGTCGTCTGCCTCTACGATGGCTATCGGCGCGAGCTCTGCCCGGTCATCCTCGGACATACCAAGGGCGAGGAGGCGGCGCTGGTCTACCAGTTCGCCGGCGAGAGCCGGAGCGGGCTGCCGGCGGGCGGCTCGTGGAAATGCCTGCGCCTTGCCAAGACCGGCGACGTGCAGCTGCGCGAGGGCGCTTGGATCGCGGGCGACAGCCACCAGCGAGCGCAGGCCTGCGTCGAGGACGTGGATTTCGATGTGAACCCCGAGAGCCCCTACAACCCGCGCCGCCCGAGCACGCCTACTGGTGGGCGAAGGCGGTGACCGGGCTGATGTACGTCGCCTGGGCGGTCGACAACTCCGACCCGGCCCTGAATCGCCCAGATCGGGGCCGGGGCCGCCCGCCTCGCGGCCGGCTAACCCGCGCGGATCGGCGAGCTTGACCGGCGCGCGAAAAGGCGGCCGATTCACTCCCGCTGGAGACTCCCATGCTGCCGATCCTCGGCGACCTCGCGTTCGTGACCCTGGTGCTGACCGTGGCGATCGCCGCGCGCTACGTCGCGATCGCGTGGCTGGTGCATGCTCTGGTCTGGGGCCGCAAGGACGGGCGGGTGCGCGGGCGGCGGCTGAACCGCGACCGCCCGAAGCCGGCCACCATTCGCCACGAACTGAAGCTTTCGCTGCTCTCGTCCTGGATCTACGCGCTGCCCGCCGCGGTCGTCATCGAGGCCTGGAAGCACGGCGGCACGCTGGTCTATCTCGACGTCGGCAAGTACGGCGTCGCCTGGCTGTTGGTCAGCGGCGTGATCTACCTCGCGGTCCAGGACGCCTACTATTATGGACTGCACCGGCTGATGCATGTGAAGCGGCTGTTCCGCTACATGCATGCCGGCCACCACCGCTCGCGCCAGCCCACCGCCTACGCCTCGTTCGCGTTCGACTGGTCGGAGGCGGCGCTGACCGCCTGGCTCTTGCCGGCGCTGACCTTCTTCGTTCCGGTCCACCCGATCGTGATCGTGGTGCTGCTGACGCTGATGACGATCCTGGCGGTGCTGAACCACTCCGGGGCCGAGGTGCTGCCGGCCTGGATGGTCGACGGCTGGATCGGCGGCTGGCTGATCTCGGCGAGCCGCCACAGCCTGCATCACAGCCATTTCGACGCCAACTACGGCCTCTACTTCACGTTCTGGGACCGGCTGCTGGGCACGGACATGCCCCCGGCCCCGGCTCGCGACGCAGCGCCCAACGCCTCGCCAGCCTCGCCCGGAGGCTAAAGCAGCTCGCCGACTTTGATCAGGGTGTCTGGCAGGAAGAGCGGAGAGAGCATCTCGTCGAAGCCAACGACCGATGGCTCGCCCCAGGCGGCCGTCCCGGGCGATCGGAAGACGTAGGTCCGCTCTTCGTTCAGTTCGACAACCCACAGCTCCGGCACGCCGGCCGCCCCATAGCGGGGCGCCTTCGCGAACAGATCGCGGGCCCGGCTGGTGGCCGCAACCTCGATGGCCAGCAGCACGTCCGCCGGCTCGATGTAGCGGCGCGCCATGTTGGCCCGAAACGCGAGGATGTCCGCATCGAAGAACGTGCGTGGGCCCAGGACGACCGTCGCGTCCTGGACAAGGTCAACGTCGGCAGGGCTTGCAGACTTCAGCGCCCACGCCAGGCGTCCCTTCATCAAAAGATGGGGCAGCGCCTGGGCGTTCATCGGGACGATCTCCCCATCGATCAGCTCGAACTTCTCGTCGGCGTCGATGACCCCGGCCGCGATCATCTTCTCGATGTCGTCGAGCGTGAAGCCACGCCGGTCCAGGCCCTCGGCCGCGCGCGTCAGAAAGATCGGTTCCTCGCCCATGGTCGCCTTATACCACGTGCGCACCGGTTTCGTGCGCCGGGGATGCCAAGTCGCGCGATCCGGACTATCAGGGGCGCCCCGGCGCCGCCTGCGTTTATCGGAGCCCCGCGTTGCCCGAGCTTGCCGTCTTCTACGAGCACCCGCAGTGGTTCGAGCCGCTGTTTCGCGAGCTCGATCGCCGCGGCGTCGACTGGGCGCCGATCCGCATCCAGGACCACACGTTCGACCCGGCCGATCCGCGTCCGCCCGCGCCGGTGATCCTCAGCCGCCTGGCGATGTCGTCGTTCCTGCGCCAGGACGAGCATGCGCTGTTCTACAGCGTCGCCGCGATCGGCCACTGGGAAGACCTCGGCGCGCGGGTGATCAACGGCACGCGGGTGCTGGCCTACGACCTCAACAAGGCGCGCCAGCTCAGCCTCTTCGGCCAGCTCGGCCTCGCCATCCCTCGCACCCGCGTGGCCCACCGCCGCGAGGACGTTCCGCGCCTCGCTGCCGAGCTCGGCTATCCTGTGCTGGTGAAGGCCAACGTCGGCGGCTCCGGCGCCGGCATCATCCGCTACGACAGCCCCGA
>DASXCH010000127.1:0-1908 GCA_036491275.1 Caulobacteraceae bacterium
GCGCAATTTGACCAGGCGCTGAGGGCGCTCGGTGAATTGTGGGCGCGTTCTAACATGAGGCGAGGGGCAAAAAGCAAGCATCTTGAATCCCCCGCCAAGGCGCCCTCTGCGTTAGCCATATGATTGCGTAGTGAGAAAGAAGCGCCATTTGCCGGGCAAGCGGGCCGCGAGGCCACTATCGTTGGCGTTCGTCGATAGGGTATCATGGTACTCAATGACTGAAAGGGTATATCTCGACTGGAACGCGACCACGCCGCTGCGCCCCGAGGCGAAGGCGGCGATGGACCGAGCGTGGGAGCTCGCCGGCAATCCGTCGTCGGTCCATGCCGAGGGCCGGCAGGCCCGGCGCATGGTCGAGGACGCCCGTGCCGCCGTGGCCGCGGCGGTGGGCGCGGCACCCCGCAATGTCACCTTCACGTCCGGAGGGACCGAAGCCAATGCGTTGGCACTCGTCCCGGGCGTGAGGCGAGCGGGCGGCATGTCATCTCAGCGGCTGCTGGTCTCCGCCTTCGAGCACGCATCGGTCCTGTCGGGCGGGCGGTTTTCGGCTGACGCGATTGGCCGCATCGGCGTGACGCCCGACGGCCTCATCGATCTGGAGCAGCTGCGCCGGGCCCTCGCGGGCGGCCCTCCGGCGCTGGTATCGATCATGGCGGCCAATAACGAGACCGGCGCGATCCAGCCGATCGCAGAGGCCGCCGAGATCGTCCATTCCGCCGGTTCTGTCCTGCACGTTGACGCGATCCAGGAACTCGGGAAAGTCGCCTTCGATGTCAATGGAATGGGTGCCGATCTTGTGTCGTTGTCCGCGCACAAGGTTGGCGGCCCCAAGGGCGTTGGCGCGTTGGTCGCCGCTGAGGGCGTCGAGGGCGTCGAACCGCTGTTGCGGGGCGGAGGTCAGGAGCGCGGTCACCGCGCCGGCACGGAGAACGTGGCGGGCATCGCTGGTTTCGGCGCAGCGGTCGTGGCGGCCTTGGCCGCGCTGAAGGCAGACGCGCCGCGTCAGGAGGCCCTGCGGAACCGCCTGGAGCAGGGCCTGAAGCAGACCCCGGGCACCATCATCTTCTCGGAGAAGGCTCCCCGGCTTCCCAACACCACCCTGTTCACGGTTCCCGGCCTGCGCGCCGAAACCGCCGTGATCGGCTTCGATCTGGCCGGCATTGCCGTGTCCTCCGGCTCGGCCTGTTCCTCGGGCAAGGTCCAGCCCTCCCATGTGCTGGAAGCCATGGGATTTGGCCCAAAAATCGCCCAAGGCGCCGTGCGGCTAAGTCTGGGCTGGTCCACGACGGAGGCAGACATTGATCGGGCCCTGGAGGCTTGGCGAAAGCTGTCCGATGCCTTACTTAGGGAGGAAAGAAACACGGCTTGAACGGTTCTAAGCGTGTTTCTTCGATGCATCGCATTAGACGTTTGGAACTGTTCCACCGCGGTCCTTGAAACCGCGAGCGGAGGAAGTGAATGCCAGCTGTACAGGAGACGGTCGACCGCGTCAGGCGGATCGACGTCGACCAATACCGATATGGGTTCGAGACGTTGATCGAATCCGACAAGGCGCCGAAAGGCCTGTCGGAGGACACGATCCGTTTCATCTCGAGCAAGAAGAACGAGCCGGCCTGGATGCTGGAGTGGCGCCTGGAAGCCTATCGGCGCTGGCTGACCATGACGGAACCGACCTGGGCTCGCGTCGACTATCCCAAGATCGACTACCAGGACCTCTATTACTACGCGGCGCCGAAGCCGAAGAAGCAGATCGGCTCGCTCGACGAGATCGATCCGGAGATCCTGAAGACCTACGAGAAACTCGGCATCCCCCTGCGCGAAGTCGCGGTGCTCGAAGGCGTCGTTGCGCCCGAGGCCGAAGGCGATCAGCCGCGCCGCAAGATCGCGGTCGATGCCGTCTTCGATTCG
>DASXCH010000128.1:0-8389 GCA_036491275.1 Caulobacteraceae bacterium
TGCCCATGGCGATGGCCAGAGCATCCACCTCGGTGGCGCGAACGAACTCCACAGCCTGGGCGGGGTCCGTCAGCAGCTGTTCGTGCGACAGCTGGCCTTCGGCGCCGTGGCCGTCCTCCTTCTCGCCCATGCCGGTTTCGAGGCTGCCGAGAACCCCGATCTCGCCCTCGACCGAGGCGCCGATCCAATGGGCCATATCCACCACCCGGCGGGTGACTCGGACGTTGTATTCATAGGAGGCGACGGTCTTGGCGTCGGCTTCCAGGCTGCCATCCATCATCACGCTGGTGAAGCCGTGCTGCATGGCCGTGGCGCAAGTGGCTTCGCTGTTGCCGTGGTCCTGGTGCATGCACAGCGGCGTGTCGGGATAGAGCGTGACCAGGGATTCAATCAGGCCGGCCAGGACGACGTCGTTGGCGTAGCTGCGCGCCCCGCGGCTGGCCTGGATGATGACCGGCGCACCCACCGCGACCGCGGCCTCCAAGATCGCCAGGCCCTGCTCCATATTGTTGATGTTGAACGCCGGCACGCCGTAGTCGTGCTCGGCGGCGTGATCCAATAGTTGTCGCAGCGTGATCCGCGCCATCGTCCGATCCCCGTCCTGACGGCCCTTCGGGCTCTGGTCGCCTGGAGACTAGACTCCGGCGGGAGCCGTTGCAAAGCGACCGCGCGCCTCAGCGGCGGCGGGACAGGGACGCCATTTCGCTCCACAGGGTGGCGAAGTCGACTGCCTGTGGCTTGTCGGAGAACTCCCGGTAGAGCGTGAGGACATTGACCACGATCCGTTCGCCATCGCCCCAGGAGTCGTAGTCGCTCATGTCGATGTCCCGGGCCGCGTCGAACGCCGAGAGGCCGGCGTCGAAGCGCTTGCGCGCCTCATCGCGGACATAGGCCAGGTAGTCGCGCACGGCGACGACGCCTCGCTTGTCGGTAATCGGCCCGTGGCCCGGCACCACGGTTTCGACATCCATGGTCAGGATCGCCTCGCAGGCGTCGATCCAGTTGCCGACCGGACCCTCCCACATGATCGGGTGACCCTCGATGAACAGGATGTCGCCGGTGAACACCACCCGGTCGGCTGGGACGTGGACCAGGATGTCGCCTGGCGTGTGGGCGGGGCCGACGCTGAGCAGATAGACGGCCTTGTCGCCCACCGTGCGCGTCAGCTCGGTCTCGAACGTGGTGGTCGGCAGGGCTTGCCGCGAGGCCTTGAACTCGAACGGGCCGAAGATGCGGGCGAGATAGGCCCCCGCCTCGCCCATCTGCGGCGCGGCGTCCAGCATCCGCGCCAGGCGCTCCGGCCCCTCGTGGGTCATGGCCTCGGCGGCCAGGCGATGGGCGATGATCTCCGCCCCTTCGCAGCAGGAGTTGCCGAAGCAGTGGTCGCCGTTGTGGTGGGTGTTGACCAGGGTGTCGATGCGGGCGGCGGCCTTGGGTTCGGCCGCCCTCATGGCGGCGAGCATGTCGCGAGTCAGGGGAACATCGAACAGGGTGTCGACCAGCAGCGACTCATCGCCGTCGACGATCAGGCCGGCGTTGGACCATCCCCAGCCACCGTCCGGCTGCAGCCAGGCGTAGCCGCCGTTGCCGAGATCATGCAGTCCCTTCGTATAGGCAAAGCGGCCGAGGCCCAGCGACATGTCTCAGGCCTCCAGGGCGGCGACACCCGGCAGGGTGCGCCCCTCCATCCATTCGAGGAAGGCCCCACCGGCGGTGGAAACGAAGGTGAAGTCCCCCGCCACGCCCGCGTGCTTGAGTGCGGCCACCGTATCGCCGCCACCCGAGACTGCGATCAGGCGCTTGGCCTTGGCCAAAGCTGCGGCGTGGCGCGCGGCGATCACCGTGGCATGGTCGAAGGGCGGAATCTCGAAGACCCCCAGCGGTCCGTTCCACACGAGGGTCTTGGCCTTATCCATGGCGGCGACGAGATGGGCGAGGGTCATCGGGCCCGCGTCGAGGATCATTTCGCCCCTATCGATGTCGCCCAGCTCGCGCACATGCGCCGCCTGGCCGGCGGCGGCCTCTTCGGCCACGACCACATCCAGCGGCAGAAGCAGCTCGCAACCGGTGAGGGCGGCGGCGTCCATGATGTCCCGCGCCGTGTCGGCCAGGTCGTGCTCGCAGAACGAGGCCGCCACGTCCCAGCCCTGGGCGGCCAGGAAGGTGTTCGCCATGCCCCCGCCGATGGCCAGCTGGTCGAGCTTTCCGATCAGATTGCGCAGGAGGTCGAGCTTGGTCGACACCTTGGATCCGCCGACGATGCCGAGCAACGGCCGCTTCGGGGCGCTCAGGGCTGTGTCCAGCGCCTTGAGTTCGGCCCGCATCGCTTCGCCTGCGTAGGCGGGCAGGATATGGGCGATCGCCTCGGTCGAGGCGTGGGCGCGGTGGGCGGCGGAAAAGGCGTCGTTGACATAGAGATCGCCGTTGGCGGCGAGCGCCTCGGCGAAGGCCGGATCGTTCGCTTCTTCGCCGGGGTGGAAGCGCAGGTTCTCCAGCAGCAGGACATCGCCATCCTTCAGCCCGGTGACGGCGTCGGCCGCCGCTTCGCCCACGCAATCCTCGGCGAAAGCCACGGGCGCGCCCAACAGCCCCGCCAGGTGCGCTGCGACCGGCTTCAGGCTCATGGTCTCGACGCGCCGTCCCTTGGGCCGATCGAAGTGGGCCATCAGGACCACCCGGGCCCCGCCGTCTCGCAGCCTGGAGATCGTCGGCAGGGCGGCCCGAAGGCGCGTGTCGTCGGCGACCTGGCCGTCCGCCATTGGGGTATTGAAGTCGACACGTACGAGGGCGCGCTTGCCGCGCAGGTCCACGCCATCGAGCGTGCGGAAGGTCAAGGGATCCTGGCCATCGCCACGGCCACGTCGGCCATCCGCGTCGAGAAGCCCCATTCGTTGTCATACCAGGCGAGGACCCGGGCGAAGCGTCCGCCGATCACCTGGGTCTGTGGCAGGGCGACCGTGGCCGAGGCCGCGACATGGTTGAGATCGACGGACACCAGGGGCTCGTCGGTCACCTGCAGCACGCCGCGCAGAGGTCCCTTGGTCGAGGCTTCTCTCATCGCCTCGTTGATCTCGTCCTTCTTCACCTCGCGGCCGGGCACGACCTTGAGGTCCACCACCGAGACATTGGCCGTCGGCACACGGATGGACGAGCCGTCGAGCTTGCCGGCCAGTTCCGGCAGCACCAGGCCCAGCGCCTTGGCCGCGCCGGTTGACGTCGGAATCATCGACAGACCGGCCGCTCGCGCCCGGTAAAGGTCGCGATGCAGGGTGTCCTGCGTCGGCTGGTCGGAGGTGTAGGCGTGGATTGTGGTCATATAGCCGTGCTCGATGCCGCAATGATCGAGCAGCACCTTGGCCACGGTCGCCAGGCAGTTGGTGGTGCACGAACCGTTGGAGACCACCAGGTCCTCGGCGGTCAGGCTCTCGTGGTTGACCCCGAAAACGATCGTCCGGTCCGCGCTGTCGCAGGGCGCGGACACCAGCACCTTGCGCGCGCCGGCGGCGAGGAGAGCCGAGGCCTTGTCCTTTGCGGTGAAGAGGCCGGTGCATTCGAGGGCGATATCGACGCCCAGCTCCCTCAGCGGCAGCTTCTCCGGCTCGCGGATCGCCGTCACCTTGATGGCGCCAAGGCCGACGTCGAGCGTGTCGCCGTCCACCGAGACGATCCCCGGGAAGCGGCCGTGAACGGAATCGTAGCGCAGCAGGTGGGCGTTGGTCTCTACCGGCCCGAGATCGTTGATCGTCACCACCTCGATGTCGCGACGCGCGTGTTCGACGATCGACCGCAGGACGAGGCGTCCGATGCGGCCAAAGCCGTTGATCGCGACGCGGACGGTCATGGCGCGGTTCCTTTCACTTCTTCCTTGGGTGCGGCGCCGTTTCGCGGGCGGCCGCGGTCAAGTCAAGGGCGGGCGACCGCCCGAAGGGCGGCGGCCGCGACCGCCTCGGCGGTGATTCCGAACTTCTCATATAGCGGCTCGAACGGCGCGGAGGCGCCGAAAGACGTCATGCCGATGAAGAGGCCGTCCTCGCCGATGAAGCGGTCCCAGCCCTGGCGCACGCCGGCTTCGACGGCAATCCGCACCGGCGCGCTCCCGATCGCGCCTGTTCGATAAGCCTCGTCCTGGCGTTCGAACAATTCGAAACAGGGCGCCGACACCACGCGCGTGGGGACGCCCTGCGAGTGCAGGCGGTCCCGGGCGGCCAGCGCGACCGCGATCTCCGTTCCGGCCGAGAAGATCGACACCTTTGCCGGTCCATCCGCGGGCGCCAGCTCATAGGCGCCGCGCTCGACATCCGGCGCGCGGCCCAGGCGGACCGCCGGCGTCTTCTGCCGTGAGAGCGCCATGATCGACGGGTTCTTCCGTTCCTGCAGCGCCAGTTTCCAGCAGGCGTAGGTCTCCGCCGCGTCGGCCGGCCGGAAAACGGTCAGGTTCGGCATGGCCCGCAGCGAGGCCAGATGCTCGACCGGCTGGTGCGTCGGTCCGTCCTCCCCCAGGCCGATCGAGTCATGGGTCATGACGTGGATGACGCGGATCCCCATCAGGGCGCCCAGGCGGATCGCCGGACGGCTGTAGTCGGAAAAGACCAGGAAGGTCCCCGAATAGGGGATGACGCCGCCGTGCAGCGCCATGCCGGTCATCGCCGCCGCCATGCCGAACTCACGCACGCCGTAGTGGACATAGCGGCCGGCGTAGTCCGGGGCGTCGAAGGTGTTCATGCCCTTGACGATGGTGTTGTTGGAGCCGGTGAGGTCGGCCGAGCCTCCGATCATTTCCGGGATCGCCGGGGTCAGCTTGGCCAGGGCTGCGCCGGAATGGACGCGCGTGGCGTTGACCGGGGGCGCGGCGAGGACATCCGCGAGGCCCTTGTCCAGAGCTGTGAAGGCCGCTTCCGGCAGGTCGCCCGCCACCGCCCGCTGGAAATCATCGCCCTGGGTCGAGTCCTTCAGCCGGCCCAGCCAGGCTCGCCTCGCCGATCCGCCTCGGCGTCCGGCCCTGCGCCAGGCGGCGGCGATGTCGTCCGGGATCACGAACGGCGGCGACGTCCAGCCCATCGCCTTGCGCGCGGCGGCGATCTCCGGATCGAACAGCGAATAGCCGTGGCCGTGCTCATCGCCCTCCATCGGCCCGGCGCCGCGATTGATATGCGTGCGACAGGCGATCATCGCGGGCCGGTCCTGGCGAAGGGCCCAGCGCATCGCCGCGGCGATGGCCGGATAGTCGTGGCCGTCGACGCGCCGGCTCGCCCAGCCCGCGGCCTTGAAGCGCATCACCTGATCGCCGGTCTCGGCCATGGTGGCGCGGCCGTCGATGGTCGTGTCGTTGTCATCGAAGAGGACGGTCAGGCGCGAAAGCTTCAGCCGCCCGGCCAGGTGGATCGCCTCGTGGCTGACGCCCTCCATCAGGCAGCCGTCGCCGGCGACGACCCAGGTGCGATGATCGACGAGTTCGGCGCCATGGCGCGCCGCCATGCTGCGCTCGGCCATGGCCATGCCGACGGCCGTGGCCAGGCCCTGGCCCAGCGGCCCGGTGGTGGTCTCGACGCCCGGCGTGTGACCATATTCCGGATGGCCCGGCGTGATCGAGCCCCATTGCCGGAAGGCCTCGATCTCGGCCATGGTCATGGCCTCGAAGCCGCTCAGATGCAGGAGGGAATACAGCAGCATCGAGCCGTGGCCGGCGGAAAGGACGAAGCGGTCGCGATCCGGCCACTGCGGGTGGCGGGCGTCATATTTCAGGAATTTCGTCCACAGGACCGTGGCGACGTCGGCCATGCCCAGCGGCATTCCCTGGTGGCCGGACTTCGCCTTGTGGACGGCGTCCATCGACAAGGCGCGGATGGCGTTGGCCATGACGAGCGGCTGGACGGGCATGAGAACTCTTGAGGGGCAGGCTTGACCTTGGCGGCCCGCCTCGCATGAGCGGCGCGAGGGGTCAAGCTAGGGCCTGCGGACAGCCATGGATCGCTCGATCCCTAACCGTCCGCAGGCCCTGGGCCTTGTCCCTCGCCGCGAGGGGCCTGTAAAACCTTGTGAGTCGCGGGGGCCTGGAGTTCAGGCATGAGAGCTTCTGCCGGGAATGGCGAGCGTATGGAGGCGGCGGTCCAGCGGCTCGATCGGGCCCTGACCATGCTCGAACAGAGGCTGGCCAAGCGGCTGGCCGAAGCGGGCGCCCAGGCCGGGGACCTGTTCGATCAGGATCGCACCAAGCTCGCCTCGGATCTCGATGCCGCGCGGGCCCGCGAGCGGGAGTTGGAGGAGGCCGCGGCCCAGGCCTCCGAGGCCCTGGCCAGAGCGGCTTCGGAACTGCGTCACCAGCTCGAAAGCGAGGCCCGCTGATGGGACAGCTGACGGTCCACATCAACGGCAAGCCCTATCTGCTCGGCTGCGAGGACGGAGAGGAAGCCAGGCTCCAGACCCTGGCGGCCACGCTCGACGAGAAGGTGCGCGCCATCGGCGGCGACGCGGCCCTGGGCGAAACCCGGCTCATGCTCCTGGGCGCCCTGACGCTCGCCGATGAGATCGCCGGGACCGAGGAAAGGCTGGCCGCGACCGAAGCGGAAAACGCCAGGCTCCAGAAGCAGTTGGACGCCGCCGACTCGCGGGCGGTGACCATCCTCGAAACGACGGCGAAGCGAATCGAGGGAATGGCCGCCCGATAGCGCCCTGAGCCTTGAGTCTGACGAACCGGCGACCTAGGTTCGTCCCCGGCGGGTCTGCTGCGACTCGCGTCGGAGGCACTTAAATCCCGGGGACCTTAATCGCTTCGTCAGGGAGCTGTCCCTGGCCGGAACCGTGGTTCCGGGCACACGGCGCCCACCTGGTCTTCCAGGTCCGAGGGGATTTTCACCGCCTTCACGGTTTTCGCGGCGCCGCCACCTCGCTTCGCCCATCCTGACGGATGGGCATGACGGCCAAGCCGGATTTGCGCCGCCATATGCGACGGCTGCGACTGGCCCTTGCGCGCGATAACCCCGATGCGGCCAGCCGGCTGGCCGATCTCATCCCAGATCACAGGCTGAGACACACGGTCGTGGGTGGCTACGCGGCCGTCGGCGGAGAGATCGACCCGCGGCCGGCGATGCGGCGTTTGGCGGACGCCGGGGCGCGCCTGGCTTTGCCGGTGGTCCGCGATGCGGGCACCGGATTTGATTTCCACGCCTGGCGCGAAGGCGATCGTCTCTCGCCCGACGCGCTCGGCGTTCCGTCGCCCTTGCCGACCAGCGAGCGTCTCCATCCGGATCTGATCCTTGCGCCTTTGCTGGCCTTCGACCGCCGTGGCGGACGACTTGGCCAGGGTGGCGGCTACTTCGATCGAGCCATCGCCGACTTGAGGGCGCGGGGACCGCTGTTCGTCATGGGCCTCGCCTTCGCCGGCCAGGAGGTCGGCGAGGTCCCCCTGGAGGCTCACGACGCCAGGCTCGACGCCGTCCTGACGGAGCGCGGCTATATCGAGGTGGACCCTATTCGCAGGACACCTTGACCCGCGATTTGCCGTCGTCGGCGTCGATGTCGATCGAGGTCTGGGCCAGGCCCTCGATCAGGGATTCGAGCTGGCCGGATTTCAGGCTGTCGATGTCAAGGTCGACGCCCTTCTCGGCCAGGGCGGCGTTGATCTGGGTGCGGGCCTTGGCCGGCAGGATGCCCTGCAGCCGCACGCCGGCGCGCAGCAGGGACAGAGGCACGCGGACGTTGACGTGCTTGGCGTCGCGGTCGTCGCCGTGCCCCTTTTCCACCTGGACGCGCAGGAACCTCGGACCCTCGCTGTTGGGGGTCGGTCGCACCTCCGGTTTCGGCGAACCGCCGAGCGCGTCGAGCAGGCGCTCAGCCTCGTCGGCCGTGATCCGTCCCGCGGCCAGCAGGTTGAGGATTTTCATGCGGTCTTCGCTCATCTGAGCCTCCTTGAATGTGTGTGGACGCGTTTCACGCGCCTTTGAGCAGGCGCACGGCTTCGTCGGCGTCGATCTCGCCACGCTCCAATTGATCCAGGACGTCGACTCTGGGCGGTGGGACGTCGCGCTCGATGGGATCGAGCATCGCGGCCAGGCGCGTCAGGCGGGCCTTGATGGTGGGGTAACTGACACCGAACATCTGCTCCATCTCCTTGATCGAACCGTGGGCGGTGAGGAACGCGGCGACGAACACCTGATCCTCGTGGGTGAGCTGCGCCAGGCGCGGCAGGGCGAAGGCGCCTTCGATGGCCACGTCGATGTCGGCCAGCCGCACGCGCTCGACGATCATGGCCGCGCCCTGGGTGAGGCGCGTCAGTGTCTGCCAGTCGCTCGCTGTTCTCTCCGCCACGCGGGACCTCGTTCTTAAGCCATGAGCGTCGATTAATAAAATTAATCTGTCAATCAAGTTTTTTGATAAATTACAGACATGATAT
>DASXCH010000129.1:0-7339 GCA_036491275.1 Caulobacteraceae bacterium
CATTGACCAGCTCAATGAGATCGGCGGGCGCGCCGGCCACTTCCGTCCGCCGCCAAACGATTTCGTAGCCGAGGTGGACCCGACCCGGATTCGTGGCAGCGGTCTGCTGGAGGAAGTGGGCCCGGAATCGCTTCGCGGCGACAGCCTCCGGCATCTCATTGAGCCTCGCACCCTTGGTTGCCTCGATAATCAAGCGAGCCCTGTGCTGCCGCGGGATTCTTCGGTCGAAGTAGTCCAGGACAAACAGCGTGACGAACGCCAGCACCGTCGCCACGAGCCCAAGCCTGACCTGGCCGCCGCCGAAGCAAAGGCCGATGACTGTCGCGATCCAGAGTGTGGCGGCTGTGGTCACGCCGCGCACGATGTCGCCCCGTTTGAGGATCGCGCCGCCGCCGATGAAGCCGACACCGGTGAGGATGCCGAGCGGAAGTCGCATCAGGTCCAGGACGCTGAACGAAGCGGCCGTTTTGCCGCCAATCGGAAGCAGGATGTTGGCCTGGACCATGGCGACCGCCGCGGCGAGAGCGACGAGAATCGTTGTTCTGAGGCCTGCGGCGTGGCCCCGCGCGCCACGGTCGAGACCAAGGATGGCCCCGGCGATCATCGTCA
Source organism: Caulobacteraceae bacterium (assembly GCA_036491275.1). GTDB lineage: Bacteria > Pseudomonadota > Alphaproteobacteria > Caulobacterales > Caulobacteraceae > Acaudatibacter. The sequence continues at coordinate 610 of DASXCH010000129.1, forward strand.
ACGCCAGACGGACGGCAATGTCGGACCAAGTCGGGACCAGGGGCACGGCGGTCAGGCGGCTTTCTTCGCCATTTTGGCGCTTCGGCGCACGAGTTCGATCGCCGCCGACGGCCCGCCTCGCCCCACGATCTTGAAAGACTTGCCCTCCAGCTTGGCCTTGTTGATCCAGAACTGCGACACGTTTTCCAGAAAGACCGGCTCCAGGTCGTCGAGGGTCTTGGCGCTCGCGTAAAGGTGCGACCTGAGGGGAATGGCAAGCAGGCGGTCGTTTCGCTCCACCCGCCCCGCCTCAGTTTCCTCGGCCTTGAGAACGCCGATCAGCCTGACCTGAACCAGCGCCCCAACCGGGCTCGGCTCCTCACACAGAACCATGACGTCGAGCGGATCGCCGTCGTCGCAGAGCGTTGACGGCACAAAGCCGAAGTCCACCGGAAAGCTCATCCCGTCCGGAAGCATCTTCGCGAGCTCGAAGAGGTCGGTCTCGGGATCGTAGTCATACTTGCCGCGATTGCCCTTCGGGGTCTCGATGATGGCTCGGCAGGACCCTGCTTCGCGATCGAGTTGATGCGGCAGGCGGGTGAGGTCGCGCATGAGCATGTCCTCCGTGCAGAGACGGAATCATGGAACGCGCGACGGCCAGATCGGTCGCCAGGACGCCTACCGGCAGATGGCCGCTCGGCTGCGGCGCTTTATGATCGAAGCAGAAATCAGTCGATGACTTCAAATGCGACGTCGCCTCGCAATGGTTCGACAGAGACTTCGACAGGTCCGTCATTTCGCTGTTCTAAGCAAACGGTCGCGGCGGCATCGCCCAACCGGACGTCCTCGATCCTCACTGTTGATACGCCGCCGGGCATAATGGGCCGGCGCAACAGCAGTCGCTTCTCGAAGCCGTCGGCTTCGAGACCGAGCAGCTGCGTGACCATGAACGGAATGGCGGAGGCGGACCAGGCCTGCAGAGGGTCGGCGCGTGGACTTCGCGTCGGTCGCGCGCCCGGGCGGCGTTCGACCCCCGCCAGAAATTCCGGCAAGCGGCCATCCCGGAAAGCCAACGCGGACGCCAGCGTCGCTTGAAACACCGAACCCGCCGCCTCGTCCGCCCCGTAACGGCGAAGGCCCGCAACGATGAAGGCATTGTCGAACGGCCAGACGCTGCCCTGCTGATAGGCGAAGGGATCGTACCTAGGATGATCGGACGAAAGCGTACGCACACCCCATCCGGACGTCATGTCGCGCTTCAGCACCCGTTGGGCGATATTTTCCGCTCTATTGGGTTGCGCAATCCCGGTCCACAGCACATGCGCTGCGTTAGAGGTGATGGAGTGGACCTGGTTTCCCCCCCGATCCAACGCCAGCGCGTAGCAACCTTCTGCTTCCATCCAAAAGGCGCGGTCGAAGCGTTTCGCCAAGTCGGTCGCCTGCTTTTCCAGCTGGTCAGCGGCGGCGTCTTCGCCAAGTCGGCGCAGCACCGCCCCGATTTCGCGGCGCGCCATGAACGCGTATCCCTGAACTTCCACGAGGGCGATTGGCGGCTCCGCATGGGAGCCATCCGCACGCAGCACGCCGTTGTCGGAATCGCGCCATCCTTCGTTCTTGGGAGCGCCGCTCTTGGTCCGTTCCCCGTACTCTACGAAGCCGCTAGCGGACATCGCCTCGCGACGATCGAGCCAGGCCAGGGCCCGATCGATATTGGAACGAAGGTCGTGAAACAGAGTGGGATCGCCCGTCCATCGCACATGGCGAGCCAACGCGATCAGGAACAGGAGGGTTGAATCGACACTGGAATAGCTTGGGGTCTGGGGGATGGCGTGGAGATTGGCCAGCTCGCCGACGCGCAGCTCGTGCAGTATCCGCCCCGGCTCCTCACCGGTGCGATCGTCGTAACGCTCGCCCTGATAGTCGGCAAGCGCCCTCACATTGTGTGCACTGAGGTCAGGATTGAAGGCCAGAACCTGCAGCGACGGGATCAGACTGTCACGGCCGAAGAGGCCCAGATACCAAGGAAGGCCGGCTGCGGTGAAGGCGCATTGGCCCCGGCGCACACCAAGCAGGGCGACGTCCAGGAGCGACCGATGCATGACCCTGTTGAGACCGCCATCATCGCAGTGGAAGCTTGCGAAACCCGTCAAGAGGTCGGCGGACGTCTGCTCGGCAGGCGGTAACGCCGTTCGCGGCGATCGATCGATTGTCGCAGGCGCGGCGGACCTGGCTGAGCCTTCCTCGACACTGAGCGTGGCGCTGACCGCGATCGTTCCGTGGGGCGCTATATTCAGGCCAAAAGCCGCGACCGACGAGTCTTCCGATAAAGTCACGATCGGCGTTGGAGAGAACTCTACTATCAGGCTGCGGAGCACGTCGTCCGCCCCCGCGTAGCTCAGGCTCAGCCGATGACCGTCCCAAACCGGTTCGTGAAGCTCGCCGCGGATTTCGCCGTCAGCGCCGCGCAGCGCGAGCACGTTCTTGAACTCGCTGCGCAATTCCAATGTCAGTTCAAACTGGATGAGATCATCGCAGAAGGAGGTGATCTCGATGCGGTCGAAGCATTGGGGACCGTCATCGATCAGCCGCAGACTGCGTTCGATCTGCAGCTTGTGGGCTTCAATCTCGCACTGGCCCGGGACCTTCAGCTTGGGATTGGTCAGAGCGAGTTGGGCCGCCACGCCCAGTTCGTCCGATGAACTGAGTAGAAGCGCCGGCTCGCCCGCTAGGCACAGGCGATACCGGGTCAGATAGCAGGTGTCGTGATAGAAGAGGCCAAAACCGATGATATCGCCAGGAATGGCCCCGTCTTCCTGGGTCAGCAACGTCAAGTCGTTGGCCTTCATCACCAACGGGTGACGGACGTCGATGGAGAGCGGCTTGTTGGCCATAATTCTTTCACTCAACCGCGATCGCCCGGATTCGCCGAGGGGCGGGCGCTGAGTTGAAGTGCGCAGGCCGAGATCCCAGTTCCGGTTTGGCTCGCGCGGCCGGCCATTAATCAAGCCGGACGCTAGGAACGGCCCCGAGACCAGATCGTTTCGCACATGGCCCGCGGGCACGCCGCGCATTGGCCGCGGAGCGTTTCGTAATGGCCCAGACAGTCGGTGATTTCCTTGTCGAGCGCCTGCATGCGTGGGGTGTGCGACGGATTTTTGGCTATCCGGGCGATGGCATCAATGGCGTGTTCGGCGCGCTAAACCGAGCCAAGGGGAAGATTGAATTCATTCAGGCGCGGCACGAGGAGATGGCTGCGTTTATGGCCTCGGCCTACGCCAAGTTCAGCGGCGAACTCGGCGTCTGCATCGCCACCTCCGGACCCGGCGCGTCGCATCTGCTGACGGGTCTCTACGACGCCCGGCTCGACCACATGCCAGTGCTGGCGATCGCGGGCCAGCAGGCGCGCACCGCGATCGGCGGCCATTACCAACAGGAGGTCGATCTCGCGAACCTGTTCAAGGATGTGGCCGGCGCCTTCGTCGAGCAGGCTTCCGCGCCGGCACAGGTCAGGCATCTCGTGGATCGTGCGATCCGCACCGCGCTCGGCGAGCGCCGGGTGACCGCGATCATCCTGCCGAACGATCTCCAGGAGCTGAAATTCGAGGAGCCCGCGCGCAAGCACGGCACGGTGCATTCCGGTGTCGGCTTTTCGAAGCCGAAAACCGTGCCCTACGACGCCGATCTGCGTCGGGCCGCCGAGGTGCTGAACAGCGGCGAGAAGGTCGCCATCCTGGTCGGCGCCGGCGCCCTTGGCGCCACCGACGAGGTGATCGCGGTCGCCGACAAGCTGCAGGCCGGGGCGGCCAAGGCGCTGCTCGGCAAGGCGGCCTTGCCCGATGACCTTCACTGGGTCACCGGCACAATAGGCATGCTGGGAACCAAGCCGAGCTACGACCTGATGACCGAGTGCGACACCCTGCTGATGATCGGCTCGGGCTTTCCCTATTCCGAATTCCTGCCGAAGGAGGGCAAGGCGCGCGGCGTCCAGATCGACCTGGCGCCCGACATGCTGTCGCTGCGCTATCCGATGGAGGTCAATCTTGTCGGCGACGCGGCCGAGACGCTGCGCTTGCTGCTGCCGATGCTGCAGCAGAAGGAAGACAAGACTTGGCGCGAGACCATCGCCAAGGGTCTCTCCAAGTGGTGGAAGACGCTGGAAGAGCGGGCGATGGAACCCGCTAATCCGGTCAATCCGCAGCGAGTGACCTGGGAACTGTCCCCTCGCCTGCCGGACGACGTCATCCTGACCAGCGACTCCGGCTCCTGCGCCAACTGGTACGCCCGGGACCTGAAGATGCGTCGTGGGATGATGGCGTCATTGTCGGGTGGCTTGGCCTCGATGGGCGCGGCCGTGCCCTATGCCATCGCGGCGAAGTATGCGCACCCCGATCGGCCTGTGATCGCCCTGGTGGGCGACGGCGCCATGCAGATGAACAACATGGCCGAGCTGATCACGGTCTCGAAGTATTGGCGCACCTGGCTGGATCACCGCTGGATCGTCTGTGTATTCAACAACGAGGATCTTAATCAGGTGACCTGGGAACAGCGGGTCATGGAGGGCGATCCCAAGTTCGAGGCGTCGCAGGACATCCCGAACGTGCCTTATCACCAGTTCGCCGAGCTGATCGGCCTGAAGGGCATCTATGTCGACACGCCTGAGGGCGTGGGACCAGCCTGGGACGAGGCGCTCGCCGCCGATCGACCGGTTGTCATCAACATCAAGACCGATCCAGAAGTCCCGCCCTTGCCGCCGCACATTACCTTTGATGAGGCCGTAAAGCTGGCGAAGACCCTACGCAAGGGCGATCCGGAGGAAGGCGGCGTGATCGCCGGCGCCGCCCGTCAGCTGGTCGGCGCCCTGATGCCCGGCGGTAAAGACTAAGGATGGCCACGCGGCCCGGCGAGGCCCCAATCCGAGCGGTCACCGCCGCCGCCTACCGAATTGCGACCGACGCGCCCGAAGCGGATGGGACTTTCGCCTGGGATTCGACCACCCTCGTGGTGGTGACCTTATCGGCCGCTGACAGCGTCGGGGTCGGCTACACCTACGCGGACGGTTGTCTCACCGCCCTGATCGGTGGCGCACTCGCCCAGGCGATCGAGGGGCGCCACGCCCTGGACGTGCCGGGTTGCTGGATGGCCATGCAGCGGGCCGTGCGCAACCTTGGCCGATCCGGACTTACGGCCTGCGCCATCTCCGCCATCGACACCGCGCTGTGGGACTTGAAGGCGAAGCTCTTGCAGCAACCGCTCGCTGCGCTACTGGGTCGCCAGCGCGACAGCGTACCGATTTACGGCAGTGGCGGCTTCACCACCTATTCGGACGAGCAGCTTCGCGATCAGCTTTCGGGCTGGGTCGAGCGAGATGGATGCCAGGCGGTCAAGATGAAGATCGGCAGCGAGCCGGAGCGCGATCCGCATCGGGTCACCGTCGCCAAGGCCGCCATCGGCGAGCGGGCGCTATTTGTCGACGCAAACGGGGCGTTTTCGGCGCGGCAAGCTCTGGGCTTTGCCCACGACTGCCGTGAGACGGACATCCGCTGGTTCGAGGAGCCGGTGACGTCGGATGACGAGGCCGGCCTGAGGCTGGTGCGGGAAGGCGTTCCGCAAGCGATGGACGTCGCGGCTGGCGAATACACCTACACCCTCGACGACGCCCGCCGCCTGTTGCAGGCCGGCGCGGTGGACGTGCTGCAGGCCGATGTCACTCGGTGCGGTGGCGTCACCGGCTTCCTGCGCATCGCGGCGCTCTGCGAGGCCCATCACGTCGATCTCTCCGGCCACTGTGCGCCGGCGATCCATTTGCACGCGGCCTGCGCCGCCCTGCGCCTACGCCATCTTGAGTGGTTTCACGACCATGTGCGTATCGAGCAGATGCTGTTCGACGGCGCGCCCGAGGCGGACGGCGGCGTCATTCGGCCCGATCTGGACCGTCCGGGACACGGCCTCACCTTCAAGGCTGCGGACGCTGAGGCTTACAAAATCGCAGGAGACCTGGGATGAGGCGCCAAATCTTGCGCGAACTGGCGGATGATTTCGCCGAAGCGGTCACTTTGGCCCCTCCCCGCAAGTCGATCCTTCTGGCCTTTCCCAGGCGAAACCGCCGGATCGAAGTCGCCAACGATGCGGGCCGGCAACTGAACCTTAGCGCCGCCATCCTCGCCCTGTCGGTGCTCGCCGACAGCGGGGTCGAGCACTACCGCGGCTCCTTCCGAAATCGCACCATGTACGCGCCGCTGGGCGTGGCCGCCCTGACGCTGGGGGGAAGTCTGTTCGGCGTGTTCGACCGCCGACCAAAGCGTCATGCGGCCCGCGACGGGATCTATGCTTTGGCGGCCTTGACCGGACTCATCGGTCTGGGCTTCCACGCTTACAATGTCAGCAAGCGGCCAGGACGCCTCTCCTGGCACAACCTCTTCTATGGCGCACCGATCGGCGCGCCCTTCGCGCTGGTGTTGTCGGGTCTCCTGGGGCGCGGGGCGGAGAAAGTCCGCGACAACGCCGCGGGAGAGGCCAAGGTGCTCGGCTTTCCAGCAGGCCGTCTGCTGGCCGCGGTGAGTTCGCTCGGGCTGGTGGGTACGGTAGGAGAGGCGGGCCTGCTGCATTACCGCGGCGCATTCCAGAATCCGGCCATGCTGCTGCCGGTGAGCCTCCCGCCGGTCGCCGCGGCGCTCGTCGGCGCGCAGGTGGTCACCCCCTCGTCAAGCCGCCTCGCACGCGCGTGGCTGAAGCTGACGGCGGCGCTCGGCTT
>DASXCH010000130.1:0-5648 GCA_036491275.1 Caulobacteraceae bacterium
CGAGAAAATCATCCCCGGTCTCGAGGGCGGCACCAACTGGTTCCCGCCGGCCTACGATCCGTCGTCTGGCGTTCTCTTTGTCGCCGTCAACCAGTGGGGGATGGGCCTCACCTCATGGGAGAAGGGGAAGCTGCAATATAAGCCTGGCGACCAATATCAGGGCGTCGATTATCAGATGTACCGGATTGGGGACACGATCGGCCATCTCAAGGCGATCGACGTCGCGAACAAGAAAGTCCTCTGGGACGTGCCGAGCCCGCTGCCGCTGTTCTCGGGAATCCTCGCCACCAAGGGCGGCGTGGTCTTCACCGGCGACCAGCGAGGCCGTCTGCTCGCCTACGATTCGAAGACCGGAAAGGAGCTTTGGAAGTTCCAGACCGGGTCCGCAATCAACGCTTCGCCGATCACCTACGAACTCGGCGGAAAGCAATATGTCGCGGTCCTGTCCGGACTCGGCGGCGATCCAAGCTTCTACTATTCAGCGCCGAAGGGCGGGATGCTGTGGGTGTTCGCGATCGACGGCAAGGTCGATGAGGGCGGCATGTACAACGCGCAGGTAATCGAGAAGATGCTGCCGTCCAGCAAACCTTGATCCTTGCATGCGCGTTTCCCTGGTCCGCGGCTCTGTTCTCTTCATATCGTTGGCGGCGGCGATGGCGCTGCTGACGATGAGCCGCGGCTTGGCGGATGACGGGCTGACGGATCCGTTCCTTGGCCAGCCGGACGCCATCGCCGCCGGCCGGGTCGGTTACGCCGGCAAATGCTACGTCTGCCACCACAGCACCGGCGCACGGGGACCGAACCTATTCGCCACCAAGCTCAGCGACCAACGCTTCTTGGAAACGGTGATCCAAGGCCGCAAAGGAACGCAGATGCCTGCCTTCGGCCTGCGACTGTCGCCGGACGAGGTCTGGCAGATCCATGCCTTCGTGAAGTCGACCGACCACTATTGAGACGACGGTCGACCGCTTGCGCGGGGACCGGAGGCGCAACCAAAGTGGCCGACCCGGGCGATTTGCTTCTTGCTGGTCCTTGGTTCCCGATCATCGACTTGGCGTGTCGGCGTGCACGCGGCCCAGGACGCCTTTTCTCCGGCGACGCCTGTACGGCCCGCACGCATGGTCAGGAAGAGCTGGGAGAGCCCGTTGCCCGAGATGTCACCGCCGAGATCGAGCAAGTGGAGGCTGACGCCGCGCGTCCGCGCGCTAGTACCTCTGCACAGAGGTTTTGACGGGTTGTCGCGTGGGCCGCTTTGCGCCTGTCAGCCACAACGAGGGCCCACGCCGCACCGCCGCTTTCGACCGAGGCTGTGTGAAAACGCGGTTGCCGCCGCCTGCCGCGCAATGATCTATCAAGGCCGCGACCTCGACGCGAAGAAAGGATCAACGTGGATCGGCACGGCATCACACAGTTGCTGATTGCCGTTACGGTACAACGTTTTCACACAGCCTCCACCCGTTGCGGACATTGAGCTGACGGTTCTTGTCCGTCCGGAGTTCGGCTCGGAGCGGACCTCCACGCACGTGCCGCGCAAAACGGCGGTCTCGCCTAGAGCTGGGCGGTGCGGCGGACGGCCTGTGGCGGAAGCCCGATATTGCGAAGGAACGCTCGACGCATCCGCTCGCGGTCGCCGAAGCCGATCTCGTAGGCGACGGTCTCCACCGTGTGGCGCCCCTCCTCCAGCATCAGACGGGCGGCCTCGACCCGCAGGCGCTCCACCGCCTTGGCCGGCGTCTGACCGGTCTCCTCGCGGAAGGCACGGCTGAACTGGCGCGAGCTGAGCCGGGCCGCATCTGCGAGTTCGTCCAGTGTCAAAGGCTTTTTGAGATTGGACTTGGCGTAGGTCAGGGCGGACTGGATGCGGTCCGACTTGGGCTCCAGCTCGAGCAGGGCGGAATGCTGCGACTGACCGCCGGAGCGGCGGTGGTAGAGCACCATGGCGCGGGCTACCGAGCGGGCGAGCTCGCGCCCCAGGTCCTCCTCCACCATGGCGAGGGCGAGGTCGAGGCCGGCGGTCATGCCCGCCGAAGTCCAGACCCCCTGATCGGCCACGAAGATGCGGTCCTCCTCGACGAAGGTGTCGGGGAAGCGCCGGGCGAGCTCGCGCGCCGACATCCAGTGGGTGGTGGCGCGGCGGCCCCGTAGCAGGCCCGCCTCGGCCAGGACGAAGGCGCCGGTGCAGATCGCGCCGATCCGACGCGTGGCGGGAGCGGCGGCGCGGAGCAGGTCGAGCATCTCCGGCGAGGTCTGCTGCAGGTCCATGCTGACGCAGACGATTAGCGTGTCGTAGCCGCTCACATCGTCCAGCCGCCGGGTTTCGACCGAGACGGACGCCGAGCCGCGCACCAAGCCCCCGGCCTCGGACAGCACTGAGATCTCATAGGCCGGCGGTTCGCTCAACAGGTTGGCGATCTCGAAGACGGCGGAGGCTGTAAAGCCGATCAACTGGAAGCCCGGGCAGACGATGAAACCGATGCGGCGCATGCGTTCGCTCCTCATGGCGAGAAAGGTGGCATATATGACATGTTCGCCATGAGGGGCAAGGCGTATGTTCCACGGACACAGCGAACGCCCGGTTCCGAAAGGCCATCTCAATGAAAGACGCCAAGACCCTCCTGCTCGAATTCCTCGCCGCCGTCACGCACGGCCAAGACGCCGCCGCCCTGTTCGCCGAGGACGGGACGCTCGAACTGCCGTTCCTGCATTCGGTGGGCATCCCCTGGCGCCACCGGGGTCGGCGGGCGATCAGAGAGCTCCAAGACTCTCTTGCCGGGCTCTATGCGGACTTCACCTTCAAGCCCGAGGACACCCACGTCCTGATCGACACCCCGGAGCAGGTGTTCGCTGAATACACGGCCCACCCGACGGTGAAGACGACCGGGCGAACCCTCCATCACATGTTTGCTGCCCGTCTCGTGGCCGAGAACGGCCTGATCAAGCTGGTGCGGGAGTCTCTGAACGTGGTCGCCGCGGCCCAGGCCCTCCTACCCGGCGGCGTCAAGGACCTGCCCGATCCGGAGATAGAGATCTTCTCGCTCCCCGCAGACTACCGGAGCTGAAACCGTCGAGAGTTCTCTTCCAGCATCGTCAATCATCAAGCTTACCGAGGAAGCACGACCATGACCGACAACATGCAGATCGTCCTGAACGCCTTCGAAACCCTTTTCAACAAGCGGGATTACGCCGCCGCGGAGCGTTTCTGGTCTCCGAATTACATTCAGCACAGTGCGCACATTCCGCCCGGACGCGAGGGACTTTTTGCCTTGATCAAAGGGGCCCCTGAAGCTTTGCGCTACGAGAACGGGCTCACCGTCGCCAATGGCGACTACGTGCTCCTCCACGGCCGGTTTAGCGGCTCAGGCCGGCCGGCGAACTGGATAGTGGTGGATATCGTGCGCCTCGAGAACGGCCAACTGGCCGAGCACTGGGACGTGATCCAGGACGAGGCCACGCGCGAGCAGTCGCAGAGCGGTCTGCCGATGTTCGGCGACAAGTTCCCAGGGTGATCTTGCCGTGCGCCAGAGAATAGAACCCGCTTTAAGGAATAACCTCATGTCCAATGCTACGCATGAAACGGCCCCTACCGAATTCATTCAGGTCGGAGGCATCCGGTTCGCCTATCGGCGCTTCGGCAGGCCTGGAGGCCTCCCTCTGCTCTTGCTCAACTACTTGACCGCGACCCTGGATGACTGGGACCCCCTGGTGACGAACGGATTGGCGCGCGAGCGCGAGGTCATCCTGTTCGACAACGCCGGCGTCGGCAGCTCGACGGGCGACACGCCGCCGACGGTCGCGGCGATGGCCAAGGACTGCGCCGACTTCTGCCGGGCGCTCGATCTCATGAGCTTCGACGTGATGGGGTTCTCGCTCGGCGGCATGATCGCCCAGCAACTGGCGCAGGATCATCCGGACATGATCCGGCGGGTGATCCTGCTGGGCACGGGGCCGCGTGGCGGAGAAGGCATGACCTTCACCGAACTTTCGGCCGACGAGCTGGGCGATCCGGTCGCCCTGCTCTTGGGGGCGTTCTTCACACCCAGCGAGGCCAGCCAGGGCGCGGGGCGAGCGTATATCGAACGGCTGAAGCTTCGCACCGCGGGCCGCGATGCGCCGATCTCCGAGAAGACGGCAGGCGCCCAGCTGGAGGCGATCCGTGAGTGGGGCGCCATTCCCTCGACGGACCGCTACGCGATGCTGGACAGGATCCGCCAGCCCGTCTTGGTCGTGCACGGGAACAAGGACGTCGTCGTCATGCCGATCAACGCCTTCATCCTTGCGCAGCACCTGCCTGAGGCACAGCTGGTGATGTATCCGGACGCCAGCCACGGGGCGCAGTCGCAGCACGCGGCGGTCTTTCTGGCGCATGCGCGGATGTTTCTGAACGGGTGAGCCACCGGGGCGCGCGCCCATTGTCGGAAAGGTCGGCGTCCCGGCGCCACTGTCGCCGGTCTCGGTGAGTTCGGACCAGGGGGCGCCGGGGGCGATCGCGGCCGGCAAGGGGACGCCTTCGGCCTTGGCGCGCAGCGGGGGCCCGTAACCAGCGGGTTGCGGTCGCGCATGAACCCGGCGAGCGTGACGCGCAGGCCGACATCCCGAGCCGCGCGCGCGGCTTCGCGCATTTCCTCGATCGGCGGCATCGGGCCGTGCAGGCGCGTGTAATGCGCCATCACCGACGCCGCCCCGGCGCGGGCGGCGCGTCCGAACGCGGCCACGGCGGCGAGATAGGGATCGACCCGCGGCATCGCGGCGAGACGCAGCAGCCAGGTCTCCAGCGGCTTGCCGGCCGCGCCGAACGAAGTCGGCGAAAGCGGGCGCGTGTGGTCATGCGCGTTGACGAGCGCCGGCATGGCCAGCAGGCGGCGCGAGGGCGTGCGTGGCGAGGGTCCGATGGCGGCGATCAGGGCGTCCTGGAAGCGAATGTCGACCGGCCCGGACGGAGAGCCGTCGGCGGGCAGCAGGGTCAGGCCTTGCCGGAAACACGACCTTTCTCCGGTACACAACCACCGCGGGTCGCAACTCACCCTGACCCACGCCGTTCAGGGAAGCTCGCTCTCATTTTGAAGCGCGAGTGCGACGCGCGGGTTTGGCGCCGCGGCGAACTGTGGCGGTTTGATCACCGCAAAATTGTGAGCAGCGACCTTATTATTGGGAACAGCGACCTTGTCGACGACGTGATGGGGTGGCGCCAGAACCTTCAAGCCGCAGAAAGCGGCGATTGCAAAGGCCACGACCAGCGAACCGGCGAACTGCCGGCGGACATCCAAGTGACCTGCGACGCCGACGTCAGGCATTTCATCGTCGCCATTGAACTCCGCCCTGACCATCCCTGCCTCCACCCGCCGTGCTCTCGAGGAGCTTCAAGCATAACGGGCGTCCGTAAGCGCGCTCAATTTTGAAGATCGCCTATCTAAATTTTTGCTCACGACATGGGCAAATGCTCAGATCGGCGTCCGAGCGCTCAACGGTCGACGGCTCGAATGTCCATCGACGCAGGCGGTAACCGCAGGCGTTTCCCGCAAAGGCGGAGTCGATGAAAACTTGGCTTGCCGAGCTTTTCAATCCACAAGGACCAGCGCCAATTCGATGCCAGTCAGCGCGACCAGCGCCAGGCCCGGGGGCAAATGCGCGTATTCCCGGCGCCATGTGAG
>DASXCH010000131.1:0-1619 GCA_036491275.1 Caulobacteraceae bacterium
TGCTGACGCCGCTCGCGAAAGCTCCGCCGGAACCCGGCCATCCCTCGCAGGGCGATTTCCTCTCCACCTACACGCGCGCCATCATCGAGAATATCGAAACGTCAATCGCCGATCTGCCGCGCGCGGAGTTCGAGGCGGCGGTGGCCCTGCTTGCCGATCCCCGCCGGCGCATCCTGCTCCTGGGCGGACGCTTCACATCCAGCCTGGCGATCCATCTCTACCTGCACCTGCGTGAACTCAGGCCACGCGTGCAACTGGTCGAGGGCCAGACCGCCACATGGGCCGAGCACCTGCTCGACCTAGGCCGCAACGATGTGCTTGTCGTCTTCGACATCCGGCGTTTTCAGGAGGATGTGGTTCTCTTCGCGCGCGAAGCGGCCGCGGGCGGGACTCATGTCCTGCTCTTCACCGACACCTGGGTTTCGCCGGTGGCGGCGGTGGCCGACCACGTCTTTTCGTTGCGCACCACCATGCCCTCCTCCTGGGAGAGCTTCGCAGCGCTGTCCGCCCTGTCGGAGGCGCTCATCGCGCGTCTGCATGCGCAGCACTGGAAGGACAGCAAGCGGCGTATGGAGAAGCTGGAACTGCTGCGCGCGCATCTTTCGGTCGAGGAGACTCGGCCATGATCAGCGAACCGATCGCGCTGGTGTGCACCTGTGAGATCGCCGGCCGCGTGCGCGGCAAGGGCTTTCCCGTCGCCGACTTGTCGGCCAGGCTGAAATCAGGCGTCGGCTGGGTCCCCACCAACACGATGATTTCGGCGCTTGGACCGATAGTCGACACGCCTTTTGGCGCGACCGGCGATCTGATCCTCGTCCCCGATCCGGCGACGGAGCTCAAGGTGGATTTCGAGGACGGCTCGGCGCCCGAGCATTTTTTCCTGGGCGACATTCGAACCACCGCCGGCGCAGCGTGGGAATGCTGCCCTCGCGACTTCCTGCGCCGCGGCCTTGCGGCCCTGAAGGGCGTGGCCGGGCTCGAGCTTTACAGCGCCTTCGAGCAGGAATTCGTCTACACCGGAGTCGAGGATCATCCGGGCTCACCCTACAGCCTGGAATCCTTCCGTCGGCAGGGGCGCTTCGGCGGGGCGGTTCTCGCCGCCCTGCGCGCCGCGGGGCTCGAGCCGGACTCCTTCCTGCCTGAATATGGCGCACGGCAATATGAGGTGACGACCGGCCCAGCCAACGGCGTCGCCGCGGCCGACAACGCCATCAAGATGCGGGAAATAGCCCGCGCCGTCGCCCACCGACTGGGCCACCGCGCCATTTTCTCGCCCATCCTCGACCCCGACGGGACCGGCAACGGCGTGCACGTCCATATGAGCCTGAGAACCGCGGACAATAGGCCCGCCACTCATGATCCGGCCCGCCCCTACGGGCTAGCCCCGGCGGCGGAAGCCTTCGTGGCCGGCGTCTTGAGCCATATGGGCGCGCTGGTCGCCGTCACCGCCCCCAATCCCGTCTCCTATATCCGGCTGACCCCTAATCGCTGGGCGCCGACCTGGGCCTATCTGGCCGAGCGGGATCGGGAGGCGAGCCTGCGCGTCTGTCCTGTGCTGGATCTGCCGGGCTTTGATCCAGCCGGTCAGTTCAACATCGAATTCCGTCCCGCGGACGCCG
>DASXCH010000132.1:0-8150 GCA_036491275.1 Caulobacteraceae bacterium
GAGGCCGGCGCCAGGCGGAAACGGCCGAGCCTGAGACGCCAGGCCGCCGGCGCCGGGCGCCGCTCCGCGAAGGCGATGGCCTGGTTCAGGTTCGCGTCCAGGATCGCGATCTGTTGCTCCAGGTCGCTGATGCGGGCGTCACGCGCGCCTTGCGAAACGCCGGCGCAGGCGGGCCGCGCTTTCAGCGCCGCGAGCAAATCCGCCCGCTTCGCGCGATCGGCCTTCAGGCCATGAAGATAGGAGTCTTTCGGCATTGTCCCCCAACTCAAAAGAAGCCCACTCGTCGCCAAAGACCCTACGGATCGTCAGAGGCGAAAACGGCCCTACTCAAGCTGGGCTGAAACCGAGAACGAACGCTCGCCAACGCACTGGCCACGCAATCGGCGCGGGTTGTGTGCCGCGCGTTTGTTGCCGGAAAATTACAGGCTTGGGGCCCAGGCGATCAAGGGGTTCCGGCCCCTCAGGATTGCCTGGGCCCCGGCGAGCGCGGGCCGACAAATGGGGGTACGCTTTGTCGGCCGGCGGTCGCTAGACGAACAGGACCTGGGGATCACGCGCCCAGCGCCCCTTGGGCGAAGGCGATCAGGATCTCCGCCCGCACCATGAAGTCGCTCGGGATCGCGTTGGTCGCCACGGCCAGGCTCACCAAGCCGGTGGCGGCGGCAGAGATCAGCAGACCCCGCGCGAGCGTATTGCGCTGCTGACTGGTGAACGTGATGTTCATGTCTTCCGACCCTTCGACAACAACCGAGGGGACAGACACGCGCGATCCGCAGACGCCGATGCGAGCGAGCGCTCAACGTTGAAGATGCGACGTGGAAGGGCGGGGCGTACTTCCGCCAGTCCCCACGGTACTCCGACTTAAATCACGCTTACTCGGAACTCGAGAAAGTATGGCGGCTGAAGCGGTTCCACGCGAGAAGCTTCGCCATGGGGCGACAGATTGCCGCACGTCCGTTAGCCGGGAGCCCCGGCCGACTAGCGCCGGCTTCCGGCAGGCAACCGGCGCGGCCGGCGAGACGCCGAGGGTCCGGAAAAACTCCGCTCATCCTGGAGGCCGAGCGAGTAGCGAGGTCATCCAGGATCCAGGATTTTTATCGAAGGGCGGGGCCAGGGGCGCTCGGCGCGCGCCAAGCGGGCAAACGCGCCGCGCTCGTTTGGGACTAACCCTCCCCCCACCGCGCCTCGGCGTCGGCCACCATGGCCTTGAACCTGGGAAGCTCCCGGACGCCATCGAGGTCGTTGTCGCCGAGCATCCACAGGTAGAGCTGGCGGTCGGACTTCCTCATGCACTCATCCAGGAGGTCGATGGCGTAGTCGTTCTCGCCGGCCTGGGCCATGCCGCAAGCGAAGTTGTAGCGCAGCTGGTTGTTGTCGGGGTCGAGCAGCAGGGCGTGCTCGCCCCACTTCTTCGCCCGCTCGGTCTCTCCGAGCGTGACCAGGGACGTGGCGCCGAAGCCGAGCGCCCCGCCGTTGTCCGGTTCGGTCGTGAGGACCGCCTCGATCCGCTTGATGGCCTCGCGCGCCGCCGCTTCTTCGCCTTCGCGATCGCCCAGCGCCCGCTGGACCTGGACGGTCATGCCGGGCGCCCAATAGTCCGTCGTGTCGGCGGCCGCCGCCGTCTCGAGCAGGGCGAGCGCCTGCTGGAACCGGCCGGTGGAGATGGCCCAGGGCGCGGCGCCGGCGTTGACCTCGTAGGAGACGGGATCGAGTCGCAGGGCGATCTCGTGTTCGGCCTGGGCCTCGTCGTACTGGCCCCGGTCGGCCAGGATGCGGCCCTTGGCGGTGTGCGCCTCGGCGAGGTTCGGATCGAGGCTGAGGGCGCGCTCGGCCGCGCCCCAGCCGTGGTCGTCGGCGGTATCCTGGGTTCTGAACCGAAGATCGGACTGGACGGCGGACATCAGGCTCCAGGCCAGGGCGTAGTCGGGGTCCAGCTCCACCGCCTTGCGGCACAGGCGCACGATCATGTCCCGCCGCCGGGCCCAGCCGCCGACCCAATAGCGCCGGGCCATCAGATAGACCTCGTAGGCGTCGGGATTGGTGGTCGAGCGCTGGGCGATCGCCCTGCCCTCCTCCGGCGCCAAGCGGACCTTGAGCGCGGCGACGATGGCGCGGGAGATCTCGTCCTGGATGGCGAAGACGTCGTCGAGGTCGCGGTCGTAGCGCTCGGCCCAGACGTGGGAATCGGTGGCGCCCTCGATGAGCTGGGCGGAGATGCGGATGCGGTTACCCGCCTTGCGCACGCTGCCCTCCAGCACGTGGGTGACGCCCAGGGTGCGCGCCACCTCGGCGAGGTTCACCGCCTTGTTCTTGAAGGTGAAGGCCGTGTTGCGCGAGGCGACCGACAGGGCCGAGACCTTCGAAAGATCGGTGGTGATGTCTTCGGTGATGCCGTCGGAGAAATACTCCTGCTCGGGATCGCCGCTGATGTTGGCGAAGGGCAGGACGGCGATGGAGAGGCGGGATTTTCCGGCCAGCGAGGATGCGCTCGCGGCCCTCGGATCGGCCGGCGCTTTCGGCTCGCCGGCGAGCGACCGGATGCTGGCCACCGCCTTGGCCCAGCCCGGATGGCCGTCGCCGCCCGTCCAGCCGGCGAGATCGGCGCGCTGGATCTGGTCGAAGGGCATGGGCGGCTCGGTCTTGTCGAGGCTCGCCTGCACCAGCTTGCGATGCATGCGCGCGCGCTCGGCCTCCGAGCGCACCCACTGAGACTCGGCAGCCTCGGCCGACCACAGGACGACCACGGCCTTGGAGGCCTCGATCCGCTCCTTGATGACTTCGGCATAGGGCCGGTGCGCGGGCAGCTCGTCATCCCGCCACACGCCCCAGCCCAGGGCGCGCAGGCCCTCGGCGACCTTCTGGGCCTCGCGCTCCGTGGAGCGGGCGTAGGAGATGAAGACGTCTGACAAGGAGGCCGCCCGTTCCGATGGGGCGCAACCCTAGCGGGCGATGGCGGGGAGGCAAGGGCGGGCAGCGTCCCCCTCTTTGAAAATGGGAAGGGGGAGTCTCGACTATGGCCGCGAGGAAGGCCTCGTCCTAAGCTTCGGTCTCAATCGGGACCCAAGACGGGAGGATACGAATGAGTAACCAATCCATCCTGGATACGATCGACCGCTTTTGGTCGGCGCGCCAAAGGGAACGACGCGGCGGCGATCCAAGGCTTCTTTGCCCCCGGCGCCACTTTTGAAATGGTTGGCGCCGGCAGCTTCGCCGACCGGGAAACAGTGGGCCCGGCGATGGCGGCGACCGCAGCGGACCGGCTTGTCGCGGATTTCAAACTCAAAAACAGGGAGCTGTTGTCCGCCGTCGTGGATGGCCAGAAGGCGGCGGTGATCAACAAGCTCAAAATATCGCTTCGCGATAACGCGCCGGTTGACTCCGAGTGTTGCGATTTTTGGGAATTTGACGCCGACGGCAAGGCCATCTCGCTGAGACAGTTCGTCGACACAGATCTCGTGCGCCGGATGATTGCGGGAGAAGTTTAGGGCTTTCGCCGCTGCAGCAGATCGACCGAAGTCGCGCGCCGCGGCGGAAATGTTGGCGACGAAGTACGCCTTCAGTCGCCTTCCTTTCTCGACTTGGTTTGCGCCACCCGCTCACGTGCCAAACGTAGGCGTTCTGCTGCCTCGTGAACGGCGATCTGATCGTCAAGCTCGGCGACCGGAAGCGCGACCCGCGCGGCATATTCGATCCGGTCAAGTTCGCGTCTGATTTGGCCGCACCATTTCAGGATGTGCTCAAAATCGCTGGTATCGGCGCGGCCAAGGCTATCCTGGATGATCGGCCTGAGAGCCTCAACGTTCCCGGATATATCGGCGAGGAGGTCGTCCCAACCCTTCCCTCCCACCACTTTTGGATTCTTCGAGTCCATGAACGAAGCTTCCCAGATCCCGACAGCTCAATCCAAAGCGATTTGAACGGCAGGTGCAATCGCTTCACCGTCTTGGCCGGCGCTCAGGCGTGTTCACTGCGCCGCGAGTGGCCGCTCGAACCTATCGATGAAACCCGCGAACTCACGCCGAGCGGCATCGCGCTCTTCGGGCGGGAGCCAGTCGGTCATTTGCGGCAGAACAATCTTCCAGCGCGCGGTCTCGCGCTCCGACCACGGCCAGACGCTCGCGGTCCTCAAGGCTTCGAGCACGGCTTCAACACGGGCGCGCACATGCTCCACCGAGGGCGTCGTCGAGACCGGCGCTTCGACGTTCGGGAACAGGTCCAGTTGGGCCACGCCCGGATCATTGTCTGATTCGGACCTCCGTCCAGTCGTCGCGAGGTTTGCGCACAGCCAGTCCCCAGCTAGATGTGAGCCGGGGGATAAATCTTGAGCCCAGCCGCCACACTCAGCCAAGTCGTTTCCAGGTTCGGCGCCCACGCCAAGGAGAAGCTGGCCAACCCCGTCATCCGCGGACAGCCGGAGGACCAGCTTCGCACGCCCCTCGAAATCCTCGTCAGAGAGCTTAACGACTTGGTGGGCCTCGTCGGCCTCGACGTCACTCTGGTTGGCGAGACATCCCTTTCCGGCCTGATGACCCGACCCGACTTCGCGGTCATGCGCGGCGGCGCGCTCATTGGCTTCATCGAGGTGAAGGCGCCCGGAAAAGGAGTCGATCCGAGCCGGTTCACTGACAAACATGATCTCGAACAGTGGGAGAAGCTCAAGGCGCTGCCCAACCTGATCTACACTGACGGCAACGGTTTCAGCCTCTGGCGCTCCGGGAAGTCGGCCAGGTCCGCGGTCCATCTGACGGGGGACGTACGCTCATCCGGAGCCGCGCTCGCCGCTCCGCCCGAACTCGTCGATCTATTCACGCTCTTCTACCAATGGGAGCCGATCGAACCTCGCTCCCCGCGCGAGCTTGCCGAGACCAGCGCCCGGCTATGTCGCCTTCTTCGGGACGAGGTAAGCGAGCAGCTCGGTCGGGGCGCTCCGGGGCTCACCGCACTCGCCGAGGACTGGCGAAAATTGCTTTTCCCGCACGCCGACAACGCACAGTTCGCGGACGGCTACGCCCAGGCGGTGACCTTCGGCCTCCTCATGGCTCGGGCTCGAGATATTCCGCTGTCGGACGGAATTGAAACCGCCGCCAAAACACTGCGGAGATCCAACACCCTGATTGGATCGGCCCTGCACCTGCTCACCGAGGACGCCGACCAGGAACATCTGCTCGACACCTCGCTGCGCACGCTCACGCGGGTGTTCGGAGCCGTGAATTGGAAGCGAATCGGCAAGGAAAATCCTGAAGCGTGGCTCTATTTCTACGAATTGTTCCTACAACACTATGACAACGTCCTTCGGCGGAAGACCGGCTCATACTACACCCCGCCGGAGGTCGTGGCCGCGATGGTGCGACTGACCGACGATGCCCTCCGTTCGCCTAGGCGCTTCAATCTGCCTCGTGGCTTCGCCGCGCCAGAGGTGAAAGTCGCCGATCCCGCCGTGGGAACGGGGACTTTCCTACTCGGCGTCCTCCGGCGAATTGCCGATACGGTGGCGGCCGACGAGGGAGAAGGCGCCGTCCCCGCAACAGTGGCCGAAGCCATGAGCCGACTGATCGGCTTCGAAATCCAGTTCGGACCTTTCGCGGTAGCCCAGCTTCGGCTCTTGGCCGAAATCGTCGACCTCACGCGCGCGGACGGCGCGTTGCCCAACACACCGCCCCTACGGCTCTATGTTGCCGACACCCTCGCCGATCCCGACGAAGAAATGGCGTGGATCCCGCGCTCCATGGGTGGACTCGCCGAATCGCTCCGCGCGGCCAATGCGATCAAGCGCCACGAGGCGATCACCGTCGTCATCGGCAATCCGCCCTACAAGGAAAAGGCCAAAGGGCTCGGAGGGTGGGTCGAACACCGCGGCAAAGGCTTGAGATCACCGTTGGACGACTGGCAGCCGCCCGTCGAGTGGGGCGTGGGGGCGCATGCCAAGCACCTTCGCAACCTTTACGTCTATTTCTGGCGCTGGGCCGCATGGAAAGTCTTCGGTGGGGATTCCTACCGCGGAGGCCGCGACCAGTCCGAAACGCGCTGGACGGACCGACGAGGCATCGTCTGCTTCATCACCGTCGCCGGATTCCTCAATGGCCCCGGCTTCCAGAAAATGCGAGCCAGCCTGCGGCGCGACGCCGAGGAAATCTGGGTGGTCGACTGTTCGCCAGAAGGCCACCAGCCGGCAGTTGGGACCCGAATCTTCCAGGGCGTTCAACAGCCAGTCTGCATCGTCATGGCGGCCCGCCTGGCTACGACATCAGCAGAAACGCCGGCACGCGTCCGGTTCCGCAGTCTTCCTGAAGGCCTACGCGAGATTAAGTTTGTGGATCTCGCCTCGCTTGGCCTCGACGATGGAGGATGGGTCGAAGCGCCCTCTGACTGGCGGGAGCCCTTCCTGCCCGCCGCAGCTGCCGACTGGGCGAGGTTTCCGGCGCTAGAGGATTTGTTCGGCTACAACGGCTCTGGGGTCATGCCTGGGCGCACATGGGTCATCGCTCCGGACGCCGACTCACTCCGCGAGCGCTGGCGCATACTGATTTTTGAGCCGGATTCGAGTGAGAAGGCGAAGATGTTCCATCCGCATCTGCGTGATGGAAAGCCAGGCGACAAGCACGTCGACAAGTTGGTTACTTCGGGATTGGCGGGCCACGCGCATCGCTCGATCTCGGTCGCCAAGGATAGTGCGCCAGCCAATCATCCGGTCAGGTACGGATTTCGGTCTTTCGACCGCCAGTGGATAATTCCCGATGCTCGGCTTCTCAATCAACCGAATCCGACCCTCTGGGATTGGCAGTCGGATCGGCAAGTCCATCTGACTGCGCTAATGGCGCACTCGCCAACTTCTGGTCCGGCGCTGACCATTACCGGCTTAGTTCCTGATCTTCACCATTTTAAAGGATCATTTGGTGGACGGGCGTTTCCGCTTTGGGCTGACGTCAATGCGTCCCGGCCTAACGTACCGCCGTCCTTGCTCGCCGAACTTGGCGCGGCCTTTGGACGGCCCGTCACCGCCGAGGATGTGTTTGCATACATCGCCGCCGTGGCCGCCAGTCCGGCCTACGTCGAAAGGTTCCGCAATCACTTGAAGCAGCCCGGGCTGCGGATTCCGATCACAGCTGATCGCGATCTCTTCGGCCGTGCGGTGGAGATCGGTCGTGAGGTTGTTTGGCTGCACACCTTTGGTGAACGCTTTGCCGATGGCCGGCCGCCGGGACCGCCGCACGTCGAGCCGCGCTCGGCCGAACCGACGATTCCGTCTGGCGGGGCTTTGCCCACCACGCTCGCGGCCATGCCACACGACCTCGACTATGACGCGGCGCTCCGCCGCCTGAAGATCGGGACCGGCTTTATCGAGAACATTTCGCCCCAAGTCTGGGCCTATGAGGTCTCGGGCAAGAACGTGCTTCGCCAATGGTGGAGCTATCGCCGCAGGGATCGCTCCAAGCCGCCCATGGGCGACAGGCGTCCGCCCTCGAAGCTCTCGGAGATCCAGCCCGAAGCCTGGCTTCCGGAGTACACGACCGAACTTCTCAACGTTCTGAGGGTGCTCACCCGGCTGGTCACACTGGAGCCCGCCCAAGCAAAATTGCTGGACGACATTCTCGCGGCGCCGACGCTCGACACCGACACGCTTCGTGCCGGCGGCGCACTCAGCGAATCGTCTGTCGAGGAGGGCCAAGACGACAGTGAATAACTATCGCGGCTGAGGCGCACTCTCGTTGAGAAGCGCGGCGCCGGATCTGGCGCCCGAGCCGGGCGCGGCGGTCGTCCAGGTCAAGGCCTGCGGCGTCAACTATCCCGACGTGCTGATCATCGAGGACAAGTACCAGTTCAAGCCGGCCAGGCCGTTCTCGCCGGGCGGCGAGATCAGCGGCGTGGTCAAGGCGGTGGGCGAGGGCGTCACCCACGTGGCGCCGGGCGACCGGGCGCTGGCCAACGTCGGCAACGGCGGCATGGCGCAGGAGATGCTGCTCGAGGCCGTATAGACAGCATGATTGCGTTTTAGATCGGACGCTCTAAAATCCGAGGGACTTACAGGGGCGGTTCACAACCTTGCCGGGACATGGCGCGCCGCGACCTGGTCCACGGCATGGTGCGCGCCTCCCACCAGGTTCTAAGGCCTCGAGGCCCGGATGACCGGTCAGACAGCAGAGCAGAGGGAC
>DASXCH010000133.1:0-2010 GCA_036491275.1 Caulobacteraceae bacterium
GGCCTCTGCGACTTCATCTCTTTCGCGGCTCAATATCCCACTCCGCATGATCGCTGTGTACGCTTCGTGCTCGTCGTCACCGACGCCCACGCAACACTCGCTACAGGGCGGCTCGCTAGGCCTTACCCCGGCCGGACTTTCCGTGGCGGCCTGCAGGAGGGCAGGCGAGCCCGGCGGGTAGAACGGACAGGGGTTGGTCGCCCGGCCCGTCCATACGCTGGTCAGGGGCAGCAGGTCGGCCATGTTGTCGGTGTGGATCAAGGGCCGGCGGACGTTCGGCACCGTATGGCCCGGCAGACTGCCCAACCAGGCTTCCATGGCGTTGATCGTCTCGACCCGGGTGGCGAACCCCAGCCGCATGATCTCGCGCGAAATCAGCCTGGCGTTCTCGACCGCCTCCGCCGGCGAGGGCGCCATCGTCACCACCACCGCGGTATAATAGCCGGTGCCGACCAGGGCAGAGTTGGTCCGCGCCATCGCGGATCCCGCCTCTGTCGCCATGGCCAGCGCATCCTCGTCGATCCGTGGCGATGGCAGGCGCAGCACATCCACCCAAAAGCCACGCTGGCGCTGCTTCCACTTCCGCTCGATCGACGTGATCTGCTTCTTGGCCTCGGGCTGGTCCGTCGCAATGAACCTGGACGAGTACCGCAGCGGCACCGGCAACACGTCGAGCACCGACAGCAGGCCCGGCACCGACGCGCCCGGCAGGCCCATGATCGCGACGACGGCGACGTAGGATTGGCCGATCAGCGGTGTGTCGCCAGGGAAGCATTCTTGCCCGCCAAGGATAGTGTCGAGATAGAGGCCGCCTTTTGGCAGGTTCAGCGACACCAGCTGGCCGGTGATGCAGAAATGCAGATAGTTGAATGAGGTGCGACCGGCGCTGGAGCTGGCCAGTCACGTCCAGCTCGTCGAAATCGCGCATGCGGCGCATGACCAGCGCGCCTGATAGCGCGTCCTCGATCTCCATCAAGGTGCGCTCAAAGGCGGCGAGGACGGCCGAGGCCGGTGACTCGTCCTCGTCCTCGTCGCTGTCATAGATCAGGTCGAGCAGCTTCCCCTTGGCCCGGATCGGCGGCATGTAGCTTATCAGCAATGCGTATTCGGTTTCGTAGTGCCGACCTGACGCCATGAAGTGCTGGCGCCGCTCCTCGTCGACCAGGGCTGAAACCGGGTCGGGGAAATGACTGTCCTCGGCCGGGAAGTATTTCGGCGCCGGCATCCGGACGGCATCGACCCAGGCCGACCAGCCGCCCGTCAGCATCGACAGCGCCGCGTTGACCCGCTCGGACGCCCAGTTCAGCCTTTCCTCGGGCGAACTGTCGAGGTCCGCGCCCTGGTAGAACCAGCCCGCGAGGAGGGAGCCATCCTTACCCAGGACGACCCCATCTGCGGCCGGCGCGGCATAGTTCAGCAGGTCCGGCAAACCCGGGCCTCGTCGCGCATCGCGGTGAGGAATTGCATTCAGAATTTCCGATACGGTCTGGAGAAAGCCGGGTAGTAGCCTTTGATTTTGACCGTGCGGATGTAGACCTTGGTCATCTGCGGATCCGCTTTAGCCATCCATCTGCAGACCGTAATCAGGCCGCAGATCACGAAGGCCGCGAACGTCATCGAGGCGAGGGCGACGCCGCCGCAGAGCAGCGCCGAAACCAGGACAGGCTCACGCTCACCGCCCAGCACAAGATTGTGCCGCCCGAGGACGCGCTGGATTGGCTTGGCGGCCAAGGTCATTAGCCGATCACCGCGCCCGCGATACCGAGAGCAGAGGCGACGTTGACGATGCCCACGAGCATGGCGCCGACCATGACGGCCATGACCATCCCGCGGACGAAGTGCGACATCTCGCCACCGAAGATCAACGCCACGCCGGCGACGAAGAAGGCGACAAGCTGAGCGTGAACGCCACGGTTCCGGTCAAGTCATTCCGGAGTGTCGTTAGCGGCGCGTCCCACGGCATCGTCCCGCCGGCGGCGGCGTGGGCGATGTCGGGAATAAGCAGCGCCA
>DASXCH010000134.1:0-2968 GCA_036491275.1 Caulobacteraceae bacterium
ACCATCGCCCGGCGGATGACCGAGTCCTTCCGCGACGTGCCGCACTTCCCGCTCACCCTCGACATCGAGATCGACGCCCTCCTGGCCGCCCGCGAGAAGATCAACCGGGCGCTCGCCGGCGAGGGCAAGGTCAGCGTCAACGACATGGTGATCAAGGCCGCCGCCGCGGCCCTCATGCGGGTGCCGGCGGCCAACGCCAGCTTCACGCCGGACGGCATCGCCCTGCACCACCACGCCGATATCGCCATGGCGGTGGCCATCGACGGCGGCCTGATCACCCCGATCATCCGCGCCGCCGAGACCAAGGGCCTGGCCAGGATCGCCGCCGAGACCAAAGACCTCGCCGCCCGCGCCCGCGAGCGCAAGCTCAAGCCCGAGGAGTTCCAGGGCGGCACCTTCTCGATCTCCAACCTCGGCATGTTCGGGATCAAATCCTTCGCCTCGATCATCAACGAGCCGCACGGCGCCATCCTCAGCGTCGGGGTCGGCGAGAAGCGGCCGGTGGTGAAGAACGAGGCCCTGGCCATCGCCACGGTGATGACCGTCACCCTCACCTGCGATCACCGGGTGGTCGACGGGGCCATCGGCGCGCGCTGGCTTTCCGCCTTCAAGGGCATGATCGAAGACCCGATCACCATGATCGTCTGAAGGACGACTGCCGATGAACGCTTCGAAGACCGCCTACGACTTTCAGGCCGAGACCCTGGACGGCAAGCCGGCGCCCCTGGCGGACTACGCCGGCAAGGTGCTGCTGATCGTCAACACCGCGTCCAAGTGCGGCTTCACGCCCCAGTACCAGGGCCTGGAGGCCCTGCATCGCAAGTATGCCGAGCGCGGCTTCGAGGTGCTGGGCTTTCCGTGCAACCAGTTCGGCCACCAGGAGCCGGGCGATGCGGCCGAGATCGCCAGCTTCTGCTCGCTGACCTACGACGTCAGCTTTCCGATGATGAGCAAGATCGAGGTCAACGGGCCGCGCGCCCATCCGCTTTACGCCTGGCTCAAGAGCGAGAAGGGCGGGGTGCTGGGCTCCGGGATCAAGTGGAACTTCACCAAGTTCCTGATCGACCGTGAGGGCAGCGTGGCCGGCCGCTTCGCTCCCACCGCCGAGCCGAAATCCCTTGAGAGCGCCATCGAGGTCTTGCTCTAGGGCCTCCGGTCAGCCAGCGATCGGAGCGTGGTATGAGCCGAAATCGTTCAGTTCCAGGAGCGGGGCCGAAGGCGGATCCGATATCCGGCGAGGCGCCGCGACGCCGAACTGGGCGATTTCGGCCATACCCCTCCGGGGCGCGGCGACCCCAAGCGCGACCTGATCAGGCGGAGCCGCGTGATCGCTTCAATCGCGCTCGTGAATCTAAGAGTCTGAGCGCGTTCTTATCGCAAAAGCGATTTCACTTTTGCGGAACGCGCTCCGGCGCCCCGAGTTCGTTGACGAGCCCTTGTGGTGGTCGACACCACGGCGGGCTCTTCGCCTGCTCGGAACAGAAATTCGCTACGCGCCACGCCCAATCCATGACTGACCGGAGGCCCTAATGTCCGACGCCGTCGATGTGGTGGTGATCGGTTCCGGGCCGGGCGGCTATGTCACCGCCATCCGCGCCTCCCAGCTTGGGCTCAAGACGGCGATCGTGGAGCGCGAGGCCCTGGGCGGGGTCTGCCTCAACTGGGGCTGCATCCCCACCAAAGCCCTGCTCAAGACCGGCGAGGTCTATGACATGCTCGGCCACCTCGCCGACTACGGCGTTTCGGCCGAGAACCGGACCTACGATTTCGCCAAGGTCGTCGAACGCTCGCGCAAGATCGCCAAGCAGCTCTCGGCCGGCGTCGCCTTCCTGATGAAGAAGCACAAGATCGAGGTGCTCTACGGGACGGCCAGGCTGGAGAAGGGGGCCTCTGCGCCCGTTGTCACGGTCAAGCTGAACGCAGGCGGCGAGCGAAATCTGACCGCCAAATCCGTCATCCTCGCCACCGGCGCCCGCGCCAGGATCCTGCCGGATATCGGCCTTGTTCCGGACGCCGAGAGGGTGTGGACCTACCGCGAGGCCATGGTCCCCAAGGCCGCGCCCAAGACCCTGGTGGTCGTCGGTTCCGGGGCCATCGGCATGGAGTTCGCCAGCTTCTACCGCGCCCTCGGCGCCGAAGTGACGGTCGTCGAGGTCCTGCCGCGCATCCTGCCGGTGGAGGACGAGGAGGTCTCGGCCGCGGCCATGAAGGCCTTCGAGCGGCGGGGGATCAGGTTCCGCGTCGGAGCCAAGGTCGGCGGCCTCGAGACCGGAAAGGGCGGGATCACGCTGTCGCTGGACGCCGGCGGCAAGGCCGAGACCCTCGAGGCCGAGGTCGCCATCGTCGCGGTCGGCATCGACGGCAATGTCGAGGACCTCGGCCTGGAGGCTCTGGGCGTGAAGGTCGACCGCGGCCATGTCGTCGCCGGTCCGCACGGCGAGACCAATGTCGCCGGCCTCTTCGCCATCGGCGATGTCGCCGGTCCGCCCTGGCTGGCGCACAAGGCGAGCCACGAGGGCGTCCATTGCGTCGAGCACATCGCCGGCCTGGCGGATAGCGGGCTCTCTTCGCCGATCCCCGGCTGCACCTACACCACGCCGCAGATCGCCTCGATCGGCCTCACCGAGGCCCAGGCCAAGGACAAGGGCATCGCCGTCAAGGTCGGCCGTTTCCCGTTCCGGGCGAACGGCAAGGCCATCGCCGCCGGCGAGACCGAAGGCTTCGTCAAGACGGTGTTCGACGCCGGCACGGGCGCGCTTCTCGGCGCTCACATGATCGGCGGCGAGGTCACCGAGATGATCCAGGGCTTTGCCATCGCCATGACCTGCGAGGCCACCGAAGCCGAGCTCATCGCCACCATCTTCCCGCATCCGACGATGAGCGAGGCCATGCACGAGGCCAGCCTCGACGCCTTCGGGATGGTGCTGCACATCTGAAGAGGCAGTCTCTCCCCCCTGAGGGGGGAGTA
>DASXCH010000135.1:0-16523 GCA_036491275.1 Caulobacteraceae bacterium
ATGTCTTCCGCGTCGACGCCGCCAAAGCGGCCGCCGAGCGGGTCAAGGCCGCCGGCGGTAAGGTCACCAACGGGCCGATGCAGGTCCCCACCGGCGACTGGATCGTCCAGGCCCAGGACCCGCAAGGCGCCCACTTCAGCCTGCAGAGCCCCAACGCCTGAAATCAGGTCTTTGGAAAGGTCCAGCCTGATCATCGTCCGTAGCGTCGCTCTGCTCGTCACTCCAGGTCGTGGGGATCCTCATCGCCCCAGATCGGGCGCGGGCTGGAATGGTCGAACCGTGAATAGCGCGGCCGGTGGTTCACGCTGGCGGGGACACAATGGTCACCGGCCCAGCCGGCGCCAGTCCAGCGAGTCCAGTCGGGATAGAGGCAGACGTCGAGACACAGGCGCTCGACGATCTCACGCAGGGGACGCGCCTCGAGATCGGCGTAGGCCGGATCCTCGGCCAGGCGCTGCTCAATGGCCAGAAAGAAGTCGTCCAGCTGCTCTGGGGTCTCGGCCTCGCTCTCGGCAGCCTTCTTCAGGCTTTGGCGGACCTGCTCGCGGCGCTGGGGATCGCCCCGCGGTTCGCCGCGCTTGTCGGCAGGTTTGGGCGTGCTCCAGGCGGCCACCCGACGTTCGCGCTGGCGGGTGTGGGTCAGGTCGGCTTGCAGCTCGATCAGCTCTTGATCGGTCTTGGCTTCCAGGGCGAAGGTCAGGCGCAGGGTGCGCGAGAGGCTGGCGTACTTAGCCACCGGATCGCGGCGCTTGGCCGAGCCGCAACTGGCCTCCGGGACTTCCGCAACCGCCGTGCCAGGCCGAAGCGCCCGGATCATCTCCATGCCGATGTCGGCGATCTCCTCCAGGCAGCGCAGCCGCTTCTCGGCGCGCAGGATGGCGGGCTGGACCACCGCGTCGGCGTCGGCATCGGTTGGGGTGAGGCTCTCGATCATCATGACCGTATTATCGCATACTGCAATCCAGCGTGTCAAGCGAACTGCAACGATGCTTTTGCATCCGTACCTGCCCAATGGGCGGCAAACAAAGTGGCAATACGCAAAGTCTATGCGAACTGAGAGCATAAACTGCCGGCGACCGCGCCCTAGTCCTCGGTGATCCGGCTGAAGGTCCGGGTCTCGCGCATGGCGATAGCGACGGCGGCGGCGAAGGCCAGCACAACGGCGACATAGACGTAGAAGGCGCTCTCGGCGCCGGCCTTCTTGAAGGCCAGGGCGACGTACTCGGCCGTGCCGCCGAAGACGGCATTGGCCAGAGCATAGGGCAGCGAAACCCCGAGGCCGCGGACCTCGGCCGGGAACAGCTCGGATTTCACCACGGCGCTCACCGAGGAATAGCCGGTCAGGACGATGAGCGATCCGCTGACCAGGGCGAAAGCGAGCCAGGCGCTGTGGACCTGAGCCAGAGCCGTCATCACCGGCCAGGCGATCGCCGCGCCGCCGACGAAGGCCGCCGCCAGCAGGGTGCGCCGGCCCACCCGGTCCGCCAGCCAGCCGCCGGCCGGCTGGGCCAGGAGGTAGACGATGAGCGAGGCCAGCGTCACCTGGCTCGCCGCCGCCTTGGTGAAGTGGGCGGTGTTGACCAGGAAGGTCTGGATGTAGGTGGTGAAGACATAGAAAGACAGCGAGCCGCCGGCGGTGAGCGCGAAGATGATGCCGCATTCGCGGGGATGCTCGAGGATCAGCCGCCAGGTCACCGAGCCCTTGCGCTTCTCGGCGGCGCGGAAGGAGGCGGTTTCCTCCAGCCTTGTCTGGATCCACCAGACCACCAGAGCCAGCAGGGCGCCGATGACGAACGGGATGCGCCAGCCCCAGGCCTGAAGTTGGGCGGGCGTCAGGAGCCACTGCAGGACGATCGCCACCAGCAGGGCGGCGATCTGGCCGCCGATCAGGGTCACGAACTGGAAGGACGACCACAGGCCGCGGCGGCTCTTGCCGGCCATTTCGGAGAGATAGACGGCGCTGGCGCCATATTCGCCGCCCAGGCTGAGGCCCTGCAGCAGGCGGGCGGCAATGAGAATCGCCGGCGCGGCAGCGCCGATCTGCGCATAGCCCGGGGTCAGGGCGACGATCAGCGATCCCAGGCACATGGCCGCCACGGCCAGGCTCAGCGCGCTCTTGCGCCCGGCCCGGTCGGCGAAGACGCCGAGCATCCAGGCGCCCACGGGCCTGGCGAAGAAGCCGACGGCGAAAACGGCCGCCGTCTGCAGCAGCTGGGCGGTCTGGTCGCCGCCCGGAAAGAAGACCGGCGCGAAATAGAGGGAGAAGGCGGCGTAGGCGAACCAGTCGTACCATTCGACAAGGTTGCCGGCCGAGCCGCCGAGGATGGCGCGGGCCCGCTCGAGATTGGTCACCCCGGCCCCTCGTCAGTCGTAACGGTCGGCGGTGTGCAGGGCCGCGTCGGCGCGACTGATCCGCAGGGCATGGTGCAGGCCGATCACGGCGCCTTTGACGCGCGGCAGGAACAGCAGGGTGAAGAGACAGAGCGGGATCAGGGTTCCAGGGATGGCGATCGCCAGGGGCGCCTTCCAGATGACCGGGAACAGCAGCAGAGGGATGACCACCAGGTGGCCGGTGATCAGGATGGTGAAATAGGCCGGCCCGTCGTCGGACGGATACTGATAGAGGTCGTGGCCGCAGGCCGGGCAGTTCGGATTGACCTTCAGGTAGCGCCAGAACATCGCGCCCTGGCCACAGTGCGGACACCGGCCGATGAAGCCGCGGGCCATGGAGCGGATCACGCCGCCCTCGGGAGTGAGGCTCATGACGGCCATATGAGACCCGGGCGCGCGGAATGGAAGTGAGGGGGCGCGGCGCGCCGGCGATCGAAGCGGCCGGGCGGGTTATGGACAAGGATGTCCGCGGATGATCTCGTTAGCCGGACACAGAGGGAGGATCCATGAGCGTCATCGACGACTATGCCACGGCAAGCGCCGGCGAGATGGCCCAGGCCCTGGCGGCCAGGGAGGTCAGCGCCGTCGAGCTGGCCAACGCCGCCATCGATCGTATCGAGAAGCTGGACGGGCCGATCAATGCGGTGGTGGTGCGCGATTTCGACCGGGCGCTGAAGGCGGCCAAGGCAGCCGACGCGGCCCTGGCCGCCGGCGATCGCCGGCCGCTCCTCGGCGTGCCGATGACGGTCAAGGAGGCGCACAACGTCGAGGGCCTGCCGACCACCTGGGGGTCCGAAGCCTTCAAGGGCTGGATCGCTCCCGCCGATTCCACCGGCGTGGCGCGGCTGAAGGCCGCCGGGGCGATCATCCTCGGCAAGACCAACGTGCCGCCCTTCCTCTCCGACTGGCAGAGCGACAATCCGATCTATGGCCGCACCAACAATCCCCACGACCTCGCCCGCTCGCCGGGCGGATCGTCCGGCGGCTCGGCGGCGGCGCTCGCGACCGGCATGGTTCCGCTGGAGTTCGGCTCGGACATCGGCGGCTCGATCCGGGTGCCCGCGGCCTTCTGCGGCGTCGTCGGCCACAAGCCGACCCACGACATCATCCCCCAGCGCGGCCACGCGCCACCGGGGCTCGACGGTCGAAGCGTGGAGCTGGGGGTCATCGGGCCCATGGCGCGATCGGTGGCCGACCTGGAGCTGGCCCTGAACGTGCTGGCGGGGGCCGACGAAGACGAAGGCGTCGGCTGGCGGCTGGAGCTGCCGGCGCCGCGGCACGACAAGCTTGCCGACTATCGCGTGCTGGTGCTCGACCACCACCCGGTCACCGTCACCGATCCTGAGGTGAAGGCGGCGGTAAACGCCTTCGCCGAGCGCATCGAGGGGGCCGGCGCCCATGTGGCCCGCGAGAGCAACCGCCTGCCGGACTTGGGCGCCGCCTTTGGCGCCTATCTCGCCGTTCTGATGCCGATCATGAGCCGCGGCGCCCCGGCCCCGGGCGATATTCCCAACGCCCACGCCTGGATGACGTCTCTGGACGTTCAGCTGGCCTTCCGCCGGCAGTGGGCAGCCCTGTTCGGCGACTTCGACGTGGTGGTCGCGCCGGTCTTTGGCGTGCCGGCGTTCAAGCACGACCAGAGCGAATTCAACAGCCGCACGCTGACCATCGACGGCCAGGTGACCCCCTATATGAACCAGATCGGCTGGCCGGCGGTGGCCACCTTCGCCAACCTGCCGGCGACTTCGATCCCCGTCGGCAAGACCAAGGGCGGCCTGCCGATCGGGGCCCAGATCATCGGGCCCTATCTCGAGGACCGCACGGCCCTCGCCTTCGCGCGGATGGCCGGAGCGCTCTAGACGCACTTGGCCGAGACCCGCAAGGACCTGGAGATCTTCGACCATATCGTCGTCGGCGCAGGCTCGGCCGGCTGCGTGCTGGCCAACCGCCTGTCGGCCGATCCGAAGAACCGCGTTCTGGTGCTGGAGGCGGGTGGCCGCGACAACTGGATCTGGTTCCATATCCCGGTCGGCTACCTGTTCTCGATCGGCAATCCGCGCGCCGACTGGATGTTCCAGACCGAGCCCGTGCCGGGCCTCGAGGGCCGCACGCTGCGCTATCCGCGCGGCAAGGTGATCGGCGGCTCATCGGCGATCAACGCCATGATCTACATGCGCGGCCAGGCCGCCGACTACGACCGCTGGCGCCAGATGGGCCTGGCCGGCTGGGGCTGGGACGACGTCCTGCCCCTGTTCCTCGCCCAGGAGGATCACATCGATCCGCCTGGGCCGTTGCACGCCAAGGGCGGCGAATGGCGCGTCGAGCACCCGCGCATGCGCTGGGCTGTGCTCGACGCATTCGCCGAAGCCTGCGCCGCGGCAGGCGTCCCCGCCAGCGCCGACTTCAATACCGGGGATAACTTCGGCGCCGGCTATTTCCAGGTGAACCAGAAGACCGGCCGGCGATGGAGCGCGGCTCGCGGCTTCCTGAAGCCGGCGCTGAAACGGCCGAACCTGAAACTGGAGACGGGAGTCGAGGTTCACGCGCTCCTCGTCGAGGACGGCCGCGCCGTCGGCGTCACGGGCGCGCGAGCGGACGGGACGCGGTTCGAGGCGCGCGCGCGCGGCGAAATCGTGCTGGCGGCCGGGGCGGTGGCGACGCCCAAGCTGCTCGAGCTTTCCGGCATCGGCGAAGGCGCCCGACTGAGCGCGTTGGGCATTCCCGTCCGGCGGGCTCTGCCGGGTGTCGGCGAGAACCTGCAGGACCATCTGCAGATCCGGCCCTACTACCGGATCGTCGGCGCGCCGACGATGAACACCCTCTACGCCTCGCCCGCGCGGCGTGCGCTGATGGCCCTGGAATACGCCGCGTTGCGGCGCGGGCCGCTGACCATGGCGCCGTCGCAGATGGGCGCCTTCGCCCGCTCCTCCGACGAGTACGCGACACCGAACCTGGAATTCCACGTCCAGCCCCTCTCGCTCGACAGGTTCGGCGACCCGCTGCACCGCTTCGACGCGGTGACGATCAGCGTCGCCAATCTTCGCCCGACCAGTCGCGGCGCGATCCATGCGGCGAGCCCCGATCCCCGCGCGCCGCCGCTGATCCAGCCCAACTATCTCTCCACGGCGGAGGACGAGCGGGTCGCCGTTCAGTCCCTGCGCATCGTCCGCCGGATCGTGGCCCAGCGGCCGCTACAGAGGCTGAAGCCTCGAGAAGTGCTGCCGGGGCCGGCGGTCGAAACCGACGAAGAACTCATGCAGGCGGCGCGCCGGCTCGGCACGACCATCTTCCATCCCGTGGGCACCGCGCGCATGGGCGCCGGGGACGATGCCGGCGCGGTGGTCGATGAGACGCTGAAGGTCCTGGGCATCGAGGGACTACGCGTCGCCGACGCCTCGGTCATGCCGGCGATCGTCTCGGGCAACACCAATTCGCCGACGATGATGATCGCCGAGAAGGCCGCGCGAATGATGCTTTCCGGCCGCTAGCCGGGATAGCCCGGCAGATGGGCGCCGAGGGCGGCCGCCCAGACCAGGGCGCCGCTGGCGAGCGCGATAGCGACGCCATAGGGAACGCCACGGCCAAAATCGCCGCGCCCGCGCATCTTCAGCATCACCAGGCCGCGGGTGGGCCTGATGAGAAAGCCGGCGATCGCCACCACCCCGCCGATCACCGCGGTCGCCAGGGCCAGGATCGCCAGCTGGCCCATGCCGGTGAAAAGCGCCACGGCCGCGAACAGCTTGGAATCGCCGGCCCCGATCACGCCACCCATATAGAGGCCGAAGGTGATGAGGAAGGCGACGACGCCGGCGCCCAGCGCCCACAGGTCCCAGTTGAGCGGATGGAAGACCGCCCAGGCGACGAACAGTCCCAGGCAGGTCAGCACCGTCCAGTTGGGAATCTTGCGCTCCCGGACGTCATTGACCGCGGCATAGGCGAGCACCGCGGTGAGAAGCGTGGCGATTCCGAGAAGAGCGCCCTGGCGGACGATCTCAGGGATGGTCATTGAGCGTGGTAACGGCCGAGGTGCTCTGCGTCGCCATGCGGGCTTCGAGGTTCTTGGCGAGCTGCAGATTGTCAGCGGCGCGCTCGTAATTGTCGCCCTTGATCTCGATCGCCTGGGTCAGCAGCCTCTCGGCCTCGCGGTAGTCGCCGCGGATGGCCGCCGCCAGGCCGACGTTATTGAGCACCGCCGCCCGATCATCGCCGGCGCCGGTCGTGACCGCGCGATCGTACTGGCCCTGAACGGCCATGGCGATGCGCAGGTTGGTGCGGGCCGCCTTCAGGTCCGGATCCTTGGCCAGGGCCGCCACGAAATCGGGCGTCGCCTGCTCGGGGAGGTTCTGCAGCAGATGCGAATAGCCGCGATTGTTGAGCACGATCGCCTGTTCGGCGCCGGACGCGGCCAGGGCCTGGGCGTAGGCCGCCTTGGACTCCTTCCAGTCGTGGCGAATGTCGTATTCGCGGGCCAGAGCGTTCCAGGCCCGCCAGCGGGTCTTGTCGAGCGCCGTCGCCTGCTTGAGGTCGGCGAAGGCCTGGTCGGACCTGCCCATCTCGGAGAGGGCGATCCCCTCGCCCTCCAGCGCCATCGGCCGCACGCTCGGATCGTTTTCCACGGAGCGGAAGACCGGCGCCGCGTCGGCGAAGCGACCCTGGGCCAGCAGCGCCTCACCGCCAAGCGTCGTCAGCCTCGGCGACTTCACGCCATCGAGCCTGGCCTTTTCCAGAATGTCGCCGGCGTCGACAAAGCGGCGCTCGTCGAGGGCCTCGCGGACCTGATCGGCAATGGCGTCGGCGTGATCGCCGGCGGGCCCCTTCTGCTCTTTCGCGGGCTTGGAGAACATGTGCGAAAACGGCCCGGCCAGGGTCGGTCCCGCGGCCAGGCTCAGGGCGACTGCCACCGCCGGAAGCAGGCTCATCGCGACGAGGTTACGCAACTTTGGACTCCCCATTTTGATCAGGCGCCTCGAGGCTACCTGATTCCCTAGGCGCCGTGACGCGTCCTTGCGGGCGCCTTGGCCAGGTTCAGCGTGGCCGCCTTGGGCGCCGCGCCGGCCAGGACGACGACATCGTCGGGTCCGGCAAAGCCGCCGTGCTGCTGCAGCATCTGCGAGGTGCGGCGGTCCTGAGCGAGCACTTCCGAGCCGGGGTCGAGTTTTCCGGCCTGATCGTAGTAGCGGGTGCTCAGATCGAAACGGCCGAGGTGGTCATAGGTCACGCCCAGCGCGGTCAGGACCCGGGCGTCTCCCGGGGACATCTCCCGCGCCTGCCTGAGGAATCCGATCGCCTCGCCATAGTCGCGCTTCTGGATGGCGGCGACGCCGTCGGCGTAGAGCCGATCGGTCGGCGAGAGGACGGGCGCCGGCGCAGAGACGGCGCGCTGGACGGCCGGACGCGGGCTCATGCGGACGACGCCGCTGGCGTCAGCGACGAGGCGGATTCGCGCCGCCGGGCGAGCCGCGCGGTTCGACACGGGCGTCAGCACGGCCGGCTGGGCCTGGGCCAGCACCGGACCGCTATCCATGTGCTCAGCGGATTGGCCGGCGTTGCGCAGAATCATTGAATAGCGACGGTCCATGGCGACGATCCGCGAACCCGGGTCGGCCTGCTCGGCCTGGTCGTAATAGCGGTCGCTGAGGTCGAAACGGCCGAGCTTGTCATAGACCACGCCCATGGCCGTCAGCACCCGCGGATCGCTCGGGCGGCTGTCGCGGGCGACCTGAAGCAGGTCGAGCGCCTCGCCGTAGCTACGCTTGTCGATCGCCCTGACGGCGTCGGCGTAGAGGCGGTCCTCGGCGGCATAGGGGCCGACCTGACCGATGTCCGCGGGAACGGCTCTGGCATGGCCGAACAGGCTGGCGAACTTCTGCGGGAAATGCGCACAGCCGCCGAGACCGGCAAGCAGCGCGCCGGCGAGCAGCGCGGAAGTGAGACGGGTCGTTTTCATTTGCCCCCCATGGCCGGCAGGAAGTTGCGGATGGCGTCGATCACCGGCGGCAGCATGACCGCGCCCATGATCGTCGGCAGAATGAAGAGCACCAGCGGCACGGTGAGGAGCACCGGCAGGCGCATGGCCTTCTCCTCGGCCCTGAGCATGCGGTGCGTGCGCATTTCGGCCGAATAGGTGCGCAGGGTCTGGGCGATCGAGCCGCCCAGGGCGTCGGTCTGGATCATCAGGGCGACGAAGGAGTTGATCATCTCCACCTGACAGCGATCGGCCATGTGCCTCAGGGCTTCGGCCCGCGTGCGGCCGGCGCGCAGCTCCAGGGAGACCATCTGGAATTCGAAAGAGATCCTGGGATGGGACTCATGAGTCTCATCGCCCACGCGCACGATCGCGCCTTCCATTCCGAGCCCCGCTTCGACGCACACCACCATCAGGTCGAGCGCGTCGGGAAACTCGTTCTCGATCTCGGTCTTGCGCGAATTAATCCGGTTCTGGACGAGGGCGCGTGGCAGGATCAAGCCGACGATCGCCAGGCCGACGGCGATGACCACGAACAGGACACCGCGAATCGGGGTGGCGCTGATCGTCTGGCTGAAAACAAAGACGGTCGGCAGGCCCGCGGCGATGATGAAGCGGCCCATCACGTATATCGCCGGCGCGGCGGGGTGGTCGAAACCGGCCAGGGCCAGCTCGCGACGCATCCTGTTGCGCTCTTCCGGGTCGGTGAGGGTGGTGCGCTGCACCCACTGAAGGACCGGGCTCTTGACCTCGTTGGGCCGCATCAACGGCGAAACGATCCGCTTTCTCTTGACCTCGCCTTGTGGCGTGTCGCCACGCAGACGCCGCTGGACGCTCTGCTGAGCCTCGAGCCGACGGCCAATGACGAAGACGCCGAACGCGACCAGCGCGAAGACTGCTAGGTCCAGGAGAATCGATAGGAACTGGGTCATCGGCGCGCCCGATCAGTATTTGAAGTTGACCATGCGGTTGATCATGAACTGGCCGACCAGGAACATGGCGATAATGATCGCCGCGCCCGGCCAGAACAGCGGATCGCCGAACTTGCTGGTGTAGAAGGTCGGCTGGCTCAGCATCAGGAACGACACCAGGCCGATCGGAAGCGCCGTCAGGATCTGCGCCGACATCCGCCCCTCGGCCGAAAGGGCCCGCACCCTCAGGTGAAGCGTCTGCATGTTGCGGATCACCTGGCAGAGGTTGTTGAGAATTTCCGCCAGATTGCCGCCCGTCTCGTTCTGGATCGATACGCAGACAGCGAAGAAGTGGGCGTATTCGGAGCCCGTGCGGTGCGCGAAATTGGTCAGCGCGTCGCGGAACTCCATGCCGTAGTTGGTCTCGTCCACGATCAGGCCGAATTCGGAACCGATCGGATCCTGCATCTCCTCGGCCGCCAGCTTGACCGACATGATCAGCGGGTGGCCGGCGCGCAGCGCCCGGACCGTGACGTCGAGCGCCAGAGGAAGCTGTTCCTCCAGCCGGCGCATCCGGCGGTTGCGCATGATCCCCAGCCAGACCACCGAGCCCAGGAGCACCAGGGCGACACCGCCAAAGGTGGCGACCAGGAAATTCACGAGAACGCCGCCGCCCTTCTGGGCGACCGAGAGACCGAGGAAGCCGATGACGATCACCACGCCCGCGATCACCGCCAGACCGATGACAAACCTCTGTGGCGTCACCATCACGCCGGCCTGACGGAAATAGTTCGAGATTCGGTCGTAGAGGTCAGGCGCCGCCGACGAGAGGGCGTCTTTCGGCCTGCGCCGCACCAGGGCCTCGAAGACCTGGTCGCGCGACATCCCCGAATTGAGGAGATCGAGGCGGCGATTCACCCGGCGCGACCGATCCCCGGCCTGGAACACCAGACCGGCGGCGGCCTGCACGATCATCACCACCGCCACGAAGGCCATGATGTAAGCGAGCACTATCCACATGGGAGCTACGCGGACCTTCTCGTGGGCGGGGCGAACATCTGCGGATCGAGCTTGATTCCGCGGGTGCTCAGGAACTCGAGGAACTTCGGACGGACGCCGGTGGGCTCATATTCGCCCAGAATCGCGCCTTCGTCGTCCTTGCCTCGACGGCGAAATTTGTAGACCTCCTGCATGGTGATGGTCTCTTCCTCCATGCCGAGGATCTCGGCGATGGAGATCACCCGCCGCTTGCCGTCCTCCGACCGCTCGGTCTGGACCACGACGTGGATGGCCGAGGCGATCTGCTGGCGGATGGACCGCGAGGAGATATCGAGACCCGCCATGCCGATCATCTGCTCGACCCGGGTCAGCGCGTCGCGAACGGTATTGGCGTGGACGGTGGTCATCGAGCCGTCGTGGCCGGTGTTCATGGCCTGAAGCATGTCGAAGGCCTCGCCGGCCCGCACCTCGCCGACGATGATCCGGTCGGGACGCATCCGCAGGGCGTTCTTGACCAGGTCGCGCTGGGCGACCTCGCCCTTGCCCTCGATGTTCGGCGGCCGAGTCTCGAGGCGGCCCACGTGCGGCTGCTGCAGCTGCAGCTCAGCGGAGTCCTCGATGGTGACGATCCGTTCGCTCATGTCGATGAAGGACGACATGGCGTTGAGCAGGGTCGTCTTGCCGGAGCCCGTGCCGCCGGAAATCAGGACGTTGCGCCGCGCCTGGACAATGGCCCTCAGGGTCAAGGCCATTTCGTCGGTCAGGCTGCCGTAGCCCACCAGATTGTCGACGCTGAGGGCGTCGCGGGCGAACTTCCGGATCGACACCAGCGGGCCATCCACCGCCAGGGGCGGAATGATAGCGTTGACCCGCGAGCCGTCGGCCAGGCGCGCATCGACCATCGGCTGGGATTCATCCACGCGGCGACCCACCGCCGAGACGATCTTGTTGATGATCCGCACCAGGTGCCGCGTGTCCTGGAAGGTCACGTCCGTCAGTTCGAGACGGCCCCTGCGCTCGACGTAGACGGTGTCGTGCGTGTTGATCAGGATATCGGCGATGGTGTCGTCCTTGAGCAGCGGCTCCAAGGGTCCGAGGCCCAGGATCTCGTCCAGGACGTCATCGGTCAGCCGGTCCGTCTGCAGCGGCGTGAGCAGCCGCTTTTCCTCGGCCAACAGCTCGATGACCGCGCCGCGCACCTCATGACGAAGCGTCTCGCGCGGGGTGCGCTCGATCATCGCCAGGTTGAGGACGTCGAGCAGCCTGGAGTGAATGCGCGACTTCAGGGCGCTGGCGCCTTCGATGGGGGCGTTGGCCGCCTTCTGCAGGCCGGACGCCCCCCGGGATTCGTTTTCGGTCCAGAGCGTCATTGCCACAACCACTTGCGCTTGGATTCGACGGCAACGGTGGTGGGCACGATGGAATTGGCAAGATCGGCGATAGCTCGCTCGACCTTGGTTCCCATGCGTACGCTGGACAGCTCGCAACCTTGCGCGAGCGCTTCATTCATCATGGCTCGGTCCTCCGGAATGACAAAATCAAAGTCCCGCCCGATGGATTTCTCAGCCGCCTTTTGTGACACGATCGCCTTGCTCTCGACGCTCAGCCTGTTGCAGACGAGAGTCAGGGGAACCGTGTCCAGTCTCTGCGCCGCCAGCATCTTGAGCTGGGCTTTCGCCAGGTGTGCGTGCGGCACCGAGAGGTTGGTGATCAGAACAATCTGATCAACGATATGCAATACATGGTTGGTCCACGCCGTCCACGACGTCGGCATGTCGAGGATCGTCAACGCGAAGTCCCGCCGAAGCGCGG
The DNA here is from genome assembly GCA_036491275.1 of Caulobacteraceae bacterium. Classification (GTDB taxonomy): domain Bacteria; phylum Pseudomonadota; class Alphaproteobacteria; order Caulobacterales; family Caulobacteraceae; genus Acaudatibacter. The sequence continues at coordinate 12,079 of DASXCH010000135.1, forward strand.
TGAGCAGGCTCTCGACCTGCTTGGGTCCGATCGCCTCGAGCGGCATCAGATCGCGTGGCGCCGCCAGCACCCGGGCGCCGCTGCGATGAAGCGCCAGGGCCGTGCCCAGCGGCGTTTCCTCCAGCGGGCCGCCGCCCTCGAGAACATCGGTCAGCGTCATCGACGCGCCCATGTCGAGGAACAGAGCGCCGACTCCGAACTGAACGTCCATATCGGCGAAGCACACGCCGCCGCCGGCCTCGCCGTGGCTGGCGATCATGGCCGCCAGTTGGACGCCGACCGCGGTCGCGCCCACGCCGCCTCCGGCCTTCAGAAGAGCGACGACCTTGCCGACCGGCGCCTTGTCGCTTTGGGACGCGATGGTCGCCAGCATGCGCTCCAGACTCATCGCCAGAGCGGCTTCCTGCACGGGGGCGACTAGGATGTCGCCCGCGCCAGCCTGCATCAGCCTGCGGGAGGCGGCGACGTCGCCGTCCCTCAGCACGACGATGATCGGCGGCCCGCCGGGCCGATTGGCCAGACGCCGTTGCGCCTCGTCGGCGTCGCTGGCGGATACGCTGACGATCATGGCCCCCAGACCCGGGAGGGCCCGGGGCGGCCAAGTCGAGCCAACGCTGACGAACTGCACCTGTGGGAACAGCGCGGCGAGAGACGCAACCCGATCGGGTCCGCCAATGGCGCCTTCGACGTAGCCGATCCGGGTCAGACCCGTTCTCGCACTACGGGCGTCGTCTGCTGAGGCCATGTTCAGCGTCATGTTCATTTCGCGCTACCTCCGCTAGCGTACCTTAGCGGAAATGGCGATTGTCGTTGCGACCGATGCGGCCGGGAATGCGGCAATTCGCCCCAAGGCCACTGTCGCCCATTTTGGAGGGACAGCAAGCCCCGTCGTCGATGGCTTCGAAACGAAACGGAGACTCTTGAATGCTGAGGCCATGGCTCACGGCCCACTCGAACCGCCGCCGCCGCCGCCACCGCCGCCGCCGCCGCCGCCAATAATAGTGGCCAAGCTGCTTGGCGCTTGAGGCTGAATGACCTTGCCGGTCTCATATCGCTTCTGAGCCAATTCGGTTCGCGCGCCGTTGGCAGGGGGCGGCGGCCCTTTATAGGACGCGTCGGGGTCGGCGATCTGGGCCGCCATGTCCTCATGGACGGCGCGGCCGAAATCCATCGACCTCCACTCGCGATCAAGGCCGCCCTGATCGGCGCAACTCGCGAGAAGAACGCCGGCGCCGGCGAGGGTCGTCACCATCAGTCCGGTCTTGAGTTTCATGGAAACGCTCTCCTCTCTAATAAAGCACGTGGCCGTACGGGCCTTCGACGCCGCCCTTGGCCGGGTCTTGCGACATCAGCGCACGATCCTCGGGGCGGATGTTGGCTCCCTGGCCGGCCAGCATGCCGAACAGGAACAGTTCATAGTCTGACGGCGGGGTGAAATGATCGGTCGGAAGGGCGATCGGCCCGCGACGCGCCACCACTAGGTGCGGGGTGATCACCACCACCAGCTCGGTCTGGTCCCTCTGGTAGCTGGGAGATCGGAACAGGGCGCCCAGAACCGGAATGTCGCCCAAAAGCGGGAAGGCGCTGATCTGGTTCTGGTAGGAGTCGCTCAGCAGTCCGGCGATGACGAAGGATTCGCCGTCGCGGAGTTCAACCGTCGTGCTCGCCCGCCGGATCTTGAGGCCCGGAATGGTGATGCCATTGAGTGTGACGCTGTTGGCCGAATCGATGCTCGACACCTCCGGCTTGACGATGAGGTTGATCATGCCGCCGTCGAGGATGGTCGGCGTGAAGCCGAGCGAGATGCCGAACGGCTGATATTGCACGGTGATGATGTTGTTGAGGCCGCCGGCCTGGGCCGACGGGATCGGAATTTCGCCGCCGGCCAGGAAGCTGGCCTGCTCGCCCGACATGGCCACGAGCGTTGGGTCGGCCAGGGTCTTGATCACGCCCTTGGTCTCGAGCGCATCCAGGGTGAAGGTGAGAGTGCCGTCCGGGGTATGGAAGCCGAGGGACGCAAAACCCGGCGTGCCAACGAGGCCGCCAATGCTCCCGATGCCCCCGGCATTTCCGAGCGTCGCCGGCCCCGAATTGAAGTTGAATTGCGGATTGCCCGTGACCGAGGTGCGCGAGACACCAACGCTCAGCGCCTTGGCTGTCGACCGCTCCATCTCGACGAACCGGACTTCGAGCTGGACCTGCTCGGCGCCCTCGACGCCCAGCATGTTGATCACCTTGCCCGGCGCGTAGGTTTCAGCCAGTTCCACCACCCGATGGAGCGCAACGGGGCTGCTGACCGTGCCCGAAATGACCAGGGAGTCGTTGGACATGCGCATGGCGATGTCCTTCTCCTCCGGAATGATTTCGCGCAGGCGGGTCTGAAGATCGGCGATATCGGGATCGACGACCACGTCGACCGTGGCGATCAGACGCTTGCCGGGGCCGTAGATCGACAGCGAGGTCGCGCCGACGCTTTTGCCGACGACATAGACCGAGTGGGTGGTGAGCGGCACCACGTCGGCGACCTTCGGATCGCCCACCATCAGATCGGTGTAAACGCCAGGGGTCTCCAGAACCTGGGACTTGCCCGCGCCGACGTCGAGCTCATAGCTGGTCATGCCCGGAGGCGGCGGCGGCGCACCCTGGGCCGCGGCGCTCGTCGCCAGCGCTCCGGCCACGCAGAAACCGGCCAGCAGGGCCGTGATTCGCACCGCGACCGCCGAACGCGGCCTTGGCGCCGTTGAACTCGTCATAACCGGTGTACCCCCTCTAGTTACGCAGGTCGGCGCCTTACCGGCGCCGCCGAGACTCAGCGCCGGCTGAGTTGTACCACAGACGTTTCCGCTCCCCGAGTGACCCGGACTGTCGGGCCGGTTGGCCCGGCGACCTTTTTGGGCTCGGAAGGCGGCGCGAAGAACCCGAACGACGCGGCCGTCGTCACCAAGCGGCCCACGGGAGCCGTATCCTGAACGTGGCGCAGGGCCAGGGACACGCTGCCGATGGACTGGGCCAGGGTGAGGGCCTGGGCCTGTTCGGGCGTGACCTCGATGGTGATCGCCTTGGTCACCGTCGGCTTGTTCTGTTCCTGGTCGTCAGACTGGTCGATGCCGAGGATCCGGACGTTCTCGGCGATAACCTGGGTGATGCCCATTTGGCTCTTCTCGTCCTTGCCGACCGTGCGCGACATCAGGAGGTCGACGCGATCGTTGGGGAACACGAAGCCGGCGACGCCCCTGATGGCGTCCGAACTCATGGTCACCGCCTGCATGCCCGGATCGATTTCCGTGGCCATGCTCAGCTTCTGGCCCGGCGAGGTGACCCGAGAGGCCAGAACAGGCTCGTCAGGGTTCAAGTCGCGCAGGGCGATCCGCTGGACGTCCTTGCCGCCGGTGAGCTGGGCGGGCGAGGTGAAGGCGCCCTGGGGAACCGATCCGGTCGGATAGTTCACGACCTTGAGCAACTGTGGCGTGATTACAACGCCTCGGGTGATTGGCGCGGACGCCACAACCACGGGCGAACCGACGCCGGCCTGCACCTGCGCCACCTGCGCCTTGTGCGAGGAGCCGATGTAAACCTGGATGAGAACCACGGCGATCAAGCCCAAAACGATGGCGATCGCGAAGGTGGCGATAGTGCGGAGAGGCATTCCAGTCGTCCCCCAACAAGCCTTACCGGAAAGACCTGAAAGTCTTTTCTACTGACTTCGATATCAGTCAGACGGATTTGCGGCAAGGTTAAATAGAGAGGGTCGCCACGGTTCGGACGAATTCGCCGCACCCCTGGTAGCGCTAAACTTGGTTAACGGACCCTGCTTCCCTCGGCGGGCGAACCGTCGCAAATCGAGGTGGCTTCCTCCGAGGGCCAGTCTCTGAAGGTCAGCCCAAACGCTCAGATCACGGCGGAAACGCCGATCTTGCCCACCCTGATCGCCGTACGCGATGGCCAGAAAAGACGACGGCCCGGCGCGGAGGCTCAGTTCCACGTAGGGCCGGCAACTCATTCGACATTCCGCCCGGCAGCGCCGGCGGCGGCGAGTTACATCGAGGATGCATCCTTAGAGAGCACAGCATTTATGGTCGTGCCGAGGACGGTCAGGCCGCCGATGATGGCGATGGCGACGAGCGCCAGGATGAGGGCGTATTCCGCCGCCGAGGCGCCGGATTCATCGCCCAGGAATTCGACAAACTTGGACATCTCGTCCCCTTTCGCGGTTGGATCCCAAAGATATAGACGGCCCGGCATTTGAGAGGCTCGCGCCCCCCAAACCCGGGCCGCCGTCTAAAGTCCGTTGCTCCGCGCGGCGCGAAACCGCTCGGAAGCGGCTTACATCGCGCCCGCGCCGCTCGACAGCACCGCGTTGATCGTGGTGCCGAGAAGGGTCAGACCGCCGATGATGGCGATGGCGACGAGCGCCAGAATGAGCGCGTATTCCGCCGCCGAAGCGC